>JAHDFB010000004.1:60076-107690 GCA_020628475.1 Saprospiraceae bacterium | reverse complement strand
AATGGTAATGGCTGCTCCATTTTCATCCGATCCGCAGACGAATAAGACGTCTTTCTCCATGAGCCGATTGAATCGAACATAGATATCAGCGGATAAATAGGCACCAGACAAATGTCCAATATGAAGTGGGCCATTCGCATAAGGAAGCGCCGAAGTAACTAGTAATCGTTCGAATTGTCGCATAGAAGAAAATAATGCGCGAAGATATTCAGATTATTATAATAAGTAATATTTATATATGAAAAATCTTTCCACAATGTGGAAGTTTTTTTCTAATATCGAAAAATCAACCATTCATTCACTTTCTTGATGTAAATTTGCGGGATGATTCAGTATAAAAACTTTCGTTTAAAAAATGGTTTGCAGGTCGTTGTACATCGCGATAGTAGTACACCATTGGTAGCGGTAAATATTCTATATCAAGTGGGGTCGAGAAATGAATCGAAGGATAAAACTGGATTTGCACATCTTTTCGAACATTTAATGTTTAGCGGCAGTAAGCATGTTGAGGATTTTGACATTCCCATTCAAATGGCTGGAGGCGAGAATAATGCCTTTACGAATTCAGATATTACCAATTTTTACAACTTGGTACCTAAAGAAAATTTAGAAACGGTTTTGTGGCTTGAATCTGATCGAATGGCCTATCTCAATATCAATGAGGAAAGTCTGAATGTCCAAAAGAAAGTAGTAGTTGAAGAGTTTAAAGAGGTTTGTCTCAATCAACCATACGGCGACATGTGGCATCACATGAGTGCTCTTGCTTACCAGAAACATCCGTATCATTGGCCCACCATAGGGAAAGATTTTTCCCACATCGAAGACGCTCGTTTAGCTGACGTTCAACACTTCTTTGATCAATATTACAATCCAAATAACGCCATTATTAGTATTGTCGGAGATATCGATGAAGATAGCTGCTATGCCTTAATCGAAAAGTATTTTGGATGGATCGACAACAAGACGGAAACCGCTGTAGCAACTTCTTGGGAAATTGAACCAACACAGATGGATTTTAGGCGGAAAACCCTAAGTAATCCTGTTCCAGCACAAGCCGTTTATTTAGGTTTTCACATGAGTGATCGAATTCATCCCAATTATTACACCACCGATTTGATTACGGATATTCTAAGCAATGGTCGTTCTTCTCGATTTTTTCAACATTTATATAAGGGGACACCTTGGTTCACAACAATTGACGCCTATGTCAGCGGAACCTTAGATCCCGGTCTCTTAATGGTCGAAGCGAAGTTAAATGATGGGGCGGATATCGAACAGATTGAAAAGCTCATATGGAAAGAACTGGATTCTGTAAAAAACAACTTGATTGAAGCTGATGAACTCCAAAAACTGCTCAATAAATTAGAAAGCGCGCAGGTCTATTCCGAGGTCAATATCTTAACAAAAGCGATCAACCTAGGCTTTTATACCAATCTAGGAAATACGGATTTGATAAATCAACAAATGGATCATTACAGTGCTGTTAAAGTAGAAGATATTCGTGAAGTAGCCAATGAAATATTAGTACCGGAAAATTGTACCGAAATCATTTATAAACCACAGGAGCATGCGTCTTAGTGAAACTAGGATTTGGTTTATTATTGCGGCCTTGTTACTCCTTCCTGCCCTACTCATCAATCTGGGCTTGCAGGTCATTAACGATGACGAGGCCATCCGTTCGATAGTCGCTATTGAAATGGAATTGTCTGGTGACTATATCGTTCCTACTTGGAACGGGGTAGAATATCGATCCAAACCACCCGTTTATAATTGGGTTTTAGTGCTCACCTATAAACTACTCGGTGGCTTTTCAGAATGGAACGCCCGCATACCCAATATCTTCTTTCTCCTATTTTTTGGCTACGTCATCTTTGCTTATTCCAAAAAACATTTCTCCAAGGAATATAGCCTACTGAATGGCCTATTATTTATCACCTGTGGACGAATATTGTTCTGGGATAGTATGTTGTCCTACATTGATATTCTATATTCTTTGGTCACTTTCAGTTCGTTCATGATCATCTATCATCAATACGAGAAGAAACGCTACGGCAGTATGTTTATCTGGAGTTACGTACTGGCGGCAATTGGATTTTTATTGAAAGGTTTTCCGAGTATTTTATTTCAAGGAATCACTTTGGTTGTCTACCTGATCTACAAAAAAGACTGGAAGCGATTGTTCACAATACAACATCTTGCAGGGATCTTATCCTTTGCCATCATCGTAGGTTCCTACTATCTAAGCTATATTCAACGAGCTGATCTCACAAAAACGATGGATTCCTTGTTGTATCAAGCTACCCTTCGAACAGCATTAGAAGATCGATATGCCTTTGGGCAGACTTTTACCCATCTAGTCACCTACCCTTTTGAAAATATATATCATTTCTTGCCATGGTCTATCATGGTCATTTATTTATTTCAAAAAGGAATCCTTGCTAAGATCAAATCCGTTCCCTTCATTGCATTTTGCGCGCTCATTTTTATGGCCAACATCCTGGTATACTGGTTTAGTATTGAAGTCTATCCACGCTATATTCTCATGTTAATTCCATTGGTTTTTAGCATTTTCTTATACTTACATAAGATCCATTACGATGCCAATAGTATCTACTATAAAATTTACTTCCGCATTCATCAGCTACTTTTTGGAGTACTATTCTTGACACCGATTATTGCGCTCCATCAAACGATGCATGTGGATATTCCGTATCGATATGTCAAGTTGAGTCTAGGATTAATAGCCCTATCTTTTATCTTTTACTACTTCAATAAATACCGAGCCATTCGATTGATTACCTTTATTTGTGCGATACTCGTTGCGCGAATACTATTTAACTGGTTTTTCATTCCAGAACGTTATCAGGGAGATCAAGGGGTTCAATGTCGAGCACAAGCCATCGAATTAGGACGTACTTACAAGGATGTTCCTATCAACATTTATAATTCCAGTAACATAGATTTAACGAGTTCCGTATATATTGCCAATGAGCGAGGTAAGATTACACCGAGATCTTCTGACATTCAGACCGAAGGAATCACCATCTTCGATACAGCTCGTGCCGAACTACCCATAGATGTTGAAATCATTGATGAGATTTGCGTGCGTGAAGGTAGACAGACCATGTTTTTAATCAGAAAAAAATCAGATTAACCAGCTTCGTCTTCATTAATACTAGGATTTTCAATGTGATAATAGATCAAATTCCAACCACTGGATAATTTGGCAAATCGTCGTTCCATTTCGAAGAATCCGTTCGCATCAATGATTTTCTCCACCACGATATTTCCCAATACCTCAAAATCTCGTTTGAACATGCCGCCCATATCCGTGAATGTGTTGTGCCGAATCCAATTTTCTCGAGTCCATGGACCATCAATACTAGACTCATGTAAATTTTCTAATGGAAACATCACGTGGTCCCATTGGTATAGAGAATCTTCATGAAATTGATTATAAAACTTCACAAAACTCTCTTCTAAAACGATTTCATCCTCTGCGTTCTCCGCAACTGAAGTCTCCACATCCGATTTAGTCGCCTCTTCGGGATTCCCCTTACAGGCGGTAACCAACATTATAGAAAGGAGCATAATCCCCAACCAATTTTTACTCAACATATCTTGTTTTTTCCTGAACATACACCAACATAAACGCATCGACCTTCTTGGCTACAACGTCAAAATGCATGCGAATATTTGCCGATTGTAAAGAAGCCTGACAAAAAACACTGGTACCATCCCACTGAAATTCAGGCACACAAAGATCTCTTTTAAAATCGATTTTACGTTTTCCCCAAGCTTTATACATAGCTTCTTTAGCGCCCCAAATTATGTGTAGCATCTCTAATGGTTCTACTACTTTCTGGATATAATCCCACTCGCGGGGATGCACAAATTTAGTTGCAATGCGTTCCATCTTTGGCACCAATTCTTGAATATCGATCCCCACCTTATATGGAGCCGCGATGACGGCGGTATAATTTAGAGAGTGACTTACAGAAATTTGAAAGGGAGAATCGACCAAATATGGTTTTCCAAATGCATCTTTTAAACAGATAGCGCGTTCTTCGCGACCAGATAAATAATGAATCAGCCATCTCGCCGAAGCCCATTCTTTGATACGTCGATCGGACATCGATTCAATCAAGATCTGCTCCTCATCCGTTAACTGGAGCTTGGATAACAGATTTTCCGAATCCTCCGTGATCCAGACGGCAATCTCACCTTCAATCTCTAAAAACTCCTTTAATCGTAATGGCATTCCGTCTATTTTGTATCGTAAAACTACGATTTTGAAAGCGTTGTAAAAAATATTAAATGTTTACCATACCTTTGCCCTTCAAATTTTGAAATTCTGCCAATGATACTATCTGATAAAAAGATTTTAGACTCCATTAAAAACAAACAAATCGTAATTGAACCCTTTGATCGACAATGCTTGGGGACCAATTCTTATGATGTACATCTAAGTAAATACTTGGCAGTTTATACGGATGCTGTTTTAGATGCAAAAAAACACAATCAGATCGAAGAAATCATTATCCCAGAAGAAGGATACGTCCTACAACCGGGCACACTATATCTAGGTGTCACCCAAGAATATACGGAGACCCATAACAGTGTACCTTTTCTTGAAGGAAAGTCTTCCGTTGGACGACTAGGTATCGATATCCACGCCACGGCTGGTAAAGGTGATGTAGGATTTTGCAATACTTGGACCTTAGAAATTTCTTGTGTGCATCCTGTGCGTGTCTACGCAGGTATGCCTGTAGGACAACTCATATACTTTGGCGTTGAAGGTGACATTGAAAATTACTACAACAAAAAAGCCAATGCAAAGTACAATCAACGAACCATAAAGCCCGTTGAATCCATGATGTGGAAAAACAACTTCTAGGATTTGTTTATTTAGCTGAAAATCTTCGCTGCCACTCCAACATACCGCCAGTCAGATTTCGAACGTTCTTATATCCAGCCTGCTCCATAAATTGTTTGGCCATACCAGAACGTCCACCACTGCGACAGTACATCACAATTTCAGCATCTTTATCTTGAGTCAACTCATTAATTCTAACGGGTAAACTTCCCAATGGAATCAATTGACCACCTATATTAAATTCTTCGTGTTCATATGGCTCTCGTACATCTACCATATTCACTTTTTCACCTGCTTCAATTCTTTCTTGAAGCTCATCTACCATAATATCCATTCTGTTAAATTTTGGGATAATTTAATGTTTGTTTTGTTAATTACAATCTTCCGGTTTTTCAGCGCTGATGACTACATCAATCGCATCACCAATCAGCATTTTTCCATCGTCTGAATAGGGCGGATATTGTCTGACAATAAATGCAGATGAAGGATCCTCTACCTCTCCTTCTTCTGTTACCCTACCCATTCTCAAACGCGCACCGTCTTCTATAAAAAACTGCGCTGCTGCTAAAGTTTGACACTTCAAATCGGGAATACTGATTTCCAATCCAGATCGCTTACTCAGTACAAAATCCAAGGTGCCACCTTTATCAATTCGAATATTTTCTGCTCGGCCTTCACTATCTACTATAAGTTCATCATTATAGTAAACTTCCAATATATGATCCGGTTCCGCTGCATCATATTTATAATCTTTAATTCTCGTATTGATCTTCATATGAGAAAGCTCTTTCTTCTTTTGCTCGTAATCCCGTCCATACAACTCTGGTAAAGAACTCAAACGAATCTTATCCGCCAAATACTTCGTCGTTGTGACATACACCTTTCGATTCTCTTTAACCTTAGAATCTCCTTTTGGATTTTGATTAATGATCAATCCTCCTGGTTTTCCAACGATCTGTGTCGAATCATTTACGATCAATTCAAAGCTCTTGTCTTCCGCCAAGGCGATTGCCTCATCGATATGCATATCTCTGAAATCAGGTAGTGTCAATTTCTGACCATGATTCGTATATGCGCGTAAGTACAGATTTAATCCTATCAGTAAGACTGTTAGGAAAATGATCATGTACAATAAGTTCTTGAAAAATATTTTATTTGTCAAAAATCTAAATAGTTTAATCGTTAAATTAGGTTCAGCTTTTTGTGGCTTTTTGCTCATCCAATGCGAATTCTAATATTTTATCAATAAATTCATAAGGCTTATATCCATTAATGGCGCATTGATGAAAAATACATGTTGCTGGCGTCATACCAGGCAATGAATTCACCTCAATAATAATAGTTTCTGCTTGATTTTTCTCGTCAATTCGCACAAAAGCATCAATTCGAGCATAACCTTTAACCTTCAATATTCTGGCCGCCCTTTCTAGATCATCCTTGACCTGTTTTGCGATGATTTCATAATCTGATTTACGTGTTGAAAACCTAGCTGGCGTGATATTCTGTCCTTCTCCCGCTAGAAATTTTTCTTCCAAGGATAGAACTTCTCCGGTCGCCAATGCTTCTGAAGGCTCAAACATTTCAAATTGTACTGTTCCAGAAGGATCCAAATGCGTAAGCAAACCTCCGGTTATCTCCATAAAACTTGCTGCATTATTAGAAACAATCAACGATTCGGCTAAAATGCGCTCCTTGGCCGGAAATTCTTCATTCCTACCCAAAGATAATTGTTCTCTCAACACAGGATCCAAAGCCTCTGAGTCTCTAAATATTGCCTTGATATAGGCAGATAGATCATCTTCGTTTCGAATCATTTTTACCGCCGAACTACATCCATCATCCACTGGTTTTAAAATAAATGGATATGAAAATCTTGACGTCAATAAAGCTAATGCCTCGGACTGATTTGGCTTTTTCAAGATAAACTGTTCTGCCACTTCAAACCCATGTGCCTTTAAAGTCTGTAAAGTATTATATTTATCAATAGTTACATGACTAGAATCCCAATCCGATCCATTATATGGAAGGCCCACTTTCTTCAAGGCCTGTTGGATGGTCCCATCTTCTCCCGGCCTACCATGTAAAGCAATAAACACACAATCCACTTGCTCTGCCAAAGCCTCATATGACAATTCTACTGGTACGTGAATCGCCTGATTCGAAACATATTTATTCGTAACATCCAAAAATCGCGCTCGTATATCTTCGACAATCTGGTGGGTTTCAAAATGGGCAATTTTATCTCGAATATCATCCGCATTATCCTTCAATAATAAAGGAATGGGTATATGATATAAACGGAAGCTATTTTCATCACCAGATAAAAATACTGGAATCGGTTCGTATTTATTGGAAGAACTCAATTTCTCATAAATGTTCCGACCACTTTCAACAGAAATATGGCGCTCAAATGAATAGCCTCCGAAAATCACAGCTACTCGTATTTTATCGGTACTCGCCTGCTTTAACCCTTCAATTCGACTATCTAATTCTTCCAACAATTCCTTTGCAGACGATAAGGACAATTCGCTATCCAATCGTTCTTGCAATGAATTTCGAATAATCATGGTCAAGAATTGAGATGGATTCAAACCAATCTCTGCTGCCTGGTGAAAGAAAAAAGAAGAAGGCAACATTCCTGAAGTCGTATTCGGATCATTCAGATATATTTTATCATCATCTCCATAAAATCCATCAATACGCGCATAGGTTTGAAAATCTAAGAAATCATATAGACGTTCGCATTCTTCCAGTATTCGCTGAATTTTATCATTCGATAAATGTATAGGTGTAATCTTGCGAGAAAGTCCTGGAAGATATTTGGATTTATAATCGTATAATTCCGTCTGTTTGACGATTTCTGTAGGTGGGAGTGCACGAATCTCACCATTCTCTTTACGCGTGACAATGCAAGAAAATTCTTTTCCGTGAATAAATGATTCCACCACCACTGTAGCTTCGGTCGCTACACTTTCTAAAAAACAATCATGACCATCAATACAAATCAGATCAATTTGCTCCAATAGTGCATCAGGATGATATATAAGCGTGCCGTTCAAATACAAGGGAAAACCCAAACCACTTCGAATATCGCTCATATCACGAATCTGTTCCACCCGCTCTTCAGCGTCTAGGTCATTCCAATCAGAATGGACAATTCGTTTTCTAAAAAAAGCATGGTCTACCTTTTGGGCGAAAGCCCCAAAACCTGTATCCTCCATCAAAATAGATACACCAATAGATGAACCTTGATTAGCTGGACGAATGACTAAAGGAAAGCCGATTGTTTCCTGAACTTCTTTGTAAAAATGTTCTGTCCGATCCTCGGTCCACATTCTCTTAGGAATCACGACCATTTCTGGCACTTCAAAACCGGCCAATCCCATCATTTTCTTCTGAATGGACTTATCCATTCCTAATGCACTCGATCGAACACCCGAGCCAGTATAAGGAATGTGTACACGCTCCAGAATACCTTGAATCAAACCATCCTCACCGAAATATCCATGCAATGCCAAAAAGGCAAAATCCATATATTGACCAAATGCTTCTGGTTGTATTCTTCGACCAACCTGTCGAATCAAAGAATCTAAATCCGCCTCCGATAATTGCTCCAAACTTTCTATGTAAATCTGAAAATCGTGTTTTGAAGGCGGTAAATGCTCTATTGGTGGATAAAAATCTCGTATCGTGCCCTTATACACATATTCCCAATCCAATAGAATAAAATGACCTAAGCTGTCAACAAAAATAGGTACAGCCTCAAACAAAGATTTGTTCAAGTTGTCATAAACCGTCCTTCCCCCAGCAAAAGAAATTTCTCGTTCTCGAGACGGTCCGCCAAAAAAAATACCAATTCGCATCTACTCTATCGTTTCTGATGTATGTTTAACATACGATTCAATAAAAACATTATGTGATTTCTGTTAATTTCGATTAAATTACAGGATTACGCTATAAAAATCAAAACAACAAACAAAGATAAAAAATTCACATTAAGAAAAAACCTAATCTATCAATAATTGATTATCATTGTATTCAATGAAAATTCGAAAAGAAATATTTGCTTTAGCGATCCCAAATATTCTCAGTAATATTTCTGTTCCACTCATTTCTTCAGTGGATACTGGACTCATGGGCCATCTGTCTGCGTTGCACTTGGCGGCCGTTGGATCGTCCGCAATGATTTTCAATTTTCTCTATTGGAACTTCGGATTTCTAAGAATGGGAACGACAGGTTTGGTCGCTCAAGCCTATGGCAAACAAGATCATCAAGAAAAATCACGCGTTTTTCTTCAAGCCCTGATCGTGGCATTGAGTATTGCATCACTCATTTTAGTCTTTCAAAAACCATTGGCGGAAATTTCATTCCGACTCATGAACTTAGACGCAGATTTACAAGGACTTGCCCGTGAATATTTCTTCATACGGGTTTGGGATGCACCGAGTACGTTGGTTCTTTACATCATTATGGCTTGGTTTTTTGGTAATCAAAACGCCTTTATTCCATTGATACTAACACTGATAATAAACCTTACCAATATCGCCACCAGTTATTATTTGGTACAATATGCGCAATGGGGCATACAAGGTGTGGCCTTTGGGACATTGATTGCGAACTATACCGGCATACTAGCTGGCTGTATCTTTATATACCTGAAGTATCCTTTAGTTCGTATCAAATTATCCAATCTTCGCAAAGATTTACAGCGCTTTTGGAAATTAAATCGCGACATATTCCTGCGTACCGTAATGCTCTCACTGACCTTCGCTTTTCTGTATAGCATGTCTGCTACCTTCGGTGCAATATACCTCGCCGCTACGGTGGTCATACTACAATTTACCAATTGGATGTCCTACGCCATTGATGGATTCGCCTATGCCTCCGAATCTCTTGTAGGAAAATACATCGGCCAACAGGAAGAGAATCAAGCCCGATCTGTCATTCAAAAAAGTTTGATATATGGGTTTGTTTTAGCCATTCTTTTTAGTCTGGTATATGGATTCTTTACCCAGCCAATCAGCCAACTTTTTACCTCAGACGCGGAAGTGCTACAATTATTAGATGACTACAGAGTTTGGATCATTCTATTCCCTATTGTTGGATTTGCCTCCTACATTTGGGATGGCATTTTTGTAGGTCTTACGGCTTCTATCGCCATGAGAAACACCATGTTCGTTTCTTTTGTCGTATTTCTGTTTTCCTACTTTGCATTTAAAAATCACTGGGGTTACACGGCACTCTTAGCTGCATTAGCCGCTTATCTTCTAAGTCGAGGTATTGCTCAGAGTTGGGTGTATTACCGACGAGGACTCAGCCTGAAATAATTTCTTATGAAACAGCGATTATTACAGATTATCTATTTTCTTGGAACGCCAATCACCGTACTCAGTGCATATTGGTTTCGGGGAATATTGCGCAAAGGCATCAATCCGACCGAAGATTCTATTCTAATGAAAGCAGGTATTTTACCCATTCAAGATCATTATTATCAACCCCTCATCAATCCAAAAAAGCACCTAAGGCATCCGCTGCACCAAGCGAGAACCGTGGATATTGATTGGAACCTTGATAAACAATTGAGGCTTTTAAACGCTTTCGATTTTAAAAACGAAATACTTGAAATCCCCATGGATAAGCCAGAGACGCTAGGCTATTACTACAACAATCCGTCTTTTGGGTCGGGAGATGCAGAATATTTGTACTGTATGATCCGTCATTTCAAACCAAAAACAATGTTGGAAGTAGGTTCGGGAAACTCTACGCTGCTAAGCACCAAAGCCATCCAGAAAAATCGAGAAGAACAGCCCGATTATACATGCCACCACCTCTGTATAGAACCTTATGAAGAACCTTGGTTAGAAACGTTGAATCTGGAAGTAATAAGAAAACCAGTGGAAACCTTGGATATCGACCTGTTCAAACAATTACAGAAGGACGATATACTATTCATCGATTCCTCCCACATCATTCGCGCACAAGGCGATGTACTGCACCTTATATTAACCGTATTACCGCAATTAAACAAAGGGGTGATCATTCATTTTCACGATATATTCACCCCAAGAGATTACCCAGAAAAATGGTTAATTCAAGACCACTATCTGTGGAATGAACAATACATCCTAGAAGCCTTTTTACTGTACAACGATCACTTCGAAATCATCGGTGCGACCAATTATTTATCTCAAAATCAGCAAGATTTATTCCAGAAAAAATGTCCCGTTTTTGCCACACAGTCCCATCGACAACCCGGTTCATTCTGGATTCAAAAAGTACAATAAAAAAACGCACTCCAGATTGAAGTGCGTTTCTCTATTATATACTTATCGAGGTTAAACCCGAATTATGCATTGGAACTTTGTAATGAGAGGTCAAAATACAATAAAATAAGTGGTTTTTGCGAAAGAGGCATAGCACCGTTCGCCCCTCTTCCTTTTTTGAAGTAGTTTGACATCGTAATAGATTTTCTAATGCATATTTCGGGTTAAAAGATTAGATCATTTTCTCAGGACGAACCCACTGATCAAACTCTTTTTCCGTTAGATATTTCAAAGCCAATGCCGCCTGTTTCAAGGTAGTACCTTCCTTGTATGCCTTCTTAGCTATTTCTGCTGCTTTATCATAACCAATCTTCGTATTTAATGCGGTCACCAACATCAAAGAATTATTCAAATTCTCTGTAATTCTCTGTTGATTTGGCTCGATACCCACCGCACAGTTATCATTAAAACTGACACAAGCATCTCCAATCAATTGCGCAGACATCAAGAAATTAAAGATCATCATCGGCTTAAACACATTCAACTCAAAATGACCATTCATCCCTCCGACATTAATCGAAACATCATTTCCGATAACCTGCGCCATCGCCATGGTCAAGGCTTCAGATTGGGTAGGATTCACTTTCCCTGGCATGATACTACTACCCGGTTCATTGGCAGGAATAATAATTTCGCCAATACCACAACGAGGTCCAGAACTCAACATTCGGATATCATTTCCGATTTTCATCAAGGAAACAGCCACCGTCTTTAAAGCACCATGCGCTTCAACGATCGCATCATGTGCTGCCAAACCTTCAAATTTGTTCTTCCCAGTTACGAAAGGATAACCCGTAATAGACGCAATTTCTTTTGCTACCAACTTAGCATAATTGGGAGGTGTATTCAATCCCGTACCGACGGCTGTACCACCAAGTGCCAATTCACTTAAGTGCTTTAAGGTATTTTTGATAGCCGCTATCCCATGATCCAACTGACTAGTATAACCCGAAAATTCCTGCCCCAAAGTCAACGGAGTAGCATCCATGAAGTGCGTACGGCCTATTTTTACCACCTTTTTAAAAGCCTTTGATTTAGCCGCTAAAGTATCCCGTAATTTCTCCAATCCAGGGATCGTACATTCCATGATCTTTGTATATGCCGCAATATGCATAGCGGTAGGAAAAGTATCATTCGACGACTGAGACTTGTTTACATCATCATTGGGATGTAGAGCCTTTTTATCATCCGTCAATTTTCCACCATTAATGACATGACCGCGATTTGCCACCACCTCATTGACATTCATATTAGACTGAGTACCAGAACCAGTTTGCCATACAACCAACGGGAATTGATCCGATAGCTTATCAGCAATAATTTCTTTGCAAACCTTCTCAATTAATTTTGCCTTTTTCTTCGCCAAAACACCCGCTCCCGCATTGGTTCTTGCCGCCGCCATTTTCAAAACACCAAATGCATGAATAATCTCTTTTGGCATTTGCTGCCCTCCAATTTTAAAATTCTGCATAGAACGCTGAGTTTGCGCAGCCCAGTACTTATCGACAGGTACATTGATATACCCGATACTATCCTTTTCTTTTCTATATGAAGCTTTCGCCATGTCTTTTTTTTCCACAAAAATAAGGATTGATTAGAGATAAAAAGAACATATATTACCAATTTCTAGCCAGCCATAGTAGATAAGAGATCAAAATGTATGGTGTCACCATTTTACTGTTTCTTTATGGCGAATCCACCACGTCAAAAAGGAAAATTGACGTGGTGGCCGGAGTTCTGCAGGTGCGCAGTCAAGCTGCTTATCCGCTCATTCCTCCGTCATTCGGGACCAGCAAAGCTGGCCTTCCGAGTTCCTTTCGCAATATATTAACCCCACCATCAAAAAAGGCCCTATTCCTTACAAGAATAGAGCCTTCATTTTTCTTAACACAGTGCTTTATCGAATCAAGGTAATGGTTCCAGAATAAGGAATCGTTTTCCCATCGACAAAAGTGATCAATGCACGATAAGCAAATACACCGGCATCTAGACTCTGTCCATTAAATGTTCCATCCCATCCGATGGTACCACCAGGATTAGGCGTTAGATCATTTGCTTCAAACATCAGGTTACCCCATCGATCATAAACTTGGAAAACATCGACTTCCACCACACCCTGACCAGTGAATAATTGGAATACATCATTGATTCCATCACCATTAGGAGTGAAAATATTCGGGAAGTAAACTTTTCGTTCATCATCAATTCGAACAAATACCTGATCGGTTGCTTCACAGCCATTTTCATCGATAGCCGTTACCGTATATACGGCATCTACATCAGGATATATAAAGATAGATTCACAATCCTCATCCACACATTCATAAGGTTGTGTAGAAGACCATATGATCGTATCCACCACAAAGGTCTGATTCAATTCTACAGTCAATTGGGTCGTACTATCGCCTAATTCAAAGACAATATCGTCTCCAAGACTCGCTAACAACTCACTAGGTTGTTCAATAATAATAGTCGTATCAAAAGAACAACCTTCAGAATCGAAAATCGTCACTAAATACTCTCCCGCAAATACCTGTACACAACTATCAATCGGGAAGAGATTCGAATTATTAATACTAAATCGATAACCGGTTCCAGATCCACCACCCGGATTTAAAATCTCGATACAAGTTCGCTCTCCAAAACATGGAGGCTCTTCAGGAGAAGGAACATCTGCTGTAATAGGAGGTGATGAACTAAGGGTATAACTGGTTGTATCCGTACATCCATTTTGGTCCGTCACCGTAATCACGTATGTACCATTAACTAGACCACTCGCAGAAGCATCATCCGACACATCATCGGTCCAAGTATAAGTCACTGGCCCTACATTGCCTCCTTCGTAATCTACCGTAATAATTCCATCCCCTTCATCATTACAAGCTGGATCTACGGTATTAAATATATCGATGTCAAGAATCAAGGTGTCCGGTTGTCCGATAAGCACGGAATCACGGACAATACATCCATTTCCATCCATGATTTCAACATAATGCCATCCTGCACAGAGATCTGTTTCAGTCTGATTCATATTACCTGTAGCCTCCCAAGTATAACTAAAATTACCGTCTCCACCGATGGCTTCTATCAGCGCACTTCCATCACACAAGCCAAAACAAGAGGCATCAAACAGCTGAACCTGTGTTTGATCCAATACTATTTTATCCGGTTCGGTCAACTCAAATTCTAAAGTATCAGAACATACAGCATCAAACACAATCACAGAATTTATTCCTGCTTCCAATAGGAATGCTGTATCGGTGCTAATCATTGAAAGGGGCTCAGATTCCGTAGAAGTCCAGATTACTCCATAACTACCATTATCCGAAGGACCTCCAGAAAATACTACTTCTACCTGTGCATCCGTCTCTCCGTTACAATCAATTCCATCAAGAATATTGATATCAATCACAATGGTGTCCTGATCTGGAACAATGATCGTTGTATCTTTTTCACAACCTTTAGAGTCAAATACGGTCACATCATATTCTCCGTGCGGAATATCCGTCAAAATAGGTCCGATCACACCAGGAAATCCATCCCAAGAATAAGAGTAGCCATTCGTATCATCTCCACCTGTTACCACTAATGCAATCTGAGCATCGGATTCACCATTACAGCTCGGAATCGAAATAACTGGATTAATAAAAATCGTATCAGGTGCTGGCATTTCCACAGAATCAACTGCCTCACAGCCAGAACCATCAGAAATAGTTACATAATACCATCCAGCACCAAGCATCGTAATAGTCTCGTCATCTGGATAGATCATCCCTTCCGGTCCATCCCAGGTATAATTATACGGTCCTGCACCAGGAACATCCACCGTAATGATGCCATCCATGTCTCCGGCACAATCAATTTCTGTTACAAAAAATGTATCTGGTAATATTTGAACACCCGCATCTAGTTCGATCATGATGGTCGTATCACAGCCCGCTTCATCGGTAGCGGTCAGTGTATAAGTTCCGGGATCAAGGTCACATCGAATAGAATTGGAAATCGTTGGATCATCGGCCCACTCCAAGGAGATCGCTCCTGTTCCTCCACCAGGGAATACCGTAATACATCCAGTTGGGTCTGCACACTCGAACTCCGTAAAATATGGAAGCATGATGGGCTGACTTGCCTCGACGACGACCATGGTATCTTTTCGACAACCGTCGCAGTCCTCTATGGTCACATAATAAGTACCCGGAATCAAATCCTCTACAGTACTGGTATTAGGAGAATTGATCGAAACGATCCCAGACTCCCATATAAAAGCAAAAGTGCCACAAGAATTATCACTGGTTGTTCCTGTTACTACAACAGAACCTGTACTTTCATTACATTGAGGCTGCGTGACATCAATCAGAGCAGACACCTCTTTTACAAAAGGCATATCATACTCGATGGTCACAGAACAACCATTGTCATCCGTTACACGTACCACACCGATCCCCGAAGGAACATCAGTATGCGTAGAGGACGAAACTCCTGGATCAAAAAACACTGGATTACTCCACTGATAATCGTAATTATTATTTGGAATAGGTGTTCCACCTTCTGCCGTTGCGACCACAACACCGTTCTCACCATCAATACAAGAAGTGGTATCTGTAATCACAATATCGACCAATATCGGATCCGTACCAACGACAAAAGCCTGTTCCACTTCACAGCCCGATTGATCGCTAATGGTTACAAAGTATGTACCCTCAGCAAGTGATGTAATGTTATCTGTTCCAAAAACATTATTGGACCAAGCGAAATCATAATCCGGATTTCCTCCCATGATATTCTCCAAAGCAATTTCGGCATTCGGTACCCCATAGCAGGTCGGATCTTGAGTCACAATATCATAGGTAATGGGAGCCAGATCACTGACATTCACCACAATTTCTGCCGTATTACCCGTCGCGTCAAAAACGGAAATAGTACAATTTCCTGAACTCAAACCACTGATAAACACTTCTTCTCCCGAATTATTAACAATACCATTCGGAAAACAGTTACTGGCATATTGATAAGGCGCTGTCCCACCAACAAAGTAGAAAGAAATCGATCCTTCATCACTATTATTAGCACCACAAGATCCAGCAATAATTTCTACATCAGTAGGTTCTTGGATACATAACATAGTATCTATAATATTCAATTGAACATCGCCGTTTTCACAACATGAAACAGCTATACTCGTCGGTGTTCCATCGATAAAAATATCTGTACAATCACCTGGATTACCAATCACATTGAAACAAATATCATAAATACATTCTCCATCGTCCAGATCAACACCATTGGCATCTGCATCAAACCATTGAAAAGGAATAAATCCACTTTCCACACCGTACGTTGGTAAATTGAAAGCATCCAAACCTGGAACTGAACAAGGTAAAGTCGCATCCCACTCCAATACATTTGGATCAAAATTAATGGTCCACTGCATAGATGTTATCGAATCAAAATCTGTTACTGTAAACGTTGCACAGACATATTGTCCGGGTTCAAATGGTCCAGGAGGAAGATCGATACTCACCGTTAATTCATTATCATCTTCAATCAGTTCCATATCTTTAGCGCCACCACAGCTCAAACCATCTTGCACCAAAATCGAGTAATTTCCCGGTTCATCCGCTACGAAATTGACCAAATCGCCATGCATAAATGGACCGCCAATAATCTGAGCTTGATCATTAAAATTATTATTCTTGATAACCGCTACACTTGTATAGGTAGAACCATTGTATTCTGGAAATCCACCCTCTAGGACAAAACTTCCCATGTATTCATTGTTCACCAAATCGAAGGTACAATCCAAAATCTTAATCTCATTCAGATAGACTACAGGAAATGCCTCAGCAGCATTCATATTGATACACTGTCCATTATCTTCATCTCTATTATTTCCAAAATCATCAAAAGTGATTGGAGCAAAGTAAATCTGGATAGGATTCCCATTATTAAAAAACTCGGGAATGGTCATCCCTCCGAGTTGATTACTATTTTGAAAAAGGGCCGTACCATCCGACTGATCCGTATATACCCAAAGGTCATATAAGTCAGGATTGTTGGTGGGATTCGGAGGTGGCGTTTGTAATACACATGGATCAGACTCAATATCATTTAAGTTCGGACCTGTCGCCGTAGGTGGACAATCAAAAAAAGCATATCCCACACCCGGTGCTGTTGTACCATCTGGATCACCTGTTAAATCCGCATTACTATTAAATATGGTAAATCGATCTTGATAGCATAAAAATATCGGACCAGGTAAAGAAACCGCTTCACTCTGAGCAATGACATTTCCCATGCTTACATTCCCTGCAAATTGATCTGCACATGCACTCAAATTTTGAGTATTAATTTTAGTGGCAGATATATTTTCCGCTTTCTGACCGAGTACAGAACTCGTCCATAAAAGCAGCATACAACAGGTATAAAATATATTTTTAATCATTGATTTATCTCGCTTACAATATTGTACCTCTCTGTACAACAAATGAATACACAATTTATCACAAGTATTAACTTGTATGAGGCAGCAAATATATTACATTTAATTCATATACGTTCTGTCAAAAGACCTTGAAGCTATCCAAAGCCCTATGAATTAAAATGCTTTTAAAATCTAATTTATTGCCCAAATCAAGACACCAAAATAGACATTTGTGATGCCTACACCTGCAATTATTTAACATACTGTCGCGACATAATCATGCTATTTGCCATTTATTATAAGAGGAATATCATTTGCTCTATTGCTTGATATCGCGAAATAACGGCAATAGACAATAAAAAAAAGCCCTATCGATATAAATCGATAAGGCTTACATTTTCCGTTTTATTTATATTATTAGACGATCATATTTATTTGACGATCGCACTGATTCCAAAGTCTTTCTTTAGAATATGAACAAAGCTTACTGCTTCATTTTTCGTTTTAAATTCCCCCATCATGATTCGATAGACAATTTTGCCATCTTGATAATCATTCAATACGATGATTGGCTCCGCAAATTGCTCTTTTAACTCATTCACGTATTTAAATGTATTTTTAAAATCCGAGTACATGCCAACTTGAATCCTGTAACTGTCCTTATCCGGCATTACGAAATCATCTTGAGGTAAAACAGGTACCTCTGATTCTTCCACCTTTTTAGAAGGTGAAGAGTTTACTGGTTTTACCTTCGGGACAGATCGATTCTTTTTATGATGATTAGTTAGAATTCCTGATAATTTTCTTGGAGACATGGTTTCTTCTAGTCGATCAATCAATTCTCCTTCGGCATTAAATATTAAAATTGTAGGAAGGTATTTTACCTTATATTGTTGTTTCAATTCGAAGCCTTCAAAATCATCGATATCCACTTTTAAAGAGACGTAATTATTATTCAACATTTCTGCCACCGCTCCATCTGCAAAGGTCGTTTCATCCATCCATTTACAAGGTGCACACCAATTGGCATAAAAATCTACAAAAAATAGTTTCCCCTCCTCCAAGGCTTTTTGCTTGGCTTCCGTCATGTTGCCCTTATAAAAATCGACCGAGCTGGTCATTTTCTCTGCAGCAAACAGGATCGACGTGCACATTAATCCTACTAGAATTAATGCTATTTGCTTACTCATTCTCATCCAATAAAAATTTAGGTTGTTTAATAATAAATAACGGTTTCGAATTATATGCTTCTTGCAGTCTAAAGACTGACTCGGAAACATTCGGTCAATTCAAACAAATCATTCTCTGTACCTTCATTATTGCAAAAAGAATACCAACTGTGCCAGAAAAATTGGCTTTTACGATACCCATATTCATATGGCTCTTTTTTCTAATACATATCAAACACTCAATCAACAATCAACAAAAAAAATGCCACGAACATTTTTTTTATTTTTTTTTAAATCTTCTATAACTAAATGATAATGAGTCAACAATACAGTATTAAATTAAATGTTTATTCCTAGCATTTATCACATCCTAGAGAAAAAGGAAAGCCACTTCTTGAATAAACATTTTATATTACCTTTGCCACTTCGATACAACAAAATGATAAAATCATGTCAAAGAAATATGCAGTAATAAAAGGAGTGCAAGGCGCATTACCAGACTACGTATTGACCAATAAAGAATTGGAAACTTTAGTCGACACCAATGATGAATGGATTACCACAAGAACGGGTATCAAAGAAAGAAGAATATTAAAAGATAAGGATAAAGCGGCCTCAGATCTAGCCGCTAATGCTGTTGAAAAATTACTAGAGAAAACGGGCACAAATAAGGATGACATTGAACTAGTGATTGTTGCAACAGTTACTGCTGATATGGTATTCCCAGATACTGCTAATATTACCTGTGACAAGGCAGGATTGAATAATGCCTTCGGGTTTGACATCAATGCAGCCTGTTCGGGCTTTCTTTTCGCGCTTACAACCGGTGCACAATACATTGAGACAGGACGCCTCAAGAAAGTCATCGTTGTCGGAGTTGATGTCATGAGTACTATCATTGACTATACGGATCGTGCAACCTGCGTCATCTTTGGAGATGGTTGTGGTGCCGTTTTATTGGAAGCTTCTGAAGATTCAGGTGTCATTGACTCTGTATTCAGAGGAGATGGATCTGGCAGACACTACTTACACATGAAAGCCGGAGGATCATTAAAACCAGCCTCGAAGGAAACCGTAGAAAATAGAGAACACTACGTATATCAAGAAGGTCGTACCGTTTTCAAACACGCCGTCAAAGGAATGAGTACCACGGTTCAAGAAGTAATGGATAGGAATAATCTTACCGCAGATGACATTGACTGGGTCGTTCCGCATCAAGCCAATATGAGAATTATATCTTCCGTGGCAGACATGCTACGTTTTCCAATGGAAAAAGTAATGCAAAATATTGCTCATTACGGAAATACAACGGCAGGAACCCTCCCATTATGCTTATGGGATTATGAATCCAAACTAAAAAAAGGGGATAAGATCATATTGACCGCTTTCGGAGGTGGATTTACTTGGGGAGCAACCTATCTTATATGGGGATATGATGGTTAATTCTATTCCCAATATGAAATAATACAATCGCTTATACATATCATATATTTTTATTTCTCGCATCTTCAGGAATTATTTATTAAGATAGAGATTTAAAAGATATATTTGCGTGATCAAAATTTTAAAATGGCAAATACTTCAGAAATAAGAAACGGATTATGCCTTAAACATAATAATGACATTTATTCCGTTGTAGAATTCTTACATGTAAAGCCTGGTAAAGGACCTGCCTTTGTAAGAACCAAATTAAAATCTTTAACCAGTGGTAAAGTCATCGATAACACTTGGCCTTCTAGTCATAAAATCGAAATTGTACGAGTAGAACGAAGAAAGTATCAATACTTGTACAAAGATGACATGGGATTCAATTTCATGAATACCGAAAATTATGAGCAGGTAACACTGCCTTCTGAACTTATTGAAAGAGCAGAACTGATGAAGGAAGGATCAAATATCGAAGTACTTTTCAATACAGAAGATGACACCCCATTAACAGCTGAACTACCTCAATATATCATATTAGAAGTTACGTATACAGAACCAGGTGTAAAAGGTGATACGGCAACCAATGCTACGAAGCCAGCGACTGTAGAAACAGGAGCGGAAATTCGAGTTCCATTATTCATCAATGAAGGAGACTTGGTGAAAATTGATACAAGAGATGGTTCTTATGTAGAACGTGCAAAAAAATAATCATGACTTTTAAAGAAATTCAAGAATTAATCAAGCTCGTCAATAAAATGAACTTGAGCGAATTCAAACTAAAAGACGGAACTTTCGAGTTGGCTATACGAACGAAAGACTATGCTAAAAATAAAGTGTTGAGAACAGATGCTCCACAAGTTATTTCAATGGCTCCTCCTGCGGTTACAGCGGCTCCGCAATCTGCGGCTCCTGCACCAGTAGCAGCTCCAGCACCTGCTGCACCTGCAGCAGCTGAAGCGAACGCAGAAGATTCAACAGAAGGATTAGTAGAAGTTAAAAGTCCGATGGTAGGAACGTTCTACAGATCTCAATCTCCTGATAAGCCTGCATTTGTAAAAGTAGGTGATACCATCAATAAAGGAGACGTAGTATGTATCGTTGAAGCAATGAAGCTTTTCAACGAAATTGAATCAGAAGTTTCAGGTACTATTGTCAAAGTACTAACTGAAGATGCTTCTCCAGTCGAATATGACCAAGTATTATTCCTTGTTAAACCATCGTAGGCAAAGCCTCTAAACGGAAACAATATGTTTAATAAAATATTAATCGCAAATCGCGGCGAAATCGCATTGCGAATCATAAGGACATGTAAAGAAATGGGCATTCTTACCGTGGCGGTTTACAGTACCGCGGACAAAGATAGTCTACATGTTCGATTTGCAGATGAGGCTGTTTGTATAGGACCTCCTTCTAGCACAGAGTCTTATTTGAGCATTCCGAAGATCATGGCAGCCGTTGAAATAACCAATGCCGATGCTGTGCACCCCGGTTACGGTTTTCTAGCTGAAAATGCAGATTTTGCAGAAGTATGTGCAGAATACAATGTCAAGTTTATCGGTCCATCTCCGGAAATGATCCGAAAAATGGGTGATAAAATTACGGCTAAAGAAACGATGATTAAGGCCAACGTACCGGTTGTACCTGGGTCTGGTGGATTACTAAAAGACGCGAATCACGGTCTCAAAGTAGCCGAAGAAATCGGATATCCGGTCATGCTAAAAGCAACTGCTGGTGGTGGTGGAAAAGGGATGCGTATCGTTTGGAAACCAGAAGAATTAGAAGATAATTTCTTAAAAGCGCAAGCGGAAGCGAAAGCATCGTTTTCGAACGATGGAATTTATATTGAGAAGTTTATTGAAGAACCACGACATATCGAAATCCAAATCATAGGCGATCAATATGGAAAAGTGATTCACTTGAGTGAAAGAGATTGTTCCATCCAACGCCGACACCAAAAATTAGTAGAAGAGTGCCCATCTCCATTTATGACTGATGAATTGAGAAAAGAAATGGGAGAAGCTGCAAAAAGAGCGGGAGAAGCTATAAATTACGAAGGTGTAGGTACTGTAGAATTTTTAGTAGATAAATACAGAAAATTCTACTTTATGGAAATGAATACGCGTATTCAAGTAGAACACTGTGTGACAGAAGAGGTTATTGATCATGACTTGATCAAGGAACAAATCAAAGTAGCTG
The DNA here is from genome assembly GCA_020628475.1 of Saprospiraceae bacterium. GTDB lineage: Bacteria > Bacteroidota > Bacteroidia > Chitinophagales > Saprospiraceae > JAHDFB01. The sequence goes on along the minus strand of JAHDFB010000004.1, from coordinate 85,276 downwards.
CAGGTGAAAAAATTGAAGGTGAAGATTATGTGCCATTAATGCACGCCATTGAGTGTAGAATCAATGCTGAAGATCCTTTCAATGACTTCAGACCAGCTCCTGGAAAGATTCACTCTTTCCACAGTCCAAAAGGACATGGTGTACGTGTAGACACACATGTTTACGCAGGCTATGCCGTACCTCCATTCTATGACTCAATGATCGCTAAGCTGATTTGTCGAGCGAGAACAAGAGAAGAATGCATACTAAAAATGGAACGAGCATTGGATGAATTCATTATTGAAGGCATCAAAACAACCGTTCCATTTCATCAGCGTCTTATGCTTAATGAAAAATTCAAATCGGGTGATTTTAATACCGGTTTTATCAATGATTTCGATCTTGAAGAATAATATATTAAAAGATGTATCAATCTAGTATTGATACATCTTTTTTTTTAACCCTTCCAATATGAAACGATTTTGGACATTATTGCAGCCTATTGCTGACTATAAGTTCCAAGTGTGGCTTACGATTATAGCTCATATATTTTCTGCCATTTTTACGGTTGTTTCATTGCCACTGATCATCCCCTTTTTCCAGATTCTATTCGAGTCTGAACCTCCAGAAGTTCCCGAACCGACTGGCTCTTATGACCTTGAAGGACAGGTCAAATATTTCTTTGTCAATCTTGTCAAAAACCATGACAAACAAGAGGCTTTGCTGATAGTTTGTGCTTCCATCATAGTAGTATTCTTTTTCAAAAACATATTTCGATACGCGGCTAGTTACTTTATCACGCCCGTGAGGAACAATTTAGTAGCGGATATTCGATCCAAGTTATTTCAGAAGTACTTGACCCTTCCTATGTCTTTCTTCACCGAAGAAAGTAAAGGTAATCTCATCACCAGAATGAGTTCTGATGTCACAGAAATCGAGCATTCTATTCTCAATATGTTAGAAGGAGCGTTCAAAGCACCATTTATCATTATTGGCTGCTTATTCTTTATGATATATATCAGCCCTTCATTGACGGTTTTCGTATTTATTTTGATGCTTTTTGTAGTTTTTGTCATCGGCAGTATTTCCCGTACCTTACGACGAGAAAGTGGCCATGCACAATCTTCAATTTCTAGAATTGTTGCTCAACTGGAAGAAACCTTAGGTGGTGCCAAGGTATTGAAGGCCTTTCAAGCGGAATCTTTTCAACAAGATCGCTTTGATCGAGAAAATACCTTCTATAAAAGCAAATTAACCTCGATTATTCGAAGGAGAGATTTATCGTCTCCCCTATCCGAGTTTCTTGGTGTTTCTGTTGTTGCTGTGCTTCTTTATTATGGATCGAATTTGGTTTTTTCTGGCGATTTAAATCCAGGAACATTCTTTGCATTCATATTTGCTTTTTATTCAATAATTGAACCTTCCAAGCTCTTAGCTAATGCCTACTACAACATTCAAAAAGGAATGGCCTCGATAGATCGGATTCAAGAAATTCAGGAAATTGCAAATCCATTATTGCTTGACCAAGGAAACCAGCAATTAGCGGGAATACAAGAACAAATTGCTTTTGATCAAGTCAGTTTTAAATATCCAAATCAAGAAAACGAAGTATTAAAAAATATTTCTCTCCAGTTTAAAGCAAATGAGTTGACAGCTTTGGTTGGCCTATCTGGCGCTGGTAAAACGACCATTGTCGATCTTATTCCTCGCTATTACGATGCTTATTCCGGAAACATCCGTTTTGACGGGACAACTATCAAAGATCTAAGTATTCAATCGTTGCGATCCAATATTGGCATCGTTACTCAAGAACCCGTATTGTTTAATGAAAGTATCCTTGAAAACATCCGATTTGGTTTGGAGGAAGTTGACTTGGCCGAGGTTCAAGAAGCTGCCAAACTTGCGCATGCGCATGAATTTATTTTGTCCACAGAAAAAGGCTATGAAACCATCGTAGGAGATCGCGGTGTCAAGTTAAGTGGTGGACAAAGACAACGCATCACCTTAGCCCGAGCCATTCTTAAAAATCCACCTATCTTAATTCTAGACGAGGCCACTTCGGCGCTCGACGCAGAATCTGAAACACTGGTGCAAGCGGCATTAGATAAATTCATTCAAAATAGAACCACTATTGTTATTGCCCATCGATTAAGTACGATCAAGAAAGCTGATAAAATATACGTTTTGAGAGAAGGGCTTTTGGTAGAAGAAGGGACGCACAGTTCTCTGATTGAACTTGATGGAGAGTATTCGAAGTTTGTTCAATTACAAGAGTTGAACTGATTTTTTCTGGATCTTATCAAATTTCTAATTGATAATTAAAAGCTTTTATTTAATTTTAAGAATCGACCGACGAAAAAATCAATCCACGCTTTGGAAAATTAAGTAATATGATTTTTTTATCTTTTGGTTGAAAATTGGATAATCAGGCTTACGCCCAAAGGAGAAAATTATTATATGAAGCAAGTCTTTACACTAATTTTATTGTTTTTCGCTGGAGCTCTTTTGGGGCAAATTTCAATCACTAAATACTCTCTTCCTGATGTCGGTAGTACCCTCAAAAGTTACACTACCTTAAATTCCACCATTGATTTAGGCACTGTTGACGGTCCACAAGAATGGGATTTCAGCGCCTTAGCAAAAGATAATTATAGAGAAGTATACTTGGATGATCCACTTAACGGATCCATCACTATACCAGATGCAACTTTCTTGATTAAATCAACCGATGTTGTAGAACAATACTACAAGAAAACGGATGAAGCGATCGAAGAAATCCATATCAAAACAGTAGACCCCGTTTTCGAGACCTTCGAAATCAGTAATGGATATGGAATGAATCCGATCTACCGAAAAGCAAATATTGTTTATGGTGAAACTTATCAAAGTGAATCTAGATTTGAAGCACCCATAGCGTGGAGTGATCTTCCAGATACCATCACCTCTGAAATTGGCTTAGCTCCGGATTCAATTCGATTTACTACTGTTATCACTCGTAATGACGATATCGATGCCTACGGAGTTGTTAAACTTCCAGATGGTGATTGGAATGCTTTGAGGGAATCAACGACCACTGAAAGAAAAGTGATCATAGAAGTATTTTTCTTCGGTGCTTGGATCGAAGCTCCTCAGGAATTATTGGATATTTTCTTAGGAGACTTTGCATCATTTTTAGAACCAGACACGACCTATTCGGTTAATTTCTATACAGATCAGGCCATCGAAGTTTTAGCATCCATTCAATTGGATGACGATGGAAATCCATTTACCGTCGAATATAAAGCTGGAGCGGAAATCACGGAAATCTATAATCCAGAATATGCCAAGAGTCCAGATATTACAGCGTATCCTAACCCTACCTTTGACGATGTATATTTCAACTTTGAACACTGTCGTCCAGGTACTTATACAATCGAGATATACGATATTCTGGGTAAGTCATTGTGGAAAAAGGAACACCTACTAAAACCGAAATCCGATCCTTTAAAAACAGATGTATCTCATCTCAATAAAGGAACGTATCTATTTGCGGTGTTTGATCCAGCTGGTAACAAAATCACTACCAAGAGATTGGTGGTCATCAATCCATAGTACGATTTAGAATCGCTCGTTACATGTCGATAATGTATTCAAGATGATCAGGTATTGAATACTGCTTTGCCAAGTATAACTTTATCTTGGCCTTCAAAAACTATTTTTCTTCTTGTTGATACATAATGGCTATTAACTCTTAAACATGAATTCATGAAATTAAAGCATTCGGTATGTCTAATGCTCATGGTCGCATTTTTCATCTCCTGTAAAAACAAAAGCTCAACAGTACAGCACGAACAGAAAACTACTGTATTTCAGAACATAATAGATTCCATTTTACAACTTAACCCACAGTCTATCGGATTAATGGTGCACATCGAGTCTCCCAAAAACGGTATCTCGTGGAGCGGTAGTTCAGGTGTTTCAGATAAGGAAAAAAACACTCCGATTCATTCATTGCAGCCCGCACTTATTGCCAGTAGCATTAAAAGCTATATATCCGCGAGTATCTTAAAATTACAAGAAGAAGGCACCTTAGATATTGAAGATTCCATCGCAAAACATTTGACTCAAAAAACGGCGAATCTGTTTCGTGAAGATGGCTATGATCTTGATGCCATTAAGATAAAACATCTACTCTCTCATACCAGCGGTATCAATGATTACGTCAATGACGCCTATTTTCAATTCATCGACAACAATCCCAAATACCGATGGACAAGAGATGAACAATTAGCCAGAACAGTTAAGGTGGCCGACCCCATTGGGCAAGTTCAAGAACAATTTAAATATGCCGATGCTAATTTTCTACTAGCCACGGAAATCATAGAACAACGCACTGGAAAACCATTTTATGAAGCCATGCACGAACTTCTCGAGTATGAAAAACTAGGTTTTAAAAACACCTGGTTTCCAACACTAGAAGATAAACCAGAAAACAGCTTGGATCTGGTTCATCAATATTGGAATGAAGCGGATTGGGGCCCACAAAAAATGGATATTAATTGGGATTCCTATGATCATGATATCTCATGGGATTTATATGGTGGAGGTGGCATTGCTACCAATATGAAGGAATTGGCCCAGTTTGGTTATCATTTGTTTAACCACCATATTATTGAGGACCAAGCGCTGTTAGATCTCATGATTACGGATGTTCCAACCAGTGATGGTATCCCAAAAATATATCGTCTTGGTATTGCCGATGCTCAAGTAAAAGGTTTACAAAGTCTAGGACATGGAGGATTCTGGGGGACTATGTTTTTCTACATACCAGCATTGGACGCTTCCATTGCTGTCTGCGTACTAGAACGACAAGGGAAGATGAACGTAATCAGACCAACTCTAAACAGTCTTACAGCTGCATTGACGGAACAACTCCATCCTTTTGAAGTGAAACATAGTACGGAAGATTACAACCTTTATAAAGTAAAAAATGCTGTTGCCTGTCTGATTCTTTTTCCAGGTGGAGGGAATACTGCTGCGGAAACCAAAGAAGAATTTGATATTCTTACAGCCGCAGCAGCGAATAAGATATCCGTTGTATTTATGAATTTCAATCGACATCTATGGATTGATGAGTCCACTTCGAAAGAACTTGCGAATAGTTTAGAAACCTTGGTGAGCGAACACTCATTAAATAGCAAAAATATCTTTATTGGTGGAATGTCTATTGGCGGTAATGTGGCGCTTAGCTTATCGGATTATTTAATGCGTCAATCCTCCACAATTCGCCCTCACGGGACATTTATAGTCGATTCTCCAATAGATCTATACAGCCTGTACGAAAGTGCCCATAAGGATATCAATACACCAGGATTCAATGAAGATCGTCTAGCCGAACCTAAATGGATCATTGAGTACTTTGAACAAGCATTTTCGAAGGATTCTTTATTACAAAATATTGCTAAAGTATCTCCCTTTACTCAGGAAAGCAACAGTAATATGATTGGCCATTTGCAAACTACAAATCTTCGTTTTTACACCGAACCTGATAGTGTCTGGTGGAAAGAAAACCGTCAAACAGATTTCGAAGATACCAATGCATATAATATTCAGAAAATTTCTGAAACACTGAAAAATCAAGGCTGGGAGAAACTTGAGTACATTGAAACCCAAGGAAAAGGCTATCGTTCAAATGGTGATAGGCATCCACATAGTTGGTCGATCGTGGATGTTCGGGATTTAATAGAATGGATATTAAAATAGGCGTCACCGCTGTGCAGTGGTAGGCGTAGCCTAGACACCGGTTTGCCGGTGGCCGAGTGTATAACGAGCCACGGAACATAGGGCTCGGACGCCCAAATATTAATAAAAAGCATGCAAAAAAAAAAGCTCAACTCATAAGAACGAGTTGAGCCATGTTGCCTTAAGAGGATTGGTTTATCCTCTCCAAGACCACCCAAATTTCAACTTTAATCCAGCGTATGGGCCTGATAAATCTTGTGAACTGACTCCAGTCAGATTGCTTTCCGTAATGAATCGGTAACCACCGTCAATACCTAGTTTGAACCATCTAAATACGTTCATTTCTAAGGTAACACTCGGTTGCCAAACATATACATTGTCTAATATTTCTGCGCCTTCAATCTTCCCACGTCCTCCATAAATATTAAGAACTGGGTGAATCGGCTTGTGTGCTAACGGTGAGTATCCTAATGAAAATCCATTGGAATTAAGGTCTAAATTACCGAGTGTGGAAGTGTTGTAGTTTGCATCCAAACCGTCCCAACCAATCAAGACTTTTTTGTTTAATTCGAATAAGAAAAATCCGTTACGAGAAATGGAAAAATCATTGTTAAACGAACTAATGTTTTGCATGTAACCACCCCAAACACCAGTTAATTTGATGCCTTTGTGACCAAAAATAGTTTCGTCTTTTTGAGCGGATAAGAATACGGTGGTTGTCATTAAGAATACGAATAGTAAAAGTAATTTTTTCATCATAAATTTTTTAAGCGATTAAATTCGAGTATACGAATAATAAGGGCCCTTTTCAATATTATCTTGGGGAGATAATTTTATTTGGGTGAATGTTTCATCCTAAGGACACAAAAATGACGATGCGGTTGCTTCTGAAGTTACAACAAATCGAAAAATGACGACAAAATCAGCTTGTTGATCGACCAAATGAGCATTTTAGACTAACCGGTGATCTTTTCGTAGGAACTGAGTAAATCTAAATTGACGACAGCATTGTTTCCACCGTAGGTAGTAATCGGTACAAAACGACTATCAAAGACCATATCTTTTTCAATATAGGAGGTTCTAATTTTTACTTTCTGATCGAAGACTTCATCAAAAGCCGAAATGAATACCATGAATTCAAGACCTGCATATTTTTTATCACCGTACATGATTTTACAGGGTGAAAAATCATTGATTCTATGTACGATTGTCCAAGTCGTTGTTAATAAATTGATACGATTCAGTTCTAATTCCAGTTTTCGATATCTCCGTAGAGGTAGACCATTGGTCATCTCGATCCAAGACATGATGACCTCTGCATTTAAATCGCTGAGCTCCGTAGAAGACACATTGGCCAATCTCAACATCATTCTATTTTGATCATCAAATTTTCCAAAAAGCAGTTTGGTACTGAATCGAATGTCCGCCTTTGAATTACTAAATCGCCCATAGACCAAACCGGTCGCGATCGCAAAATAAAGTAGTCCCACAAATGCCTCTGAGCTCGAAATAATATTGGCTGTCAGAGAATTCGGACTAATATGTCCATACCCAACGGTCGTAAAAGTCTGTGTGCTAAAAAAGAAGGCGTCCAAGAAACTTACCTCCCCAGAAGCACTAGAAAGTCCATCCTGCGCAAAAAAATAGAAGAAGGCAAATAGGACGTTCAGAAATATATAAATAACGGACAAGGCCAAATAAAATTTCCAAGCTCTCAGCTTGACCAATTGCTTGTATATATTGATTTTCTTCCATCGATTCATACCTTGAATTTTGACATTCAAAGTACCATCCGGATTCATCAATCGTACGTCTGCCGAGGTAAACAAGGTACCAAAACCCGAATCATTTTTTTCTGTATTGTCCGGAATCGATTTTACAAAGTCTAAATTATCCATTGGCTGAATTATCGTACTTTAGAGGAACTATAAAAATAGTTTATTTCTATTGCATGCATATACTGAAATTGGAAGAAGATTTTAATATCCCCTCTCCTATTACAAAAATTTCACTGCCATCTAAAGCTGGATCTACGGTTTACATCAAACGAGATGATCTAATCCATCCGGGAATTTCGGGCAATAAGTGGCGTAAATTAAAATATGCGATGCATGAGTATATACAAGGAAATTATTCTTGTATAGTCACGTTTGGTGGAGCATTTTCCAACCATATTTTAGCTACTGCCCTTGTAAGCCATGCCCTGAACATACCCTGTCATGCCTTTATCCGAACAGATACCATCGACCTTTCTAATCCTACTCTACTGCAGTGTCGCTCGTATAATATGCAATTACACAGCCTTTCGAGAGATTCCTATCGAAATAAGCATCAGCCCGCTTTTCTACAACAAATTCAAGATCAATTTCCTGGATGTTTTATTCTTCCGGAAGGTGGATCGACCCGATGGGCCATACAAGGAATCCAAGAGATGGCTCAAGAAATTAGAACACAACTTAACGAATCCATACAGCATTACTACTGCGCCCTAGGTACCGCGGCTACAGGAATTGGATTGGCATTTTCGCTGAAAACAGGAGAGTCTTTAACTATCGTACCTGCCATTAAAAATTATCAGCAGACACATTTCGAATCCTATTATGAAGTATTAACGGCATCCACTTGTCCAAAGGAGCTTGTTCGCATTGCGAATCACCCGCTGGATAGGGCTTACGCCAAAAAGGATATGGAACTATTCAGCTTTGCGGAATCCTTTTTACGAAACCATGATGTTTTATTCGATCCCATCTACACGTCTAAATTAATGCGTTTTTTGATGGATGAGTTAAAGCATCGTACTAGTAGAGAAAATATCTGTTTGATACATTCTGGAGGCATTCAAGCTTGGAACGGATATTTTTATCGCAAGCCTGCACTCAAAGGTGAATTTCCATTGATTTATGCCTACATGCAAGCATTCAATAAAGCGCTAGGGCAATAGTAAAGACTGAATCACCTCTGGAAAGTGTGCCATTTCTAAGCTATGAATTTTAGCGGCAATATCATCCACTGAATCTTCTTCGTTCAAAGAACAACTAAATTGTTTGATGATATTACCTTCGTCATAGTGTTCATTGACATAATGAATCGTAATACCTGTTTCCTTCTCTTGCTTTTCTTTGACCGCCTCATGCACATGTCTACCATACATTCCTTTTCCACCAAACTTCGGTAAGAGTGCTGGGTGCACATTGATCATTTTATTTGGAAAAGATTGAACCAGTGACGCCGGGATCAACCATAAAAAGCCAGCTAAAACAATCAGATCTATTTCCAGTACTTTGAGAATATCTATCAGTTCTGTTGATTGATACAACATATCTCTTGTAATAGTCAAAGCAGGAACCTTATGCTTCTTTGCTCGTTGCAGGACGAAAGCATCTGCCTTATTGGATACGATCAGCTTAACAACTACCTGATCAGAATTCTTGAAAAATTCAATGATATTTTCAGCGTTGGAACCACTCCCACTGGCAAAAATGGCAATTTTCTTCATCAGCGTTTCAGCACATTGTAGGTGCCCGTCCTATAAGGATCGATGCCCACCATAATTTCATACACCCTAAGTTTCTCGGCTCGATCGGCAATCTGAAATATTTCGACAATTTCTTGATTCTTACTATCTCCAAAGAGTCGTACCATCATGGTATTCGGATAGGTTTGATGCGCTTTTTCCACGACTTTCAAGGAGGACAAAATTACTGCCTTGCCCTTTCCAGCATCTTCCCACATCACGTCTAAACCTCTTCTGTGAAATGTATACATCGCTTCTCGCATCGCTCTTAGACGAGGATTGGTAATATTTTCCATTAACCAAAAACGGCTAATACGATTGGATGTTTTGGCCCAACCACCAGCATTGACTAAATTACTTGGCAAGGAAGTAATTATATCATTCGCTATATCAAAATACGGTTGTCCACCCAATTTTGAAAAACTATCATAATCCAATCCCAATACGACATAAGCGTAAAATGTGAGGATCGTCGATAAATTATCAAAGTACTTTTCACTACTATTTCGAATAGGTTGATTTTCTAAATAAGAAAAAGCTATCCCTTCATCTTTATAGTTTAACAGTTTTGTTTTATAGCTTGAATTAAATACGGGGCGAATGGATTGGATGGTAAAATCGGCCACAAAGTTATTGGCTCCATTTTCACTTACAATAGCAATTAAAAGGTTACCCTCTATTCTTTCTTCATCCTCGAATTCATCCTGTGTCCACCTCGTTGTATTTAGAAATTCTTCAATCTCCTTTTCCATCGCCTTCAGAACGCGTTCATCTGTCGTTTGTAATTGAGCTACTTGGACCGATACTGAAAAATTAAGTTCTTGAGCAAACATGGATACATTGATCATCAACAAGAAGCCCAATGTCAAGAAAATATTCAATTTTTTTGTTTTCATTCTTTTCCTTTTAACCGCATTAATGCACATGCTATACTTCAATAAACTTAGATATGACAGTATCTATTATATCTTTTGCTGTATTTTTCTTGGATTGTAATGGAAATGCTCGAACATCACCAGCTGCATCTATAATTTTAATTTTATTCGTATCGTGTGCAAATCCAGCGCCCTTATCATTAAGCGAATTGAGAACGATTAAATCGAACTGTTTTCGTTTCAATTTTGAAATCGCATTACTTTGTTCATTTTCAGTCTCGAGTGCAAATCCAATATGGAGTTGATTTTGTTTTTTTACTTTACCCACCGTAGCTGCAATATCTATGGTCCTAGCTAGCGCCAAAGACATATCACCTGCCTTTTTCTTTATTTTCTGATCGCTTTGTACCGCCGGTTTATAATCCGCTACCGCCGCTGCGAAAATACATATATCACTATCAGTATGAGACGAAATCATTGCATCCTTCATTTCTTCAGCACTTCTGACTCTTGTCACTTCCTGAATACGATCCGAATAGCTCTGATTACTTGGCCCCAAAATGAGGTGTACATGGGCTCCTCTACTCAAACACTCTTCAGCCAAAGCGATGCCCATTTTCCCAGTGCTTCGATTTCCAATATAACGTACAGGATCTAAGTCTTCGTAGGTTGGTCCTGCTGTTATTACGACCTTTTTGTCTTTAAGTTCTTGATTTGACGTCCAAAATGTATCTAATCTGCGTACAATTTCTTCTGGTTCTTCCATTCTACCTTCACCAATCAAACCGCTGGCCAATTCACCAGAACCTACAGAAATGATATGATTTCCATACTCTTGTAATAATTTTAAATTTTTCTTCGTAGATGGATGTTTCCACATATCCAAATCCATGGCTGGTGCTATGAAGACAGGACATTTAGCGGATAAGTAACAAGCTACGACCATATTATCCGCTATTCCATTCGCCATTTTGGCCAAGGTGGTGGCAGTACATGGAGCAACGATCATAGCGTCTGCCCAAAGTCCGAGTTCGACATGATTATTCCAACTTGATTCAGCACTAACATCTGTGAAAACTTCGTGCTTGGATAAGGTTGCAAAAGTCAGTGGGGATACAAAACCACAAGAGGCCTTTGTCATGATCACTCTGACATCAGCCCCTGATTTTATTAATAGACGCGTAAGAAAAACACTTTTATAGGCTGCTATCGATCCCGTAACAGCTAGTAATACTTTCTTACCGCTTAATCCATTCATGGATTCTTAATCTCTTTTTTCTGGAGTTACATACTTGTATTCCAATTCGTCGCTTAGAAATTCATGTGTAGCAATAAGTACTGGATTTGGTAATCTTTCGTAGAATTTAGAAATCTCAATTTGCTCTTTGTTTTCTTGAACTTCTTCAATCGTCTCAGAAACAACAGCAAACTCTTCCAATTTGGAATGAAGCTCGTTTTTTAAATCTACAGCAAGTTGGTTTGCTCGGCTCGTAATTACCGAAAGAACCTCATAAATATTACCTGTAGAATCTGCAATCGACTTTACATCTCTTGGAGAAACGTTTGGATCCAATCCTTGAACTTTACTTTTTATATCCGACATAAATAATTATTGACTTAACTGTTTATTAGAATCGTTTTTTATGGCTTTTAGTTCCTTTCTAAAAGAAGAACGTTTATGTTTTTTTTCGTATTTATCGATTTTCTCGAGTACTTCTCTATATCGACTAGCTTGTTTTCCGTAAATACTATTTTTTGCCAGTTCATATGCTGCTACAATACTTAAGTATCGAGCTTTTTCTGCCATATCTGAATCTGGGTATTCCTGCAACATATTTTCGAAGGAAACCATAGCCGCTTCATATTGCTTGATATCGAGATACAACTGCCCCTGAGAGAAAGACTTTTTCTCCATTTTCCCGCGCATTTCTTCGATGAGATCATTCGCTTCTTTCACCCGATCCGAATCCGGAAAGGTGTTTACAAACAGCTGAAATCCTTCGATGGCAACATCCGAATAGGATTGATCCAATTTATGACTGGGAGACAACTCATAATTACTATATGCCGACATGAACATCGCTTCTTCCCTTTTGCTATTGTTGTAATAGGTGGTCGAAAAGTTTTTGAAATAATGACTGGCCAGAATATATTCTCTCAAGTAATAGTGCGTATAGGCATAATTGAAAAAGATATCAGCAGCCTCTTCCTTCCCTCGGTAATACGGAATTACAATCTCATACAAGGTCTGAGCCTGTAGAAATTTTTCATCCTTAAAATATGCATCAGCTGTTTTTACCATCAATTCTGGATCTCCACTTGCTCGCACTTTTTCGTATTCCGTTTTACAGGAAGCGACAAGTAGTAAAACAATCACAGGTAAGGCAAAAAATAATTTCCTAATCATAAGCGCGCAAAGATAGTACATTTTAACTAACGAATCAACTTTGATATTCGTCTGTTTTGGGTGAATAGATTTCTATACCCATTGCTTCGAATTAGAATCAAAGACTTCACATGCATGTTCATAGCCAATTTCATACATTCTTTTGATTTTATACATATCGAAAGTATTAAAATTATTCAAGGCCGGAGGTGCTATAACCACATCGCAATGCTGATATTTTGCAATGGATGCAAACTTCGTAGAGATAGAATATACACGCTGTACAACACCAAAGGTTGATTTTAATTCTTCCTTTGGGATAGCTTCAATATGCTGAATATTTACACCAATTAGGCGCTCGCATTTTTGTGCGATCGGTTCTGTCGGAAAATTATTAAGAATACCTCCGTCCGAATATAATGAATCGCCAATTTCAATGGGAGCAAATATTCCCGGAAAACATGCCGAGGCTAAAATACTCTGAATAATTGGTCCTTTAGAGAAAACGCGTTGTTTAGCTTTCGTAATATCCGTCGCCACAATATAGCACGGATATTTCAAGTCCTCGAAGGAATCGAATTTAAAGTATGGTCGTAAAACTTTCGCGAGCGGATTTATATTTAACACTCCAGGTTTGCGCCACGTATAAAAAGCTGGACGAAAAACAGACGTGTTTAAGAAAATATCTAGTATCTCATCCGCTGATAAACCGCTGCAATATAGTCCTCCGACAATTGCACCCGCACTGGTTCCAGAAACTATAGTGGCTTCGATGCCACGTTCTTCCATGGCCTTTAGGACACCGATATGAGCAGCTCCTTTTGCACCGCCACCGCTTAATACCAAACCGACATGATGTTCTCTTTCCATTTTCATAGTTTTACACCACAAATATCTAAACTATTGGCAATAAATACCTACGATATCATCATTTCCGGCGGAGGAGCCGCTGGTTTTTTTAGTGCGATCAATATTGCGGAGAAACATCCTGGAACCAACATTCTAATTCTGGAAAAATCCACCAAATGCCTAGACAAGGTGCGTATTTCTGGTGGTGGACGATGTAATGTAACACATGCCTGTTGGGAGCCAAAGGAGTTAATTAAATTCTACCCACGAGGATCCAAAGAACTTTTAGGTCCATTCCATAAATTTATGTGTGGCGACATGCTTGCTTGGTTAGATGCTCAAGGTATCGAAACAAATATTGAAGAAGACGGCAGAATTTTCCCTTCTAGTAATTCTTCTCAAACGATTATCGATTGTTTTATGGGTCAAGCCCAAAAACATAAGATCACCATTTGTCTTTCCGAGGGTATGAAGGATTTTGAAAGGCGCGATGGACAATTTAAAATACAAACCAGTCAAAATAGAACTTTAATAAGTGACCAATTGATCATTGCTACTGGTGGCACGAAATCCATATGGAAGCTTCTAGAGGCGAAAGGATTAAAAATAATTCCTCCTGTTCCTTCTCTTTTTACGTTTAATATCAAGCATCCATTATTGGAAGGTCTTCCTGGTGTCTCCATCCCATCTGGTCGTGTCCGTATTGAAGGATTTAAAATGGAAACAACTGGTCCAATACTTATCACCCACTGGGGACTCAGTGGCCCGGGAATACTAAAACTTTCTTCATGGGCTGCACGATTTTTGAATGAACGACAATACGATTATTCTGTTTTTATAAATTGGGTTGACCTCCCGAAAGGTCGGGTATCTGAAATATTGTCAACGCGTAAAAAAGAAAAAGGAAATCAAAACATCTTATTAGATAGAACTTTCTCGATACCAAAGCGATTATGGAAAAAAATGATTCTTCATCTTGGACTAGAACATAAAAATTGGGCTGACATAACGAAGAAAGAGATGGATAGATTGGAAACGTTGCTTTGCCATTGCCGGTTCGAAGCGAAGGGGAAAAGTACCAACAAAGATGAATTTGTTACATCAGGTGGAATTGAATTAAAGGAAATTAATTTCAAGAACATGCAAAGTAAAACAATCGATCAATTGTATTTTGCTGGAGAAGTTTTGAATATTGACGCGCTTACTGGAGGATTCAATTTTCAAGCCGCCTGGACAACAGCATGGATCATTTCAGAAGAAATTTTTAATTATTAATATCTGATTTAATAATATTTTTTCTACAATTAGAACAAATAAAATGCATTAAAAATAGGACTATAAGCCATTTATTGCATAATTCTTTTATCTACAAAAAGTCATTTTTGTCCTTTAAAAAAGTGATATTGGGTCGTATATTTGAAGTGTCAAACAGATAAAAGCCTAATGAGGCGGAACATTTATCCAAAATTTGAATGACACCAGAGTTTTATAGTGGCTTGAGTAACCACTCTAATCGTTAAAATATATTCTCGAGATTGGTAATACATTTTAATGCTTAAAAATAAAATTGGGTTAATTAAGATTGAGTAAATAAATATAGTTAAACCAAAACCGATATTAATTTGGATATGTTCATGGGATTATAATTTGCAAAGTTAGTCGAGTCTTCGACTAACTTTTTTTTTGCTCTAGTCGATTCTCAAATCTTCCACTTGTATATTAGGAAATAAACGCTCCGAGAAAACAAATTTATCCTCATCAATACTTCCTCTAAAATCAATTGTATTGATATCCAAGATAAATTGACTACCATCTTTGTTGAATAGCTTTAAATATACAGGATCGTTAGTATTTTTATTAACGGCCATTCTCATTTTCGAGAATTCGGCATAACGATCCTTAGGTTTGAACTCTATATTCAAAACTCTAGAGCCATTATAATCTTCCTCACCGGTGATGGCATAAAAATAATCTCCATTATCGTATAAGGTCAACATTTGTTTCGGATTCATCATCCCTTGCGAAGCTTCCATAGAGCTTGCTGCACTCAATTGCGCACTTTGTGTTTCCATGTTGATCATATACAAATCCGCTCCTGTACTTAATATGATTTGAGGTCCAACCTCTACTCGAAACTTTGATCCTTTCTGAATCAACCTACCTTTCTTTTTATCGGCATCCATTCCCGGAAAATTAATTGTTAAATCAAAGTCCAATGTCAGTTGATCGTTGGTCTTTAATTTGTCAGAAATCTGATCTAAAATAATCTTAGCCTCAGGATCAATACTATCTTGAGCAAAACTTAATACCGGAACTAATAGAAGTAAAATGATAAATCGGATCATACGTTTTTATTAATTTTCAACAAATGTATCTTATTATTTTAGCTATGACGAGTAGAATGAGCGTTGAATTACTAAATTTTCGTTAAAAAAAAAAGAGCAGCAATGTTCTTTGCTACTCTTCTTTTACTTCGAGGATATATCTTATTTAGCCTCGGCATATTTTTTAGAAACAATATCCCAGTCAATAACATTGAAGAATGCTGATACATAATCTGGTCTTCTGTTCTGATAATTGAGGTAATAGGCATGCTCCCATACATCCAATCCTAATATCGGATGTCCACCGCAACCAACACCTGGCATTAATGGGTTGTCTTGATTTGGCGAAGAACAAACTTCAACTTTTCCACCATCTACAACACATAACCAAGCCCAACCTGAACCAAATCGAGTACCGGCCGCCTTTGAAAATGCCTCTTTAAATCCGTCAAAAGATCCATAAGCATCGTTAATCGCATCTGCCAATGCACCGGTTGGTTCACCGCCTCCATTTGGAGACATCACTTCCCAAAACAAACAGTGATTGTAATAACCACCACCATTATTTCGCACAGCTGCATTATTCATATCTAGATTCGTCAAAATATCAGAGATAGATTTTCCTTCTAGATCTGTTCCTTCTATGGCAGCATTCAATTTATTCGTATAACCATTATGATGTTTTCCATGATGTATTTCCATGGTTCTAGTATCAATGTGTGGTTCTAAGGCATCTTTTGCATATCCTAATTCAGGTAATTCGAAAGCCATTTTTGTATAATTTTTATTAGACTTGACGTCTAAGTGATTTAAAATAAATTCGATATAAATATATAACTACTATTTGAAAGCTATGTTTAAGATATATCAATTATAAAAAAATTATTCTGGGCATCCTTTATTCTGATTTCAGCTTCAAGGGCTTTTCCTTGACTTTAGCCTTCATATCCTCACCTAATTGATTAGCTGCTGCAAAAGAAGTAACCATTTGAGATAGCATATCGCTGGCCTGAGAAGGAGAATTAGGAAGTAGTATCAAATTACTATTATTAGTCTCTCCCATCGATTGTAGGGTATCATAATGCTGTGTAATAACAATCAATGCACTGGCCTCCTGAGAATTAATACCCACTTGGTTTAAGACTTCCACTGAATCCTCTAATCCTTTTGCAATTTCTCTTCGTTGATCTGCAGTACCTTGTCCCTGCAGTCGCTTACTCTCTGCTTCCGCTTTCGCTTTAGCAACGATTCTTATTCGTTCTGCCTCTCCCTCATATTCCGCCGCGATTTTTTCCCTTTCTGCCGCATTAATCCTGTTCATCGCATTTTTAACTGCGATATTCGGATCAATATCCGTTACTAAGGCTTTAATTATACCATAGCCATAGTCATTCATAGCATCCTCCAATTCACGTCGTATTGCGATTGCTATGTCATCTTTACGAACAAAAACATCATCTAATTTTAATTTAGGCACTTCAGCACGAACTGTATCGAATACATAGGAGGTAATTTGGTCGGAAGGATTTTCCAATTTATAAAACGATTCATAAATGTTCTGTTTCAATATAACGAACTGTACCGAAACCTTCATTTTAACAAATACATCATCCTTCGTTTTTGTTTCCACATTAACGTCCAATTGCTGAATTTTCATCGAAACCTTACCAGCGATACGATCTACTAAAGGAATTTTTAGATGAAGACCAGGCGTTCTAATACTATGAAACTTACCAAATCTTTCTACGATTGCAGCCGTTTGCTGCTTGACTGTAAAAAAGGCACCTTGAATAAAAAATAGAGATAAAACTAATGCCCCAGCTAAAAACGGAATAATTGCTTCCATCAACAAGTGTTTAAGTGAGTAAAAAATTAAGATAATACAAAATCTGTATAGTAAGATATTATCTAATCATATTAATTCTGAATCTTTATGCTAAGTTTCGCAAATTGCAATTATCCGATTAAAAGGTCTGTAATCTAGACTAATGGACAAAAAAAAGCCGAACTTTTTCAAGCTCGGCTTCTAAGTAATATTATTATGTCAATTAATATCCACTATTTTTATTTCCACTGTAAGAAGATCCTTTCGATCCTGAAGACCGACCGTATCCACTGCCTGCTTCTGGTCCTTCTGGTCTACTCATATCAAAATCAGCATCTTTACATACTCTAAATTCAACTCTTCTATTCATGTATTGCTGAGAAGCCACTTCTCCGCCACCCGCATTAGGTACATTTTTGATAAGAGGATTTTCTTCACCTCCATACATAAGCTTTAATCTATCTCTTGAGATACCGTAGTTCATTACTAAATAATCAACGGCTGCTTTCGCTCTGTTGTAAGATAAAACTCTGTTGTAATCATTATTATTTCTTCCATCTGTGTGACCTTCAACAGTTACACATAAATCAGGACATTTCTCCAAAACTTGAGCTACATGATGTAACTGTCCGTAAAACTCAGGTTTGATATAGTACTTGTCTAAATCAAAGTGAATCATTGGTAAGAACCAATCTCCACAACCCGTTCTAACTAAAGTAGATTGAAGTGCACCAACTTTTGAATCAACGATAGTTGTGGCATCTTTTTCAGTAATGTATCCTGGATCAGGAATAGAAGCTACTCCTTTATCATCCACATCGTATCCTGGAGGTGAATAAGGCTCTTTATCCTTACAGTCAGCGATACCATCACCATCACTATCTAAAGTAACCCCTCTTGTATCCACTGGGCAACCTGGAGCTGATCCTAATTCTTGATCTAACATATCAACAACACCATCTGCATCAGCATCTGTAAGATCCAATACTGGTCTTTGCTTCAATTCAGCAATATCATTGAATGTAGCATCAATTGGGTTTAACCAATATAAAGGTTCCGTAACCTTATCGAAGTTACCCAAGTTAATTCCAATTCTTAAGTTCGTGTAATGTCCGATATCAGAATCATTTGTCTGATCTCCTCCACCGTCTGGATCGGCTTCTCTCCATTCGTGACCATCCCATTTATCATAATCCTGCGCCCACATTTGGTGCTCTAATGATAAATTAATTCTCTTGTTTAACTTGTATGAAACTGCAGCACTTCCAACAAATGATGGGAAAATACTTCCGTTATCATGTAATAAACCTGGTACGTTACGATCGTTTTCGAAAACTGATTCTCTAGAATCGTCGAAAAGGTTTTTAATCGCTTGTCTTTTAGCTCTTGAATTTGTTCCTCCGAACTCATCAAGAATCGGTGTAATATTATACGCATCGTTACCATTGAAATAGTTCACAGTAACTCTCGTGGAAGTAATTCCTAATCCCATTCCAACATAGAAATTCCATTTATTTCTAGGCTTGTGGAATAATAGGTTTCCAATATTTGTAAGAACCTCTACAGATCCTTGGTAGTTAGACGCCAAGAAATTTCTGTACGTATACGTTCCAAATGGATTGTTACCATAAGGGCTAAAATCCACTTTAGTGTTATCAAGTTCCAATACAGCAATAGGGGTTTCTCTACCATCAACTCCTGCAGCTTGGCTATACTGAACTCCGGCTCTCCAAGAAAATACATAGTTGATCGCTTTTCTCAAGTGCAATCCTACTCCAAATCCAGAAGGCAAATCACTGGTTACATCACCATTTACATGGAAGTGACCAAAGTGAAGTCCTAGCTCTAAGGCATTTTTAGGACGTGAAGAATAATTGTACTGACCCATTCTCCATTTTTTATTCTGATCTGGAGACTTTGTCATGTTATCGGTAATGTTCGGTTTTGACCAAGCATCATCCTGAGCATTTAGGTTGAATCCTACGAATGCCATAAACATTAGGATAAGGCTAATTCGATTTAACATAGGGAATATTTTAATTGACATAATTAGTGTTATTCGGCACAAAGATATCTTTTTTTTAATTTAAAAACAATGTGGATTGTCCAATAAACACAGAATTTAACATTAATCGGACAAGATTGACATCATCAATGATCTGGTCGAAATCTCTAACGGAGAGGCATCCTTGTTGTAAAGACTTGTTAAATAAGCTTTTATAACATCTGACACATCATTAAATATCGCTTCATCTGTTACTTCTATGTCGTTTTGCATTAGGTAGGCAAATACTCTAGCCATCCCACAGTTCGCCACAAAATCAGGAATAATAGACAATTCTTTATCCAATTCAGCTGCTGTTTCCCCGAAAAATACCTTGTCATCTACAAAAGGTACATTCGCCCCGCAGGAAATTGTTTCCAAACCATTTTGCATCAATCTCTTTACTTGAGACCTGCTTACTATTTTAGATGCTGCCCCAGGTATAAAAATATCTGCTTCTAAATCCCAGATTTTATCATTCGCCTCTTCAAAAGATATCATATTGTCGTAAGCGAGTTTATTTCCGTTTTTATGAATAAACAGCGATTCAATTTCTTCCAAACTAAGCCCGTCTTGATTGATAATTCCTCCTGCTCTATCGATGATTCCAACAATTTTTACCCCGAGGCGAGCAAGATAATAAGCGGCTGCAGAAGCAACATTACCCCAACCTTGAATGATCGCCTTTTTACCGATTAAATCACTATTCTTGAAAATTTGATAAAAATGTTTGACGGATTCGCTAACGCCCCACCCTGTAATCATATCAGCCACGGCATATTTATGAGCTGCTCTAGGTACGTAATTATAATCTTCAATGATTTTTGCACAACCATACCTCAATTGTCCGATCAAATTGATTTTTTCACCCTGACTCGATTTCAAATGACCATTGACAATGCCCTCCTGTGGATGCCACAGCCCTAAATCTTCCGTAATTGGAATCACATCCTTCAATTCATCCACGTTTAAATCACCACCGGTACCATAATAATTTTTTAGAATAGGAAAAACCGCCGTATACCATCTCTTCAAAACTTCGTCTTTCCTTGGATCTGTCGGATCAAAATCGATTCCAGATTTGGCTCCTCCAATAGGAGGTCCACATACGGAAAATTTGATTTCCATAACTTTTGCTAATGAAATCACTTCATTCTTCGTCAAGCCTTTTCTCATTCGAGTTCCACCACCAGCGGCACCATTCTTAAGCGAATTTATAACAACCCACCCTTTTGCCTCAGTTTCAGGGTCATTCCACTCAAATAATATTTCTGGTGCTTTATCCTTATATTCTGTTAATACTTGACTTAAGGTACGCATATTCTAGCTTTCTTTATATTAAATATTAAATTAATTCTATAAATATAAAATGCTTTTAATCAGCAATTTTTATATTTGAAAAAATTTTAATGTATTATGTTAGAAAATTGGTTAAAAAAAGTGAATCCTGAGATTACCTCTCAAATATCACAATTAAATGCGAAAACAGTTGCATATGCAATTAAAATTCATAAACATTTATTCCCGAATTTAGATGATTGCCAAGTGGTTCTTTTAAGTGACCAATCAGAGCAAATGGATGCGATACGCCTAGAATTCTATCAAATGTTTAATCATTTCGAAAATATAGGTATCGCAGACATCGGGGATTTAAGAAATTCAGACAGTAATTTCCTCATCAATCTTTTCACTGAATTATTAGAAAGTAAAGTACTTCCTATCATACTAACGGAAAAAAATGAGGTCATTCAGGCTTTTCACTTTGCTTTAAACGCTTTCCATCAGAACTTCAGTAGTCTACATTGTAGTAAACATCTTGCTTTTTATTCCAATAATGATCATGCGAATTGCAAAGAAGTTATTTCTATGGGTGTACAAGGACATTTGAATCCGCCGGATCAATTAAATGGCAATCACATTGTTCGCCTGGCCGAAATAAAAGACAATATTGAAGAAGCAGAACCATATTCAAGAACCGTGGATACCATTGTTTTTCATTTAAGTACACTCAGACACTCAGAGATTATAGGCTCCCCTTCAGCTTCCCCATCTGGCATCAATGGGGATGAGGCCACCCAGATGTTTAGATATTTTGGTTTTAATGATCAACTCAAGGCTTTATTCATTAAAGGCTATGATAAAAACTATGATTTCAACCATCAGACTGCTCAACTTATCGCACAATTAATTTGGTATTTTATTGATGCCAAAAATGAATGTATTAAAGAGAACATCAACTCTACGGAAGATTTCAATGAATTTTTAGTTGATATAGAAGGACTTGTTGATCCTATTTCATTTATCAAAGCAAAAAAATCAGGTCGATGGTGGATTAAATCAAATACGGACAATGAATTAATACCATGCAGTTACAAAGATTATCTTACCGCTTGCAAAAACGAGATTCCAGACAAATTACTGCTTTAGAATAATTCTAAAAGAGACTCTAATTTCAGACTTCTAGAGGCTTTCACAAGAATTGCATAACCTTTTAATTCTTTTGTTTTAAAAAATAGTTCAAACTCTTTTTTACTGCTAAATACTCTTGGATCGTCGGAGGCAATTCGAGCGTAATTTTCACCAATCAAGTAAAATTCCGATTCATGCTTTATCAATCGTTGATATATTGCCAGATGTTCAGATATGGAATGTTCTCCTAATTCAAACATATCTCCTAGTATGATGAGCTTTTTAACTTCTTCCAGTTTGTCGAAATAATTAATGGCAACTTCTACACTCGTTGGATTTGCATTATAAGCGTCCAAAAATACTCGATTGTTTTTCGCTTCAATCCATTGAGATCGATTATTGGTTGCTTTGAAAGTCTCCAATTGCTGTTTTATCATTTGTGGGTCAAGCCCAAAATAAAAACCACATGCAATGGCGGCCTTCACGTTTTCAACATTATGATCCCCTCCTAAATAAACCTTAAAATACGCTCCATTTCCTATTTTCATATCGATGAAAGGATCGCTTTTACGCACTTGAATCGTTTCTTGGTTTAAGAAGTGATCTGAATACTTTACGGATTTCTTATAAGTCCGAATTCCCTCAAAATAGTCATAATCCTCATTATAAAGCATCACACCCTTGGTCTTTCGTATATACTGAAACAATTCCAATTTGGCCTTTTTAATATTCTCTGCACCTCCAAATTCTCCGATATGTGCCTTCCCAATATTCGTAATAAGACCAACATTAGGTTTAGCAATTTCACTTAAGGCAGCGATCTCCCCAACATGATTCGCACCCATTTCCACTATTGCCAAATCCAAAGATGTATCAAGTGAAAGTAAAGTGAGTGGCACACCAATATGATTATTGAGATTTCCTTTGGTACATTTTAAATGATATTTTGCTGCCAAGACATGAGCACAAAGCTCCTTGGTTGTTGTCTTTCCATTAGACCCAGTAATTGAAAGAATAGGAATATCTAGATAATCCCTGTGATAAGTACTTAATTCTTGAAGAAAATTCAAGGTATCACCAACATGAATAAAGCCTTCTCCTTGAAGAGATAGATCATTGACAATTGCGTATGAAGCTCCTGCTTTTAATGCATCTTGAGCAAATTTATTTCCATCATAACGCTCTCCTTTAATAGCAAGGAATAAACAGTTTGGTTCTATTTTTCTGGTATCAATACATATTCCGGATGACTTTAAAAATATCGCATGTACTTCCTTTAATCCGTAAGTATTCATCATTTATTATTCATTATTGGAAGAATCAAAAAAGCCCCGTGCATCTTTCGTACACGAGGCTTGTAAATATCTTGATTTAATTTTAATATCTTCTTTTTACTTCTTTTCTTTTCTTGAATTGATTTCCAGAAGAATCTTCATTTCCAGATGGTCCACCTACTCTAGTCATCGCATTTCGGAATCCAACTGTCTTGCTAGATTTATCTTCATCCAAATATCTTCTTGTACCAGGAGATAACCAGAATAATCTATCTGCCCAAGAACCTCCTTTGATTACACGAGCTTTATCACTGATTAGGGTATACTTTCCATATTCATATCCTACGATTCCATCGTCACCATCACGGTAGTTCTTCACATCACCCTTCTTGTAATTTTCTCTTCCAGCAACTTCTTCATTTTCCACTACTCTTTCTCTTAAATAACCTAAGCTATCTTTTTCCACAGGCTTACCGTCTTCGTCGAGAATCAATTCTTTATATTCGTTACCTCTGAAAGGGTTCAAATCATGATTTTCAGAATCTCTTAAAGTTAATGATGTCATCACTCTGTATACATCTTCTGTCCATTCACTCACGTTTCCAGCCATATTGTATAAGCCGAAATCATTCGGGTAGTTACTATGAACATCAACTGTAATATGACCTCTATCATTCAGTGCTCCTGCCATACCCATGTAATCTCCTCGTCCTCTCTTATAGTTGGCCAACAACTTACCTTGATACTTATCTCTTACTTTGTATCGAGCTGTATTACCATCCCATGGGAACCATCTCTTGTCCGTGATTAATTCATCTTTTGAAGCAGCCTGATTTCCTTGTAGAGCTAAAGCAGCATATTCCCACTCTGCCTCTGTAGGTAATCTATATTCAGGTAAAACGATACCATCTTCAAATCGAACTTGACGCTCACCGCCTGTTGCTAAATCCGGAAGATTCTTACGCACATTTGGCGTGTACTGTCCTGCTAAATAAGCATCTGTATCAAAGTTTTCTTTATCTGTTTGTTCTGGAGAAGGATTTATAATTCCTCTTTTAATAAGAATCATCTCATTAACTCTATTTGATCTCCACTTTGAAAATTTCTTAGCTTGCAACCAATTTACACCAACCACTGGGTAAAGGTCAAAAGATGGGTGCCTAAGATATGTTTCAACGAACGGCTCATTATATGAAAGTTCTTCTCTCCATACCAACGTATCCGGAAGGGCTTCAACATATACACCTGGGTAAGATTTATATGTCTTCTTAGTCCAATATAAATATTCCTTATAAAGAATATTCGTAACCTCTGTTTCATCCATATAAAAAGAAGAAACGGTTACTCTTCTAGGCACATTATTCCACTCAAATGTTACATCCTCTAGAGTTTGTCCCATCATGAATGTCCCCCCTTCAATAGGGACTAAATTAGGTCCTGTTATCTGACCCTCATAATCGAGCTTTTCAAAACCTCCCCACTCCTGATTGTTATATTCCCAACCAGTACCTGCAGATGTTTCCTTAGATCCTCCACAAGAAGAAATCAAAGAAACTATTGCCATGAACGCAAATGATAATTTCAATACTTTCACCATCGTTAGCACTTGTTATTTAATTCACACAAATTTACACTATAGAACTTTTCTAACGCAAACCAAATATTACTTATTGTGGTTTGTCAAAAAAACTTCTATTTAGATATAATATACAGCATATATCATACCAATTTATTATTGTATCATCTGAATATCTGAAAACAGTCATTATACTTAGACTGTTTTGTTTGATCTTCAAATGTCATTACTATTCCTATTTCATGCGCTCCTCCTTGATTTCCAAGGCCAGAGACTGTAAAATCGAAACTGTATTCGATTCTAAAAAAATCTTGTTCATACCCTAGTGAAAACACCAACGCATCTGAATTAACAAATGTGTGTCTAAACCATGTTCCAAAAGAAATGACACCTATATCTAAGTTCCCCCCTATTATAATTTGGT
>JAHDFB010000004.1:0-60060 GCA_020628475.1 Saprospiraceae bacterium | reverse complement strand
CCTTGATGCATATACATCACTTGCGGCGCAAAATAAGCTTTATTTCTCCGAATATTCAAGGAAGGAACATAAAATTGTGCTCCACTATGCAAAGAAAATCTAAGAGGCACTCCTCTGATTGACTCAGATTTACCTGTTTGAATAAACTGAATATCCGGTGCCGTTAAATGTTTTACTGAAACTCCAACATACCAAACGGGATTATAATAAACACCTCCAACACCAACATCAAAATACGTTCGGTTTGTACTCTCAGGACGCACTTCAGTACCAGGCAAATTGGACCCTCCTGGTGTAACCTCTCCAGTCTGCCCATCTATTTGATCCAAAAAAACTAATTTATTCCAGTTCAATCTCGATTGGGAAATAGCAGGTTCAATACCAATTTTAACATAATGATCTCTTGTAATTTTGATCGCGTATGCGTAATCAAACGCTACTTTATTCGTTTTAAAAATTCCGTTCCCAGCATCATCCGCCAATATTGAAACACCAATACCCGAATTATATTTCCTGAAAAACTGATCATAAGAGGTGGCATATGTTACATAAGCCCAAGGTAAATTCGGCCACTGGTTACGATAATTAATCGCGACTTTGGGGCCAAAAGTATTACCAGTGAATGCGGGATTCAAATGTAAAGGAGCATTATAAAATTGCGAAAAAACAGGATCTTGAGCATGCATGCTCGCTAATCCAATCGTCAGCAAGAATATAATATGTATAATTTTTAATCGGATAGTTGTATTTTTTGTTAAAGCTATTATAATTTGTATTAGTAAGGATAAAGTTAGTTGAATTATTGTTTCGCAATTGACAAATGTAATCTCAATAATGACAATATCACCTAATAATAGACGTTATTTACGCGAACACTTACTTAACGAATCATTTGAATCGCCTATTTCATGATGAAGATCAAAACTATAATATTTTTTCTTTTTCTCTCGTGCTTCTCCTTAGCACAACAAACCACAGTCATCGAGAAATCATTTGATTGGCAAAGCCAAACTTTTGTAAATGACATCGTAACTGAATCAAATGCTCAAAGAATTGGTTTTGAGAACGGGTCGTTTAGTTTTGAAAACCCTTTACTTCCAATTTACGGCCATCGTTTTCCAGTTTCAGGACCAGGTCAGCTGGATGTTCAAATTCTATCGTTAGAATTTTTGGACGTAAGTCCCTTAGACAATAGCAGTATTAACAAAAATGAATACATCGATCAGATTTCGAAACATTTAAGTAAGAAATTATCCTTTTCAACTCAAATAAACCAGAATAGGCAGCAATATTATGCTCAAATTTTCTTCAATCCAGTTGTTTTTTCTAATCAACAACTACGATTTGTAAAGTCGATAAAATTATCTATTCAACACAAAGCAAATGCTCCAGAAGTTCTTCGTACTCCACCTGCGGATAATTCAATTTTGAAAGAAGGACGAATTTTCAAAATGAAAATAGCAAATTCAGGAGTTCATAAAATATCGGGTGATTATATTCAAAGCAACTTCAATATTGACTTGTCAGACATCGATATCAGTAAAATCCAGGTTTTCAGTAATCCAGGGGGAAAGATTGGAGAAAATGTAGCAGATGATCGTGTGGATGATTTGAGAGAGTTACCTATATCTATTCGTTCAGCAGGAGGGAACAACCTTGAAGCCTCTGATCAAATCTTTTTTTATGCTGAAGGCGCGGAAGATTGGCAATGGGATAATTCCGAAGAGCGTTTAGAATACAATGATAATCCTTTCGATATTGACAATTACGTCTACATACGATTTAATGTAGAAGCTGGTAAACGAATCACTAAAATCGGTACCAATGTACCCGATGTACCTACTGTGAATAATTATTTATCTACTGTGCGATATGAATTGAATAAAGTTAATTTGTTGGAAGAAAATTTTGGAACCCTAGGCACTGGACAAGAATGGTATGGTGAACATTTTGACATCAACAAGGTCCAGGATTTCAGTTCAAAACTAAAGGTTGAGGATGTCCTGCCAAATTCTGATGCTCGGGTTATCATGAGATTTGTAGGGCGATCTTCTGGATCTAGTACCGTAAAAATTGCCATTAACAACAATCAATTCAGTGGTTCTATTGCCTCGACTTCCTTGAGCTCATACAGTGCAGATTTTGCACGATTTAAAACTATAGACGAAAATTTCATCCTCGAAGGAAGTAACCCTACGATCAGTGTGGATTATTCTCAAAATATTAATGCTGAAGGATGGTTGGATTACATCGAATTACAATATCAAAGAAATTTAAAGCTAAATGGAGATCAACTACGATTTAACAACTTGAGTGGAACTTCAAATAATCAATACAATATTAATATAAGCAATACAAATGCTAATTGTATTGTTTGGAACATTACCGATGGATCTAACTGTTTTGAACAAAATTTACTCAATAATGGAAGTACAACATCCTTTACAGTCGATACTGAAGATTTCAACAATTATATCCTTTTTGATCAAAATGCTACATTACTCATTCCTGAGTTTATAAAAGAAGTAGAAAATCAAAATTTACATTCCATCCAATCCGTTGAAATGATCATTGTTACAAGCCCCGAATTAAGATCAGAGGCTGAGAGGTTGGCAGAGCATCGATTGAATCATTCAGGTACGGATATCAGGATTGTAAACATTGAACAGATTTACAATGAGTTTAGTGGAGGAAGGAAAGAACCAGTAGCCATTCGAGATTTCTTCAAAATGATTCATGATCGAGATCCTAATTTTAAATTTGGATTATTGTTTGGCAATGGTTCTTTTGATTATAAAGGTATATTGCATGATCGCGATGCTTTCAATGTGATACCGGTTTATGAAACTAGAAAGAGCGTTAATGCTATATCGAACTTTCCAAGTGACGATTATTATGGTCTACTTAGTAATTCCGATGGAAGTAGTTTGATTGGAGAAGTTGACCTTGCCATTGGTCGAATTCCAGTTGCTGATTTGGAACAAGCCAAGATGGTGGTCGATAAGATTATAAAGTATGATACGGATCCGGTTGTTCGAGGACCATGGAATCTAAAATCCATTTTCGTAGCAGATGATGAGGACACAAATATTCACATCAATCCTTCCGATGAAATAGCGGAAGATCTCATTACTTCTCATAAAGATATCAATGCCACTAAAATATTTTTTGATAGCTATCCACAAGTATCTACTCCCGGTGGAGAGCGTTATCCTACCGTAACGGAAGATATCAATAGTAATATTTTTAATGGTGCCCTCACTTTATGTTATTTGGGGCACGGTGGTCCTACCGGTTGGGCTCAAGAGCGCGTGCTACAAATCAACGACATTGACAATTGGTCTAATACCAGAAGTTATCCTCTATTTATTACTGCTACTTGTTCATTGGCTTCTTATGATGACCCCGAGACTTTTTCTGCGGGCGAAAAAATTCTTGTCAACGAAAATGGTGGAATTGCTTTGTTTTCAACTTCAAGGGCCGTCTATGCAAGTGACAATACTCGATTGACAAAATCCGTATTTGATTTTATCCTGGCGGAAGAAGATGAAAAACCAATGCAAATCGGTGAAATTTTAAGAAACTCTAAGAATGCCACCGCCGCAGATACCTTGGATCCAAATGCCCGTAAATTCATGTTACTCGGTGACCCCAGCATGCGATTGTTATATCCTGGTTATAATGTAGTAACGAGTGAAATAAATGGTGTAGATGTTATTCAAGGAAACTTTACAGATACTATCAATGCTTTGAGTCAAATGAGTATTAAAGGATATATTGCCGACGAGAACGAAAAACTGAGCAATTACAATGGTGAAATCTCGGTAACTGTTTTTGATAAGAGAACATTGAGAAAAACGTTGGTACAAGATTCCGGAAGTCGACCAAAAGATTTTTTACAACAACGTAATATTATATTCAAAGGTAAAGCTAAGGTAAGTGCTGGAGAATTTGAATTACAATTTGTAGTGCCAAAAGATATTTTATTCAATGTGGGAAATGGTAAAATCAGTTATTATGCCACCAATGGTTCGGAAGATGCTAGAGGGCATTTTACGGAATTCTTAGTAGGAGGATCAAGTGCCAATCCTATTCAAGACGATACCCCTCCTGTTGTAGAGGTCTTTATGAATGATGAAAACTTTGTCTTTGGAGGATTGACGGATCCAAATCCATTTTTATTTGCAAAAATATCTGATGATATCGGCATTAATTTGAGTGGTGCCAGCGTCGGTCATGATCTGACTGGACAACTAAATGATAACAATCAAGACACTTATTTTTTAAATGACTTTTATGAAAGTGAACTGAATAACTTTAGTAAAGGAACGGTTCGATATCCATTGAGAAAATTAGAAAACGGGAAGCATAAAATATCAGTTAGAGCCTGGGACGTTGCCAATAATGTTGGTGAGGGTTTCACGGAATTCATTGTTAGTGATGATCCTGAAGAAGGTCTTGCTCATGTTCTTAATTATCCGAATCCTTTTACGGACAATACTTGCTTCATGTTTGAGCATAATCTTGGTGCAGATGTTATGGATATTCAAATTGACATTTTCACTGTTTCAGGAAAATTGGTTAAAACCATAATCCATAATACTGTTAGTGACGGATATCGAATTTCTGATATCAAATGGGATGGAAATGATGATTATGGATCTCCTTTGGGTAGAGGAGTCTACCTATATAAAATTAAAGTCAAAGCTCAACAAAAGGATGTCGTAAAAGAGAGTGACTTTGAAAAATTGGTTATCCTAAAATAGTCAGAACTAGGTTTAAATATTTAGAATTGTCCTCGGAATTAAGAAAAATTTAAGATTTTTCTCAAATAGTCTATTTTAACAAAATAATATCTCTAGTTATCAGTTATATAGACTGATCACTAAATCTTATTTATATTTGCCAACATATATAACTGATATTTTATAAATGAAGAATATTAAAACGCACATCATTTTACTGCTATTCATAAGTTTGCTGTCATCTGCCGTACATGGTCAATTTTGGGATCCCAATGAAGGGTGTCTCAAGGATGTAAATGATCCGAATGCACCATGTTTATCAAACACTTTATTATCAGCGGTTCCATTTCTAAGAATTGTTCCAGACTCTCGTTCAGGAGCGATGGGAGATGTGGGAATTGCGATTAGTGCAGATCCAAACGCGATGCACTTCAATGCATCGAAATTAGCATTTGCTACGAATGACTTAGGAATCAGTGCAACGTATTCTCCTTGGTTACAAGGGATCGGTTTGAAAGATGTCTATATGGCTTACTTAACTGGTTATAAAAGAATCAATGATTTACAAACTCTAGGATTTGGATTACGGTTTTTCTCTTTGGGTCAAATTGATTTTGCTGACGCCAGTGGAAATCCTACTGGTTCTGGTAGACCTAGAGAATTTGCTTTAAGTTTTGCATATTCTAGAAAATTATCGGATCAGTTTTCTGCAGCTTTAACGGCGAAATATATTTACTCCAATCTTGCGAGTGGTCAAATGGTTGATAATATTGATATTACTGCAGCAAATTCCTTTGCGGCTGATTTATCTTTCACCTATTTTCATGACATTAATTTAGGTGGATATGACTCTAGATTAAATTATGGACTATCTGTCACCAATCTTGGAGCGAAAGTGACTTATACTCGATCCAACGATATCAGAGACTTTTTACCTGGTAACCTAGGGCTAGGAGTCGCTTTGGATATGAATCTTGACGATTATAATTTAATCACCTTGGCTTTTGATGTGAACAAGTTATTGGTACCAACTCCAATATCTGCATTGGATACTTTAAATTTTGATGTTAATCCTAAAAATGATATTCCTGATTTCAGAGAGCAAGGATTGATTGAAGGGGTACTTGGATCATTCAATGATGCGCCAGGAGGATTTAGTGAAGAGCTTTCTGAGCTGTACTACAGCATCGGTGCTGAATATTGGTATGACAAACAATTTGCTGTTCGTGCTGGATATTATTATGAGAGTCCAAGAAAAGGTGCTCGTCAATTCCTAACAGTTGGAGTTGGCTTGAAATACAACACTTTAAATATGAACATTTCTTACCTTGTTCCTACGACAATTCGTAGAAGTCCATTGGACAATACTCTGCGTTTTGGAATTATATTTAATTTAGGAGAAGAAGGAGCGGATTAATTAAGATATACAATAAAGAAAAGGCCTTTCAACGAGTTGAAAGGCCTTTTTTATTTAATATAGGTAATAAGCCGGATTCTGTACCAGAAGACTGGTGTTCATCATTTATCTAATCTGCCTACCCCTTATGGCGTTAAAAAACTCAAGCGAGTAGCCTTCAAACCATAATATACGTGACATTTCAACCTGCAAGGTTTATCCGAAGAACAAATTACTCTGTAATTCCGTGAGCTCTTACCTCACGTTTTCACCCTTACTTCCTAGGGAAGCGGTTATTCTCTGCGACACTTTCTATCACTGATATTTGCTATCAGTGTCCATTGGTTAAATGGTGCAGTACTCTACGTTGGCCGGACTTTCCTCAGCATATAATAATATACCGCGATGAACTAACCTATAGCATACAAAGGTGAAAAAAAAATCAGAATGAGGAATCGATTTGAAGCAGTAATGTAAGCGATAGGGATTTGAAAAAAATGGACATGAGTGGTGTGTTAAGGAGATTGTTGGATATCCTTTGGAAGAGTAAGATGGTATTTGGCAAATAGAGTTTGATGGAATTGAAGGGTGGTTTTAGCTTGAATTGGGGTGTTTTGAGGTTGTGGAGAGAAGAATGTGACGTCTTTTTGTGTTGATTATCAAATTTGATCCTACGAAACTTTGAAAGGCCCATATTAATTGACTTCCATTTCTCCGTTCGCCCGATTTTCCTTCCCTCAACTCCTTAGAACATAAAAATATCGATCCCCTTTCCACCGACTTATCCACCCGATAATGACACTTCAAACCCCGATACTTCTTCTTCCGCTGATACATCCTAATTCGCTGATTGCGCATATTGTCCATATGGCCATTGGCTTCTTCTAAACTTTCAAAATAATACCGCTTATAATTAGAATGAACCAAAACACCTGTCCTTCCACGCAAGCTATTCACCCTTTTGACATAACTCGAAAGCATCAAGCGAATCCGCTCCGAAATTACCCGCCAAATTTGTGACGGATCTTCATCAAAGCAAGTACTTTCTGTTATGTCAATTTTTACGGCCATCTGCCATCCATGACGGGTGATTACATAATCATGAATAATCAAATAATTCTTCAAATAATAACGGGCATACACCATAAGTAGTTTCGCCTCCTGGATACTTTCAATATAATTACTATTAGCTGCTACTCGACTTTCAAATATGTAAAAGCCATCTTGGTATACTTTCTTAGTTCTTTTCATGTCCGATGCAATGTTACTTGATTAATACAGTATTAAGATCAATCTTTGATATGATCTATCTATTAGTGTAACGAACATGCCATTTCGTTCCGTTTTTTAGAAAGAATTTTAAAAATTTTATAAAAAACCCCGTATTTACTGAACTTCAAGAGGTAAAAATACAGCCAAGTAAAAAGAAAAATTCTATAAGATCCATCTAATCTTGACAAATAATAAAGGATTTTACGATCTTTCGATCCCCTTCTCCAAGGATTAATACATAATTGCCCGAAGAGAATTCTTGCAGATTAATAGTAAAACTAACAGATTGTTTTCTCCCCTCTGCCACCTGAATACCGACAGCATTTAAGATTTGATAGGAAGTTTCTTGATGGCCACTATGTACAATTACCTTCAATTGTTCTGCCACTGGATTAGGAAAGATTTGAACGTCAAAGGGTGTATCGACATTGGAACTAATATTGATGGGAGCACAGCAATTCATCAGCATTTCTGCCTCATTCTCACCATCATCATCTCCTAGATGACCGTGATATCCATTGCCTGACTCGTCCAACAAACCAGTATTGGAATCATCTATAAAACGATAATGTGCCACTAAACCGTTGGGATCATCCACTAAGTCCCTGTAACTGGCACTGCTGATTTCTGATGCCGACAGTGTTCGGTTCCAAAATTTTAATTCATCAAAAGCACCAAGAAAAGGTGTCGCAAAACTATTTTTTCTATCGCCCCCTAATAAAATGTCATGTTCAGATTCAAAAGAAAAATGTGCCGGGATATTTCTACTAAATATAAAATCTCCATCCAAATAATAATTTAATGTATTCTCAAATCGAGATACAGCAATATGGTGGCAATTCGCATCCAATATCAAAGGACAATCCGTGCTGAAGTAATTTTGATCTTCAAAATTAAAACAGATCAATTTATTAGATGATCCGCCCCAATTATCATGTAACAATAATGAAACGCCCGATTGATCCTGAGCATTTCGATTAGAAAACAATGTCGGGTGTTGTCCTTGTAGATCTTCGGATGTTCCATTGATCCAAAGTTCTATCGTAAATGGGCCATTTCCTATAATATTTCCAATTTCTGATGGTATAATGGCTGCGCTCTCATCATTGGTAAATTGAAGGTTGGAACAAACCTCTTGAGCCTGAAGCGTACATGAGATAATGAATAAAACAATACAGTTAAAGTGTTTCATGATTATAGATTGATGTGAAATAATGATTCCAAGATAATCATTTTCACCCAATTTATCATGTACGGCTTAGTGATGTGAAAGGTATCGACCTACAGGGAGATATCCCGTGAAGAGCTATGGCGGGCGGCAAGGGGATGAGCCGAATGGCGAACCTGAAACGTAACGACCTAGTGAAGCGCACTCGCTTTACTAGGGAAGCCCCCAATAAAATAAAGAATACTAATCCAGTAAAACTCGTTCTTGTTCTTCAAAATTATCATTGACGTGCATCAATGGAATCTCCAAATAAAAATCGGTTCCTACCCCTTCGGTAGAATTGAAATGAAGTTTTCCATTGAAGGATTCGACCATATTGGCGCAGATAGCCAAGCCAAGGCCCGTCCCAGAGCTTTTGGTCGTGAAATTTGGCAAGAATACCTTTTCTTTCCGATGTTCTGGAATACCAATCCCATTATCCGAAATCTGTACGATGGCACGCTTATCTTCCTTGTATAATTTAATATCAATGTATCCGCGACGATCCGTTGGAATAGCCTGAATAGCGTTTTTGACAATATTATTCAATATCCGAACCAGGGCATTTTTATCAGCAAATACGTATAGCTCATCAATCGGCTCGTACATATTTATATCCATGTCATTGCGCTTCCGGAACAAATCATGGATAGCCTCCACGACCTCATTGAGAATGATTTTTTGATTTTGAGATTGAGGCATTTTCCCGAAATTACTAAATGCCCCAGCGATATTGCTCAAATTATCAATCTGCTCGATCAAGGTTGTCGACACTCTATCCACCAAATCTCCCGTGTCCTCTGGATTCTGATCTATAGCCCGTTTCAGGTACTGAATCGACAACTTCATCGGTGTCAGTGGATTTTTAATTTCATGTGCAACCTGCTTCGCCATTTCGCGCCAAGCCATATCTCGTTCGGTTCGAGCAATCATCTTCGCGCTATCATCCAATTTTCCAACCATCTCATTGTAATTCTTCACCAGCTGACCAATCTCATCTTCTGACTTCCAATCCAATGGCTCATTTTTGAAACCCAATTTAAGTTTCTTAATTTTTGCTCCAAGATTTTTTAAAGGTTGTGTGATGGAATTGGAAACTGCCAAGGCAATAGCTCCTGCTATTAAAAAGAGAAATACATAAATATTTAAAAGAGTCCCTACAAAATCCGACACTTTACTGTTGGATTCCGTCATCGGTGTCTGTAAACTATTTACAACAATCTGAACTCGATCATCCGGGCCCAAAATCGGAATAAATGCTTGTTGAAAATTCATACCCAATTGTGGAGATAGAAAATCCAATTTAATCTGAAACTGATTTTTCTTAAAATCCTGAATGATCGAAGGATTTAATTGTGTATCAGATAATTTATCTTCATAGGTCTTTGAAAATGAAGATAAGGCCAATGCTCCAGCCTGATCATAAATATTAATATCTACGTGATGTTTCTTACATATTGGCAACAATTCTCTACTCAAGGAATTGATCATCATATGTTTGTCCACCATATGCCTTGTCTTCGCCTGTATATCCATAGCCAAGGCGATGGCTTTTTCTTTGGTCAAATCACGATCATATTGTCTGGATAAATTTTGAAAATAATAGATGGTTACAACCCCAATTATCACAAATGAAAATATAATCAGTGCTATAATGGAAAACTGCAACTTGTTTTTTAAAGAGGCAATCTTACCCAGGTCAAACATCGCTATCGAAGGAAGGATATTCCACTGCTTATTAACCAAATAAATTAGGGAAAGAATGAGCCCGATATATATAAAAATAAACGAAAAGAGACTGACTGGTTTGATTAACCGGGCTGCTTTCCGACTCAGCTTAATAGTCTCATTCGCACTTACCTGTAAGAAGAGATTACTGTAGGCATTATTTGTTTGTATAAGGCTTTCGCCCAAAGATAAAGCAAGCGTATTGTCTCGATCGTCCAAAATGTAGGGACTTGAAAAACTTGCTACACGACCATTTTTAAAATAGGCATAATCGTATTTTCCCAAATGACCATCTACTAAAAAGTTACTGGTCATATGAATATCCGATTCTTTCGGATGTTGCTCTAAATAAATTGTAAATGGACTATTCTCGTGATTAGGTACTTCATGACTCCACTTAGCCAAGTATGCGTTTTTAATCGGATCAAAAAATACATTTTGACTCAAGGTATCACTACGTCGACCAAATTCCTCGAAATATGAAAGCGAAGTATAACTCTCATAAATCATTGGGTTTCCATTTCTATCATATACATTGAAGGTATACTGATAGTCTTTTTGCCCCGTCTCGGCCTGAAAAATATGCTGATTGAATTGATTGAACTCCTCTCTATGAATCTTAAAAGGAAATGGTACCGATAGAAACTGTTGAAAAATATGTTGATCGCTCAGTGCTGTTTTGATTTCTTCGAAATCTTGTATGGACTTTGTATTCGGAGTATGATAGAGTGAATTAGCCAGAGCTAATCGTTGCTTTTTATCGTATTGGATATAACCATCAAATAAAACCATCGATAAGAAGGCAGATAATATAATCATCCATGTAATTAACCATGTTAAATTCCGTTCTTTCGGATTGATAAATAAATCGGCCAATAATAAATAACTACTAATTCCAATGGTCGTCCATAAAGAGCTGGATGCTTGAGGAAGTGCGTATAATACGGTCGCCACCAATCCACTGGCTCCTGCTAAAGAGATCAGTCTAAATCCAACATTGACTGGCTGTTTTTCGACCCAGCGAATATGTCCATGGGTTACATAAAACAATACCAACGAAATGGATATGATACCACCAAGGTATAGATATGAACTGAAGGGAAACTCCAATAAATTTTCAAAATCGATGGTGAAATGACTATGCGCAATAAGATATTTTGAAAATAGACAGCTGATCAATGTTAATAAGGCCAAAGCCATATAACTTAAAAAGACCTTCTGTCTTTGCCATGTGCGAGATGTAGTCATCATTATCCTTTATCGAAAAAAACTCCAATTCCAATCCTTGTCCTAATTATCGGGAAATCGTAGTACAAAGAACCACTAATATAAGTATTTATATATTAAAAATATATTTAATATGATCTCAATATTTAATTTCGTTTATCGAGTAATCGTTTGATCACAACTTTATACTCTGTAGATTTGTTACAAGAACAAGCTCCTGATCAAAATTCTTCTAACATGACTTGGTTGTTTTACTTACTTGCCGTTTTAGCCGCTTATGTCGGTATGGAATTCATGGCTTGGTTTACACATAAATATGTAATGCACGGCTTTTTGTGGAAATGGCATGAAGATCATCATGTGCCACACGATCATTTCTTCGAGAAAAATGATCGTTTCTTCTTGGTATACGCCATTCCATCTGCCTTGTGCTATATGATTGGTAGCTTTTATCCAGAATACCGAGTTCTCCTATTTGTTGGTATTGGCATTTCCCTTTACGGTCTTACTTATTTCTTGATTCACGATGTATATATTCATCGACGCTTCAAGTGGTTTAAACAACTAGATGGTGCTTACAGTCGAGCTATATTGAGAGCCCATGGTGCTCATCATTCTAGTAAAGAAAAAGAAGACGGCGAGTCCTTTGGTTTATTATTTGTACATCCGAAGTATTTCAAATCAAGAAGGCAACGAAAATAAATCAGCCTTCTTCATCGAAGAAATCTTCATCTTCCAACATATCTTCTAGAAAGCGCTTTTCGGCATCCTTCTTTTTTTCATCGTCGTAGATGTTGCAGTTCGTTTCGATATCAAAGCCTTCAGGCGCTTTGAATCGTACCTCGGTATCAAAATTCAAGGATGGATCGGCTTCTAGACGCTGTAAAAATTCAACAAATGTTGGTCGAGCCATCACACCACCCTGTCCATCGGTAATACTCAAAAAACGAATCCAAGGATCTTCTCCTCCTACCCAAGTACCTACCACCAAATTCGGTGTAATCCCCATGAACCAGCCATCTACGTGATCATTGGTAGTTCCTGTTTTGCCTCCTATTTCTGACTTAAATTTGGATGCAATAAATTTAGCAGCATATTTCAACATGCCCACCATCACAAAATTATAATTACTGGACATCGCCATTCGCTGTTCGGGAACAGCTGAATAAATCAATTGGCCATCTTGTGTCTCGATTCTTGTAACAAAATTAGGTGCATTGTGAATTCCATTATTCGCAAAGGTTGAATACGCCGAGGTCATATCCATCAAGGATAATTCCGGTGTTCCGAGGCAAATTGAAGGGACTGCAGGAATCTTTTTCTTAGGAATCCCCATATTTCCAGCCAAATCAATAACAGCTTCAGGGTCGCCCAATTCTTTCATTAAATATACGGACACGGAATTTTTGGACTGTTTCAATGCTTCATACAGGGTCAATGGCTCGCCACTAAATTTGTTATCCGAATTTGCTGGCTCCCATTTCTTCAATAATTTAAAATTAGGATCATTGGCTGCGATAGAATATTGGATATCATCTACCTCCCAACATGGTGATACCCCTTGCACGGAAATAGCTGTACCGTATAAGAATGGCTTAAAAGTAGAACCCACTTGACGATTACTATTGACATGATCATATTGAAATACCTTATGATTGATTCCTCCAACCCATGCCTTGACAAACCCTGTCGCTGGATCAATAGCTAACATACCTGATTGCATATGTTGACGATGGAATTTAATACTATCCAAAGGAGTCATCTCCATCGTTTTATATCCATTCGTGGTATAATCATATACCTTCAAAGATCGCTTCGTATTGAAATCTTTGCGCACCTCTTTTTCCATACTTCTCCATGCCTTTTTCAACGCTGGCCAATACTCCGATTTCATGATCGTCTTATAGACAGCGATTTGAGATTTAGAAGCCCACTTTAAATCTACAATATCAGCAAAATATGCCTTGTTTTTTTCCTGCTTGTGCATTCGAATGATATCAATATTTCGCAGTTTAGCTCCTTCGATATTCGCCTCTATTTCGGAAAATATCTTAGTCATATGTTTATCCTTGATAAAATTGTAGCGATCGGTTTGCTGAATCAACCGATTCAAAGCATCCTTTCTGATTTTTTTCTGCTTGTCATCGGCACGGTAGGTCCACGGATCTTTATTCTTCCAAACCTGAAAATAACGCTTCTGGACCTGTTTCATATTTTTACGTACAGCCGCTTCCGCATGTCTTTGCATTCTAGAATCAATACTCGTATATATCTTCAGACCATCTGTGTAGATATTATAACTACTGCCATCTGGCTTTTTATATTCGTCCTGTCGAAGTAGGTTTTTAACCCATTTCGTCAATTCTGATCGGAAGTATGGTGCCAATCCTTCCGAATCTTCTTGTCGCTTAAATCGTGACATATCCAGCGGTCGATTGCGATACATATCGTATTCCTCTTGGGTCAAAAACTCGTTTCTCAACATTTGCTTCAGCACTACATCTCTTCCCAAGGTAGCTTTTTCCGGAGACCGCTTTGGATTATAAATCCAAGGATTTTTAAGCATTCCAATCAAGACTGCCGCCTCGTCAATTTCCAGATTTTCTTGTTTTTTACCAAAATAAGTGATGGCTGCAGCCGCTACTCCATCGGAGTCGTTGATAAAGTCAAACTTGTTGAGATACATCGAAATAATCTCTTCCTTGGTATATCTCTTTTCGATGCGCACCGCTATAATCCACTCTTTGAATTTTTGCAGTACTCTTGGAATAAAACTTTTGGCTTTTTCGTGGAATAGTAATCGAGCCAATTGTTGTGTAATCGTGGACGCACCACCATCCTTACCCAAGCGAATCACTGCTCTTGCCGTTCCCTTATAATCTATACCTATATGATTGTGAAAGCGTTCATCTTCAGTAGCAACTAAGGCATTGACTAAATGTGGATTGAGCTCATCATGCGTTACCCAATCTCGGTTTTTTCTAAAATAACGACCTAATTCCTGATTATCCGACGTATAAATCTTCGTCGCGTATTCAAATTCTGGATTTTCAAGGGCAGCCGTATCTGGTAGATTACTCATCGATACCGCCAGAAAAAACAATACGGTTCCGATCAATCCAATGAAGAAAATCAACCACATGTTTCTGGCCATCCGACGCATGTAAGTCGGTTTAGCAGATTGAATAGAATCTTTTGTAGACGTATTTTTAGAGGAAGAATTGGCCATGCACTATATTTTTTGGTAATAAAATAAACTTTCCATTACCTCTTCACGAGTAATCTCAATATCGTACACTGCGGAACCTATTTGATCTATAAACGCAACAAATGCCTTGTCTAGTTTATTTTTCTTGTCTTTTAACAATATTTTCCAGATCTCCGATCCATTTCTAGTCGCCTGCGGGCTGTAGAAAATGGATTTCAAGACAGCATTCACGTCATCCAACTGTTTACGATGTAGTTTTCTTTTGGTATAAGCCAAGTAATTTTCGCAAACCATTCCGATGTATATAGCTTCGCCATGTAATAAAGGTTTGTCCGTTGACCAAGAGTATGTTTCGACCGCATGCCCAACGGTATGTCCAAAATTCAAGATTTTTCGCAATCCTTTTTCTTTTGGATCTTTTTCAACTACCTGTTTTTTTACCAGTATCGAATCATGTAATAATTCATTATCTAAAGCAGATATAGGTATGCCTTGTTTTGCGATGACCTTAGATCGGTTCCAAAGATCTTCACTCGCAATCAATCCATGTTTGACGACTTCGGCAAAGCCACTTCTAATCTGGGGCATATCCAGTGTTTGCAGGAATTGGCGATCTACTAATACCGCTTTTGGATTGGTAAAGAGTCCAACGATGTTTTTTACAAATTCCAGATCGATACCCAACTTACCTCCGACACTGGCATCTACTTGCGATAATAGAGTGGTCGGTACCTGAACAAAATCAATTCCTCGCATATAAGTCGAAGCACAAAATCCGCCCATATCACCAATCACCCCTCCGCCAAGATTGATCAATAAACTATGTCGATCAAAACCGGCCATTAATAATCTTTTCCAGATATATTCACAGGTTTTTAAATTCTTGTGCTCCTCTCCTGATGTAATTTCTATAATCGTCCAAGAGGATATATCCATTTGATCCATCCAGAGAGGAAGGCAATGTTTTCGCGTATTATCATCGACAAGCACCGCAATTTTGGAATATTCTTTCGACTTTAGAAATACCTGAATTGCATCGGCAGAATGTCCTATGCTGATAGAATAATCTTGACAATCAATGATCTTCATGAGGTAAATGTTTAGTATAAGACCAAGCTTTGGCTTTTTCGCTGAATAAAGGTTTGACCTCTTTCCAGGTCTCTATAAATAAGTCAGAATGTCTATATGCTTCTAAATCCTCTTCGGAATTCCAAAGACTATAGGTAGCCATAGCATGAACATCCCGTTCATCATTCATAAGGTCTACTGAAATACAACCTGGCATTGCCTGAATAAAAGCTTGCTTCTGGTAGAATATTTGAATGAATCGTTCCTTCGATTCTTCCGTAAAAACCATTCTTACGATTCGATGTAACATGGAAATCAATTATGAATAAAAATCAATATGGATGGTTTCATCCTTTTTCAGGGCTAATAAGCTACTTGCTTTTCCTAAATTAATGGCAATTTCTAGGTAGCCAGAAGTGTTGAACATACAAAGAATTTCTCCTAATGGCACGTCACTATAAGATTCAGAAATTCGGTTGACAGGGCTTCCCGGGTTGTAAAAAAT
The DNA here is from genome assembly GCA_020628475.1 of Saprospiraceae bacterium. Taxonomy (GTDB): domain Bacteria; phylum Bacteroidota; class Bacteroidia; order Chitinophagales; family Saprospiraceae; genus JAHDFB01. The sequence goes on along the minus strand of JAHDFB010000004.1, from coordinate 43,704 downwards.
ACTAAAATCTCGGTTCTTTCGTACCTGTTCAAACAGTTTCCGAGTCACGTTCACAATTACATTTTCATAGTGATCAATATGAATGATCGTCGCACGAATACTATTCTCTCCAATCACTGGTTGGATCGTAAATCCTTTTGCTAAGCGAGCTCCATGCTCCGCCACCTCATCCAATGGAATACGCTGTTCTATAGCTCTTGCAAAAGTCGCTATCGCTTGATAAGCTTCCATTTTTAGTAGACTGGTGTACTTGATTGTGAATACTTCTCGATCCTGTAAATCGGGAAAAATCAAGGTAAACAATCCATTATTCGGGCCTATAAAATAATGTCCATTTCTAAGAAAACAGATCATTTCGTTTTTCGTGGAATAATATAAATTGATGGCTCCCACGTGCGCTGTGGCCATGGGAAAATATGCATAAGAATTTTTCAAGAGAAATGCGGCCTGAACAATATCAAATTGTTCTACCGAATGAGATATATCAACCGTTTGAGCATTCTTGGTAGCACCGATGATAGATGCCTTTAAAATAGCAGAGTAATAATCCGTATTACCAAAATCCGATGTTAATGTAATAGTCGCCACTAAATGTATTTAAAAAAAGAACTTAGTTGATATATAAATAGAATCATTTTCAACAATTTTACGTTATAAATAATTCTATGGGTCTTGTTACTTGTATAATTATCTACACAAAAAAATTAATTTTTTAGTAGTTTAACAAACTTTTAGACTTATATATTAAAAAAATATTTAATTTTTAAACATATTATAAATCAAGGAAATAGCTAATTTGAGTGAAATAATATTAAGAATAGACGGCGTTGATCCAGTTGACCTTCAAGGTCAGAATAACACCAAACTGAATCTTGTCAAAGAATCATACCCTGAAATAACTATTACGTCCCGTGGGACGAACATTAAACTATCAGGCCCCAAGAAGTTTACGCAGAAAGCAAAAGCAGACATCGAAGCCATGATTCGCATCATTAAATCCGATCAGGAATTGACGCACCAATTGGTAAAAGATATATTAAATGGTGGGACACCGCATGAGCATCGTCTTGGAAATGGTCATAGCAATAGTACCATCGTCCATGGCAGAAATGGTAAGCCTATCAAGGCAAAAACCATCAATCAGAAGAATCTCGTCGAATCAGCCATCAAAAATGACATTTGTTTTGCTATCGGTCCGGCAGGTACCGGAAAAACATATATGGCCGTTGCGCTGGCAACGAGAGCCTTGAAAGAACGCACCGTTAAAAAGATCATCTTAACTAGACCGGCCGTAGAAGCTGGAGAAAGTTTAGGATTTTTACCAGGAGATCTAAAGGATAAAGTAGATCCTTATTTAAGGCCCTTATACGATGCACTAGATGACATGTTTCCACATGAAAAACTCGACTATTTTATGCAAACACGTGTAATCGAAGTAGCACCCTTGGCCTATATGCGAGGACGTACCTTGGATAATGCCTTTGTCATATTGGATGAGGCGCAGAATACAACTTCTTCTCAATTGAAGATGTTTTTGACCCGTTTAGGACCAAGCGCACGATGCATCATTACGGGTGATTTATCTCAGATTGATCTACCAAGAAATCAAAAATCAGGATTGATTACAGCCTTGGATATTCTTAGAAATGTCGAAGGTATCGGACGCGTCAATCTCTCTGCTGAGGATGTCGTTAGACATCGACTGGTCAAAGAAATTATCAAGGCGTACGACAAAGAAGCCGAACAACAAAAACAACAGCGTGAAGCAAAAAAGCTTCTGAAAGAAAAAGAGCAAAGTGAACAAGACGATAAAAAAGATTAACCAACCACTCATTGGACATGTTGAGTTGAGTGGATCCAAAAGTATTAGTAATCGATTATTGATCATTCAAGCACTTTGCCAAGATGATTTCGAATTGAGCGATTTGGCCACTGCCGATGATACGAAAATATTACAGGAAGTGCTGAAGCATAAGTCCGACACATATGATGTTCATCATGCTGGAACCAGTTATCGCTTTCTTTGTTCGTTCCTCTGCTTACAACCAGGAGAACAAGTTCTGACCGGCAGTAGCCGAATGAAAGAGCGACCAATCGGACCACTAGTTGATGCACTAAGATCACTTGGTGCGGAAATTGAATATCTCGAAGAAGAAGGTTACCCACCACTAAAAATAGGAGAAGCCCATTGGAAACAGCTTCAAAGTCCATTAAAGATTGATGCGACCATCTCCAGTCAATTCATTTCTTCACTGCTCCTAATCGCCCCCGCTCTACCCTACGGATTGGATATCGAACTCGTTGGGGATTTAGTTTCACGCCCCTATTTAGAGATGACCCTCAAATTAATGCAAGAATTCGGCATAGAATACAGCTGGGAAGATCAAATCATTCGGGTTAGAAAACAAGATTATCAAGCGAAGGACTATACCGTGGAAGCGGATTGGTCAGCTGCCTCTTATTACTATAATCTGGTGGCTATGGTGCCAGATTCTGTCATTTCTTTGGGGGGCTTACGCCCAAATTCCATTCAAGGTGATGCAGAAATCGTGCATATGATGAAAGACTTAGGAGTGGAAAGCTCGTTTGACGACGGTGTATTAATCTTAAAACACCAAGAAGAAAAAGCGCCTTCTATCGAAATTGATTTTATTCTACAACCCGATTTAGCACAAAGTATTGCAGTGTGCTGTGCAGGACTTGGAATAAGTGGATTATTTACAGGTCTACAAACATTGAAGGTCAAAGAAACCGATCGTATACATGCACTCCAACAGGAACTCATGAAAGTCCAGGTATTTCTATCCAAACTTCCACCGAAGTTTAGCAAGAAAAGTGAGGCTAAATATTATATCCAGGAGGGAAAAGCTCAGCACGAGGCAATCCCAAGTTTTGCCACGTACAAAGATCATAGAATGGCTATGGCTTTTGCCTGCTTGGCAGCGAATATGGATGTTCAAATCGAACAAGCCGCTGTAGTGAGTAAAAGTTACCCTGACTTTTGGAGTGATCTAGCAAGTCTTGGTATTGAAATCGAATGAAGATAGTTCGATGGGTATTAAATCCATTGTTTTAATAAGCTCAGAAACTCTGTTTTATCAATCGTTTCTGCTCCCAATGAACGCAAATGGGCCGTTTCTTGCTGACAATCAATCATCTGCACCCCTTCTGATTCTAACTTCTTGACCAAGGATATAAAACCAAATTTGGAAGCATTCGATTTTCTTGAAAACATGGATTCACCACAGAAGACTTGTCCTATACGTACTCCATACAGGCCTCCTACAAGTTCTGATCGATCCCACACTTCCACCGAATGTGCCCAGCCCAATTCATGTAATCGAATATAAGCTGCCATCATATAGTCCGAAATCCAAGTACCTTCTTGTCCTACTCGGTTGACATGCTTACATGCCTGTATAACTGCCTTGAAATCTTGATTATAGCTTACTTGATATTTGGCCTGATTGAAATAAGGCCTCATACTCTTAGATATCTTCAATTTGGAAGGAAACAGTACCATTCGAGGATCTAATGACCACCAAATAATTGGTTCTCCATCGTTGAACCAAGGGAAAATCCCATTTTTATATGCAAGTAATAATCGTTCTGGTGAAAGGTCTCCACCTACAGCAACAATGCCTTGTTCAGTAGCAAATTCTGCCGAAGGAAAGACAAGTTCCTTCGTTAGAAATGGAATCATTTTTTATCCTTCGTCGATTCGATAACAGCCGACAAACCTCGCTCGGTCAAGGCGTCTTTCATAGGTTTTAATACTTCGAAACTATCTGTTTTCGCACAAGCTTTTCCTTTGAAATGAATCAATAAAGATAATTGTTCAGCTTGTTCAAAAGTATGACTACAAACATCGATTAGACACTTGATGACCCAGTCAAAAGTATTGACATCATCATTGTAAATGATTAATTGCGATCCCGCATCTAGATCCAACAATACGTCGATCTCCAACATCTCTTCCACATCACTCATGGTATCTACTATTACTGTATTCATCCATTTAATTTTTCCAAGGTTTCTTCGATCATCTTAAAATTAGGAAGTTTTGTGACATCTTCCAATACTTCAGCGTATTGAATTGTCCCATTTCCATCAATGACAAAAGCCGATCGCTTACTCACCTCTTTCATTCCAAGCACAAAGTTATCATAAAGCGATCCATATGCACGAGAAATTTCACGGTTGAAATCTGACAAAAGTGTAAAATTATAGCCTTCTTGCTCTTTGAACTTTTCAAGAACAAATAAAGAATCAACACTTATACCAATAACTTCTGCATTTAAGGATTCATATCGATGATAATTATCTCGAATAGAGCACAATTCTGTCGTACAAACGCCCGTGAATGCTAAGGGGAAAAATAAGATTACTAAATTTTTTCCAGCGTATTGCTCCAATTTAACTTCTTCCTTCTCACTCGAATACAAGCTGAAGTCTGGGGCTTTATCTCCTTTGGTTAATGTCATATTGATTATTTCCTTTCAAATGTAATAATATACTATGTATGATCATAATTGGCTTGTATATTTCGTTTCATTTTTTGACTAGAATATCATCAAAAAATTCCAAAATCTTACACGCCAATATAAATCAGAAAAACTATAAGAAATTCTTGAATTCAATTTTTAAATTCTAAAGTTGTTGTAAAGATCCACTACATCCAATCTGTCCAAATCCAAGGTAAAACTAATCTTCGGAAAATAGTTAGATCCTTGAATAGCCGTAATGTTACTTGAATTTATCAATGGGAAATGTATACTGATGGCATCCATAAAATTGAACATAATTCCTCCACTGTAAATGTTCTCAATACTACGTTCAGCATTGGATTGTCTGTTGATCATGTAACCACCATAGTCGAAATAAAGTTTAAATAAGTTTGGCAATTTCTTGATTGGAAGGTCACTGACCAAATTAATGGAATAAGCAAATCGATCTGATTGTCCTATACTTCCTGGATCAATACCTGCAAGTTTGAAGCCGCCATCCTTATTTTTAACCTGTGCTGAGAAAAACCCAGTCTGCTCATGTCGACCTAAGAAGAAATCGTCAAAGGCGTAATCCGCAAATCCATTATAGACCAAATTTATATTCGCATTATTCCCAGCCGTGGTATTGTTAATCGTAGTATAACTTGCATTGCTCGATACGGGCATCGCCGCTGCATATACTCGAACACTCACTTTTCGATCGCGCATGTACTCATAACTCTGTTTGATTGCCAAATCCACCTTAACCGCATTGTCGTTACCATTTTCAACCCCTCCTAGTATTCTTGGATAAGACATATGTTCCACAGATGTCTCCAATACGAAAGGATGCAATGAACTCGCATGACGAACTCGGTAATTCAATTCTGTAAAAACACTGTTATCAGGACCAAAAGTTGATTCATTTTGAACATACTCCGATAAACGTACAAAGGTTGACTTCAATTCCGCCGAAGAAGTCCACAATGAACTTTGATTATGTAAGAAATAAAGTTTTACAGATGGAGTAATTGTTCCATAATTTGATCGATTATCTAAATCATCGACGCGGTCTAGGCTAAATTGTCGAGAAGTCAATTTATAACTGACTCGTTGTAATTTACCTTTCTTAACTGGATGATCATATTGCAATCTAGCAGTACCAGCAATCAGCTTGCTATTAAATCCATATACAGTATTGATGGACGCTTTTAATCTTGGAAATGGAACCGCATAATTATTAACATGTAATCCTAGCATGAATCCATCGTATCGATTATATAAAGGAGCAGGTAAGACGAAAAGTTGCTTTTTTCTTGAGTTATCAACACCACCCAATAATCGTACCGTTGGAAGATTAATGCCCTTGAATTTCTTGTAATTATTGAACCGATTAATATCTAACATCGTATGCGAAGAATCAATCACGATATAATCGTAATCGCCTACCGGAAAATCATAGGTATTAGACTTTTCGGTAGGTTCGAACCATTTTGTCTCAACCGCAGCGCCGTCTTTATAAGCTGTTACCGGGAACGGACTAGCAATATCTCCTTGATTCGACACTTTAATTTCATAGTTATTATCCTTCTTGGAGATTTTATTCACCTTATAGTCCACTTCATCATTACTATAAATGAAGCCATCAAAAAACCAAGATAAATCCTCGCCTGATTCACGGTTAAAGTGATCAATCACATCTTGTGGACCAGGGTGTTTAAACTCCCATTGCTCGTATAGTGAATGCATAATAGCATCAAATCGTTCTGCCCCCAGATATTGCTCCAAAAATTCAAAAGCCAAGGCCGGTTTCTCATAGCAACTGAAGAAGTAATTGGTACTCTCAAAATCTGCCGCATGTAAGGAAGGTGCTTGATCGTGCCCTCTTTTGATCTGAGCCATCAATGCGAATTGCATACCACTGGTTTCCAAATGATTGGTAAATGCTGCTGGCAATCCCATGGACATTGGTTTATCGTAGTACAGTTGATCATATCGATGATCATAGTAACTATTGATTCCTTCATCCAACCAAGCATGATCACGCTCATTGAATCCTAGTATTCCATAAAACCAGTTATGCCCAACCTCATGGGTAATCACCCCATCGAGTGCATGTGCATTTCCCATAGCGCCAATCACCGTAATCATCGGATATTCCATTCCTCCACCAGCGCTTAAGGCACTTTGTACGGCAGTCGCATGAGGATACGGGTAATTCCCTACCATATCTGAATAGAAACGAACCGATCGATTAACATATCCCAAGGCATCCTGCCATAAATCTTTCTCTGTATCAGTATAAAATACCCAAGTATCGACCACCTTACCATTGGATAGTGGTACACTCCCTTTTTCTACATAAAATCGCTTATCGGCAAACCAACCAAAATCATGACAATTTTCTGCCGTATAACGAATCGTTTTCATCGTTTCACTTGATTCTGGAAAACTTGTATCTCTTGTGGTATCCTGAGCACGTGCCTTCGTCTCTTCAATTTTTCGCTCCAAGAATTGATATTCGCTATCGGTCTTCAAAGTTCCTGTTGCACAAACCACATAATTTTCAGGTAATGTAATAGAAACATCATACGATCCAAATTCAGAGTAAAACTCACCTTGGTTTAAATAAGGCATAGGATGCCAACCATCTCGATCATACACCGCTGGTTTTGGAAACCATTGGGTCATTTGATATGAAGTACCGACGTGTCCCAATCGACTAAAAGAAGAAGGAATCTGAAGATTCAACGGTGTTTCAATAATCATTTCTTCACCTGGATTTAAGCTTTTAGGAAGTAAAATAATGGCAATATCTTTATTCCCTTGGTAGTATTGATAATTGACATCTCTTCCATCTATCTTGAAAGCAATCCCTTCAAAATTTCCCTTTTGCTCTGGTTTAGAATAATGAAATTTCTTACTCTTATTTCGTAATTGTTGTTTCGCAAAGGCTGTTGTTCGATCCTTGTATGCATTCGCCCATAAATGAATAAATAAGGTATCCAATGGCTTTGGAGCGTTGTTAATATACTGTATTTTAATCGTTCCATTCAAAGTATGATTGACATCATCTAAGCTTACATCGATGGTCGTATTCACCTCCTGCTGGAAATAAGGTGCCTGTTCTTTTTGTGCTCCTGCAATAAAAAACAGACTTGAAAATAATAGTACAAATGGTAATCGTATATTCATTTTAGCGTTCAATTTATGTAGATTTACATTGTTCGTCACAATAAAAAATATGCAAAGGTTTTACAGTAATTCCCTCCTTTTAATAATCGGCACAATATCTATATTATTTTTGGCTCTTTCTTGTAAAAGTCGACAAAAGACCCTAAAAATAGATGAAGTAAAAAAAAGCGAGGAATATGTGCTTGATTTCCCATATGATTTATTGGGATATTGGAAAGGAGCATTAGAAATCTATAGTAGAAGTGGGTCCGTACAGACCATTCCTATGGCAATGCTCATTGAAGAAACCAGTGATGAAAGTACCATTGGTTGGCAATTGATTTACAACGAAAAGGAAAAAGAAGATAAACGGAGCTATTTGCTGATTAAAGTAGACGAAGAAAATGGTCATTATCAAATCGACGAGGACAACGGTATTATACTAGATGCCTATCTTTTTAAAAACAAATTGATCTCCACCTTCGCGGTACAAGGATCACTCTTGACTATCAGTTACACCTTCCATCAAGATGAAATCATCTTTGAAGTCATTGTGGGGCCTGTCGAACCGATTCATTCCACTGGAAATATAAAAGTCGGTGAAGCTTCGATTCCGCCCGTCGATTCTTATGAAACGACCGCCACACAAAGAGCCGTTTTGAAACGAATACGAGGATAAAAAAAGGTTCGATTAATCAATTAATCGAACCTCCTAAACTAAATCCTACTTTATTGTTTATTTTACCTACATCACGCCTTCGCTTTTAAAGGCATGGTGGAAGGAAGTAAACAAGCATTGACTAGCTCGTACATTCCCCAATTAACTCGTTTTACAAATTTTTCCATCGGTACGAATTGTTTTACTTTTCTGGTAATATTCAAAATGATTAATCCGTATGATTTCTCCTCGATGATGGCAATCCTCTCTTTCATATTGATATTTAATTTGGTGTACGAATAAAACGCCAAAAGATTCATTGTGTTGTGACCTGAGATATAAATTAACATTCTTTAACATTTCACGGACATTTTACTTAAATAGCTTAAAAAGGCCTCAACAAATTCCTCCCTTTCATCAAGAAAATAGCTCTTTTAAATAGGATACTTGCAACCGTTTATAATCCCTGTCGTCTTTAAGGAAAATGAAATGAATGAAAGCACTGATAATCTTATTAAGCTTATTGACCACAAGCACAAATGTTCTATCTCAAAACTGCGATTGTGAAAAAGAATTAACATTTGTCGTCAACTATTACGAAGAGAATCTCCCCGGATTCAAGGATAATGTCTCGGATGTTAATATGGAAACTTACCAGCTTTTCAAAAATGATCTATTCGACCTGTCGAGAACGTATTGCCAGGATGAAGATCTATGTTTCAAAACCCTACTCGTCTATGTAGAATTCTTCAAAGACAATCACTCGTCGATTTATACCAATAACACCGTCCAAATAGACGAGAACAATTCGGAGGAAGTACAAGATTTTTTGTCATCGCCTCTCTATAAAAATCGAGAAACCATTGAAAATCTCCCATTAAATCCAAGAAATCCAATTCAAGAAATTGAAAACCAATACCAAACCAAAGATGGGACCTATACGGTGGCCATTGTAAAGAATAAGAATGATTTTAGAGATTATGTTGCAGTCATTGTTGATTCAAAAACTACACTTTGGAAAAAAGGGCAGGTCAAGTTTGAATTAAAAAAAGTGGGCGAAAACAGCTATGATATGTTTATGTATATGCGAAATCACTCCTTACAATATTATAAAAATGTACAACTCCTTGATGGTATATTAAATGATGGTTGGTATAATATTCAGCTGGAAAATAAAATATCTTATAATACCAAAGTCGCATCAAGAGATCTCACATTTAAAGAAATGGATACGGAGATCAACTACATGTATATTCCTACTTTCAACGGCAATTGGTATGCTAAAATAGCTGCATTTTATGAAGAACATCGTGCAAGTATAGAGTCCAAACCATATTTAATTATCGATGTACGAAATAATGGTGGCGGCAGTGATGCTTGTGTCAGTCCCTTATTAAAATATCTATATACCCAGCCTTTCAAAAGCGATAAAGTCGACATATATGCCACCGAAGAAAATATCAGAAAATGTTTGGAGTGGTACGAAATGTTTAAAGAAGATACCATTAATTTTAGCCCAGAATTCTTAGAGGAGTTCGAAGATGAAATTGCCGCAATGAAAGCTGCTCCGAATCAAAGCTATATTCCAAGAAGTACTGGAGAAATGGTGCACTTAGACAGTGTCTTTGCCAATCCTCAAAAAATCGTGATTATCGCCAATAAAAATTGTGCAAGTTCTTGCGAGACCTTATTGTTCTGGGCTATGGATAGTGACAAGACAATAATTGTAGGTGAAAACTCTGGCGGATATGTTGGATATGGGGAAATCACAGGCGTTAAAACACCTCACTTCAATTTTGAACTTGGCTGTACGATGACACGCTATTCGGATCAAAGGAAATATGAGGCCGATGGTATTCCACCGGATCACTATTTTCACAATCAGGAAGATTGGATCGATCAAGCGGTAAAACTCCTTAAAAAACGCTAGCACGCCTTGTAGATATTCTCTACAAAGTCTTTTTAGGCATTCTTAGCTAGGTTCCATTTTACATAGAGTTTTACCTCCGTTTCTAAGGAGAACTGTATCTTTAACCAATGAAAAATTGGTTACTGGAAGCATATCCCTCTCCCGGAAATAAAAGTATACGGCAGGTCATTCGTCTTTCCGTTGGTGTCGGACTATTTATCGGTCTTTTTCTGATCATTTTCAGACCATTCGGACTTCCAAGATCCAACGATCCATGGACTATTTTATGCATTTTAGGCTATGGACTAATCACCTGCCTCAGCATGATTGGTTTTCTGTACCTCCTGCCAAAAAGATTTGCCAAAGCCTTTAAGGATATGGAATGGAACTTATGGAAAGCGATTATACATCAGGCCATATTGATATTTGTGATTGCCTTTGGAAATTATTTCTACAGTTATTTGATCTTTCCTAATTTCCCCTTGGATCTTCAGTCCTTTTCATATTTGACACTTGGAACATTTGCCCTAGGTGTGATTCCATCTAGTTTCTTTATCAGCATCGATTTGTTGCGATCCAAATTTCAATACGCCAAGGAAAGTGACTCTCTAAATGCACTAGATGAAAAAGTAGAAGAATCCAATGAAATACCACTAAATTTTCAATCCGATTACGACGAACCGGATGTTCGATGTTTGTTATCTGAATTTCTCTTTGCCGAGTCAGATGCCAATTACGTGAGCATATTTACGCGAAAAGAAGAGCAGGTCGAACGGCAAATCATACGCTCCAGTCTTAAAAAAATAGTGGAGTACATTTCCCCATTCGAAGGGATTATGAAAACCCATCGCTCTTATGTCGTCAATCTCAATGAAGTAGAAAGATTTACTGGTAATGCGCAGGGATTTACCTTACATTTTCACAACGCTTCTCCACAGGCCAAGGTGAGTAGAAGTTTTACAAAAGAGGTCAAAAAATACTTTACCAATCGTCCCTAAGCCCTTGTCAAACTGGGAAATTGAGGTTATTCATCCCTATACGGAGGCATTCATCCCTTTGATTATTTCATAGCGCTGCATCCTTCTACCTTTAGGCGAACCAATCTGTTTTGTGAACTCAAAAAAAGCCTATGTCACTCTATTCGATTATTCTAATTCTACACATCATTTCAGGATTTCTAGCCTTGGGATTTGGACTCGTTGCTATATCAGCTCCTAAGGGTAAAAAATGGCACAAGAATGCAGGATTCATATATACTTATTCCATGATTGTCGTCTCCATGAGTAGCACCATGATGTATTTCATCAAAGGAAATCGACTCTTATTTTTACTACTCATCGGCTTATTCAGCTTATATCAGGTTATCAATGGACTGCATTACTTAAAACTTGTCAAGCAAAAAAACAAGCTAGGTACGCGAACGCATATTATCCGTATTTCGAGTAGTATTTGTGCGTTGATGATGTTGATATTCGGAATCCTAGATCTCCTACAAGGACCGGCTTTCCGTGCGAGTCTCTTGCTTAGTTTTGGAAGCATTATGTTGATGATGGTACTTGGAGATTTCCGTTATGATCGACAAGCAAGACTTGATAAAATCAAATATAATCATGGATTGAGAAAACACATCGTTATGATGGGAGGTGCTTATATTGCCACATTTACAGCCTTTACGGTGACCAACCTGCACTTTTTGCCCGGCTATATCGGTTGGTTTTTACCGACTTTGATCGGCAGCTTGATCATTTTTTATAACCTGCGAAAAGTTAAAGTTTCGAAAGATGCTTCGTCTTCGGCAAAGCCTTTGGGCGACTTTCTTATTACCGCTAAAACGCGGAAATAAGAAAACTGGCTATCCGGCACTCTCTTCGCTTCGCTACGTTCAAACAACACCTCCTATCCATGTCGCAGTTAAGCTTACATCTATTTGCCGATTGCAGTTACTCTAATTCAGCTTGAAATCCAATGATGCTGGCATACGATCATCATTACTATTGGTATAAGGTATTGATTCAATGTAAACATCGGTTTCGGCTTCATCGTTAAGCAAATAATGAACGATTATCACCTGTTGTTCAGCATAGGTATGCATTTCAATGGATTGAAATACCGCAAATTCGGGTAATTCCTGATGAATGATATTTGCCCAAGCATCGTCCATTTCATCAATCGAATATACATATTGATATGATGTTAAATCCTTCGTCTGTAGAGTGGAATGCTCTTGACTACAAGATAGTAGCATTAAAACAAAACTGAAAATTATCATTAAATAAATTTCCCTGGTCATTGTAGAGATATTGATGTTTATATAAAGTGTAACTACGACCAATATACTTAATAAATCTTACTTTTTTTTTTTGGTACATCAAAAAAAGAATCCAGCATTCAATCAACAATAAGCAAAGATCGGAAGGATGTTCGCGTCCAATCTGATATGACTTTCCAAGCATAAATTATCGTTAAAGAAATAAATTGAATGATCGTAAAAACCAAATAGCCATACATCTATGGCCTTTTGCGATAGTAACACGAAGTGCTTTGTCACGCCGACAGGCGTGATGAGCGGATGAGCGAACACGGAGTACTACGACCTGAGCGAAGCATGAGCGAGGGGATCGCCCCTATTATCAGTATACCATAAAAAAAGCCGCTCACATACATGAACGGCTTTCAAATTAATATCACCTAACTGTTGAACTTAGCTATGCGCTTTGCTCATATATTCTGCTTAGTTGATCAAGATCATTTTTCGCGTTTGAACCTTTCCATCAAACTCCAATTGGTAGAATAGTTCTCCGCTTACATGAATGTCTTCCTTGGTAATCACTACTTGGTTGAACCCTTTAGCAAATGCATCGGTTTTCGCATATAATAATTTACCCGATAGATCAAATATTTTGAGGCTTGCTTCACCAGATCGAGGCAATTCGAATCGAATATTTGTCACATTGGCAAATGGATTCGGCTCATTCTGTAATAAGTTGAAAGCAGCTGCTACTGGAATGATTTCCGCACCTTCTCTCAAGCCTATTTCTATGTTCGAAATCAATAACGCTTCTGTCGAGTAAGACTCACCTACAATCTTATCGCTAGAACTGATCGCTACTTTAGATATCAATTCTCCTGCATTTGTAGGCGTTGCTAAAATCGTGAATAATACCTCATCTTCATCAAAATTCAAGGCATCCTCGGAGTTGTAACTGAAGATGATCGTTCCAAATTCAGCATCACGCATACCAACATGATCTAAGGTCATATCGATCGCACCTCGTTCCACTCCATTAATCATCATATCCTCTATATCTAATCCAAACTGGAATCCATATACATCATTCATATTCTGAGCATATACTGGAATTCTAGTAACTGTATTCGGACTTACTACCGCATTTTCAATAATCAATTGTAATGCTTCGTTGGATCTTGTCTCTGCCGTTTCACTATTCAATCCTGGAATAGATGATTCGTTGATATCCGCAATTTTAACAGCGATGAAGTTATTATTTTCAGACGCCGCGCTCAATTCTACGATGTCGTATGACTCCGCATAATCACATGGTTGCGCATAGTCATTGAAGGTTTGATCTTCCTTTACAAATCTCCAACTTTCGTTATACGGTAATGCATCATTGTCATACTTTCCTAAGATCAATCGTCTCACCTGTACTAAATCAACTCCTGTAATCGTACAGTCATTGTTTACATCGGCCGCAATCTTTTTATATGGACTTGTGATATCATTGAGTCCTAAGATGTATTTCTGAATCAATACGATATCCAAGGTTGTTACACCTTGCAAGTAATCCGTGTTATCTTCCGCGCTAATTTGGTAATCGCTATACAATACACTCGTAAAGCTATACTGTCCTTCTTCATCTGTATTAGCAAAGCTTGGATACTCTGGTTGCATACTCATCAACTCCACTTTAGCATCCGCCACTTTCTTACCTGTTTCCGTTTTAATTTCTCCAGAAATCGTACTTGAAGTAATATTATCTGGACAGAAATCCGCTTCGTTATCCTCGATTCTTAATGTAGCCGTACAGTAGTCAAAAGCTCCTGTCTCATCAGTAACATATACTCTGATTTCCAATACTTGGAATACACCATTTGTAATATCATCACAACCGAATTCCCAGCTTTCTTCCGAATCCGCCCATGGGTTGGAAGAATTCTCCGCTACTAATTCTGGAATCATTGTAATCGTAACTGGTCCGCCACAGTCATCCTGACTTCCATTGTCAAAGTCGCTCGCCCAAATCTCCACTGTACCATTGGTATTCATCACAGCTGTACTCAATCCACCAAAACAATATGGAGTTGGAGCTTTGTCGAAATCGTTGATCGTAATAGACTGGCTACAAGTTTCTGTGTTTCCGCATCCATCATCTACTCTCCAAAGGATGATATGCGTTCCTACTGGAATAGCCGGCAATCCGATAGCCGCTCCGTTGACTGCATTTCCTTCGAACCATCCATTAAACGGTAAGTCTACAGAACCATCACCATTTACATCCAGTCTCCACTCATACAACAACTCATCAGCTGGTGTACATGCATCTTCTGCAACGATACTTATCGTCCCTTCGTAACCATCACATCCTTCTGCATCCAATACTTGATTCTCACAAGTTAAGGTTGGAGCCTCCGAATCGACTACATTGTATTCTAAGTAAAACTCGAAGTATCCATTATCTGAGTTGAATGGATCGATCTGACCTGTCGCTGGGTTTACATAGTTTTCATCAAACACACATTGATCAATTACTTCATAATGTACGATGTATTTCTTACAAGCTGATGAAGAAGCATAATTGAAGGTATCAACCGTCGTTTGAACACCTGCTGTTGTACACAATCCAGATGTATTAATATTTACTTCTGCAAAATTGATTGCTTCACATCCATCGATATCAATCGCAGGAAGGTCATCATTACTGTTATTGGTATTATCATTTACTGCACACCAGTTGTATACTCCATTGTTGAGCCCTTCGAAAGATATTCTATCACAAGTCAGCAAGTTGTTTGCAAATGGTACTACTGTAATCGTTTGGGAGCAAGAATTACTTCCCCCACTCGTTGTAGCTGTAAAGTTTCGAAAAATAATTCCTTCTCCACAGTCCAAATCCTGTGTCCCACTAATCGTCTGATCTACTGTTACTCCACAAGTCCCTGCCGCCACTGCTTCACCGAATAAATCATTTATTTCCGATTCATCTGTTAGGTCGACTCCCTCAAATTCTGTACAACTGATGGTCATATTTGCAGGACATTGAATCACAGGAGCAAATTTATCCTGTACTTCTACCTCTACCATCGCGATATTACAATTATCAAAGGCCGTACCAGGTGTTCCGTCGCAATCTGCATCGTCACAAACTTGGAATTGAACCATGATCGGATTATTTGGGATATCATTACAGTAAAAATGTACTGCTTCATTAAATTGACTGTTATCGGGACCACTTGGAGGGAAAACATCTGTTCCCGGATTTCCACCACCATTATCCATACGCTTTACAAAAAACGCAATTGGTCCACAGTTATCATAACTTCCATCATCCAAGCTCGTAGCCATCATAGTAGCAATGCCACTTGGTAACAAACTGATCACTTCATGCGCATCGGCTACCACTACTGGAGGTGTTTCATCAACCAATGTTACTCTAAATGTGGCTGTCGAAATATTATCACAACAATCGCTTGCTGTAACCGTCACTTCTACTCCTGCGCCCATTGTTTTTGCTGGACTATCTAAATAAAGAACACCATTTAAGATGGTTCCTTCTTCTGTTGAAAATTCATATGTAATCGATTCATCTGCTGTACAATTATCCGTTGCAGTAGGTGTCGGCAATAATACCTGCGCACTACAATCGAAAGGATTTACATTAGCAGTAATATCCTCTACATTGTTTATGGTAGGAGCTGTAGAATCTTCTACTTTAATGATTTGCGTCATTTCTACGATCTCACCTGTACACCAATCCACCACTACAAAGGTTCGAATGACTTTGTAGCTAGAATTATTATATGCGCAGTCTTCTTCACATAGTGGCAAAACTACATCTGTATAGGTCCATTCAATCGAAGAACAAGTAATCGTTCCACCCGGTACTCCTGTAAAAGTAGGATCTGGTAATCCATCCATATTTAGAGGATAGGTACCGCTACAACTTAATGGATTGTTATTTCCTGGTAAACCATCATAGTTTAATGGATATGTAAGATCATTGATTGACGTTTTTTCTACATAGATCGTTTGAGTACAAGGATCACTTTCATTTCCACTTGCATCTGTCGCTATCCATGTTACTTCCAAAATCGTATAAAACTCATCTGTACAACCTTGCTGAATTTGATTCGTTGTGCTTGCAAAACTAACATCACCACAGTTGTCTTCTACTAATGTAGGAAGGACTTGGGTGTAATTAGCAAATTCCGCACACGTCAAGGTATCATTAAAACATTCAATAACTGGAGCTAATTTATCTTCGATGGTTACATTACCCCAACATTTATTACCGCTACATAAATGGGTAACCGTAATTTCTACGGTTTGACCAACATATGCGCCATCCAATGTTGTCGGTGCTGGATTTCCATTTTCATCCAGAATGGTAATCAAATATGAATCATCTGGAAAAGTCGGAGACTCCAAAATGATATCTGGAGTAATTTCCAAGCTACAATCATTCGACAAACTAATATTTAAGTTGTCGTTACAAACCAAAACAGGATCATCCTCAATCATAATGTTAGCAAAAGCTGTACCTGAACAAGCAGCATCTGTCTCTGTCACCGTTAATTGATACATGCTACCTGGCGTTCCATTCCATTCGATGGTTACATCTCCTCCAGAAGAAGAAAGAATCGTACCTCCACCATTCAAACTAAATGCATACGTGTTCGCTGCATCAAAGGAATCTACAGAATATGTTACTGTTTCTCCTTCACACACAAAAAAATCACCTGTAATCTCAGGAGTCGGACACTGAGCAGAAAGCCAATGTGCTCCTATTGCGAAAACAAAAAATAAAATTGATCTCATAGTTACAAACTTTAAAAATTGATTTTCCCTTGGTTTGTTAAGCTTTCGGGAAAATGAATGAGTTTTATTCACTCTCATATTGAATTTAGGTTTTTATAATATGAGTTATGATCCAACAATTATGCCAAACTCTTTAAATCACTCATTAAATCACGGAAAATTGAATTTACTCGTCAAAAATTGTGCTTTGGAGTCCATTCGAGGAGAAACAATTCGTTTTAGAGCACGTTATAGTACTATAGAACGTCTTGATTATGGCTAAAGAGTTTGCCGCATTTCCGTTGAATCTTGTTTGTTTTCCTGGTGAAACACAGAATCTTCACATCTTCGAACCTCGATACAGAAGTTTGATTCAAGATTGTCGAGATCGGGGTATCTCTTTCATTCTTGTTCCTTTCATAGACGGTAAAAGTTTTCATCTCGGCACTGAAATGCATCTAGACCATATTGAGAAGGAATATCCTGATGGTAAATTTGACGTACGAGTTAAAGCCGTAGGATTGGTGAAGATTTCAAGGTTAACCCAACGTATGGGGGATAAAACCTATCCAGGTGTGAAGGCTACACCTCTGAGTTGGAATATGGAAACGGATTATGAAAAGTGCGAAATTCTTATGGGGCTTATTAAAGAATTATATGCTACCTTAAACATTAGTAATACGAAAGTGCCTGAAGCACATGATCTGCGTGTCCATCAAGTGGTTCACAAACTTGGTTTAAGTATTTCAGAAGAATTAGAACTGATTAGTCTGGCCAATGAAGTAGAACGATTGGATTATTTGATTAAACATCTTACATCCTTTATTCCGACGATCAAACGAGCTGAAAAGCTCAAAGTAATGGCTGCGTTAAACGGGCATTTCAAGAATATTAATCCGAAGCATTTATATTAATTCTACTTCTCTTCTAATCAGCGAAAGTTTTCTTAATTTCGACCTTTCAATATTGACAATACATGAGAATAGAGCCTTTCAAAGCCTTATATCCAGATATGCAAATGGTGCCAAAAGCGGATTCCTTTTTTGGCGTGATGAAACAAGAATTCCCCTATTATTTAAAAAATAGTTTTTTCAAAAGAACCAAAGACCCGCATTTCTATCTTTATCAGATTGAACAGCAGGGCTTAAGTTCATTGGGATTGGTAGCCAGTACTTCTGTTAATGACATCAAGGACAATAAGATACTAAAGCACGAAAAAACCATTGCCATGAAAGAGCAGCAGATGCTTGACTTAGCTCTGCAACGAAATGCCATGATCAAACCGGTTTTATTGGCCCATAAACCCAATAAAGAACTAAAAGATATCTATCAACAAGTTTTAAAGAAAAAAATATTTCTAGAAATTCAATTCAAAGAAGAAAAGGCTGTTCACAAAATTTGGAAGATCAGTGATCCCGATAAAATTGAACAGATTACAAAAATATTCCAAGGCAGTTTTAGTAAGAGTTATATTGCTGATGGACATCATCGAGTTTCTATAGGTACTTTATTGAACTTAAATAAAAAGCGCTCCAAAATGGGCTTCAGTCATTTGTTGAGTATTTATTTCAGTTTTGATGATCTGATTATCTATGATTACAATCGAGTCGTTTCTATTCTCCGAGAAATTAGCCCGACCATCATCATGGCGAAATTATCGAAGTATTTTAAGATCAAAATGATCAAAAAAATTCGAAAGCCAAATCAAAAACATGAACTCATCTTCGCCATCAATGACGAGGTGTATCAGTTAATTTGGAAAAAGAAATTTTTAGTCCCGGATCCTTCAGACGATTTGATATTGGATGCACGTCTCTTAAATCAACATGTGTTTGGTGAAATAATGGGAATCCACGATGTACGGAATGATGGTCGAATATCTTATATCGGCGGCGTACAAGGTGTGCAAGGCATTCGAAAGCAAATGTTGAAAAATGATCATTCTGTCGGTTTTCTACTCTACCCTATTCAAAAAGAAGAATTGAAACATGTGGCGGATGCTGGTTCTACTTTACCTCCGAAGAGTACATGGTTTGAACCGAGAATAAAAAATGCCATTTTATCGCAAGAATTTGAATAACATGATCAAAAAGTATAGTGCTGATTTCATTTTTGATGGGGAACGACTACATCAAAATGCCCTCATTGAATTTGAGCAGGGAATCGTAAAAACGCTTCGAACCAAAGAAGAACATGAAGAAGAAGTCCTTTATTATGAAGGATTACTGCTTCCAGGTCTAATCAATACGCACTGTCATCTTGAATTATCACATTTATTTGGAAAGGTTCCAACAGGTACTGGATTATTACCATTTCTACGTCATGTGGTGTCGATGCGAGATGTAGATCAAAGGGAGGTATTGGATGCTATTGAAGAGCAAAATGATCTCATGTGGAAGGCCGGCATTCAAGCCGTTGGAGATATTTCCAACAAAGCCGATACTGCCGCCACCAAAGCGAAGAGTCCTATTCAATACTACAGTTTTATTGAGATGTTTGACATGATGCAAGCTTCTTTTACGCAACAATCCTATGATCAATATGAAGCTGTATACCACCAATTTGATCGTGCCAATGGAAATAATAAAGCTGCCGTTCCTCATGCACCATACACGGTCACACAAGATCTATTCGAACGTATCAATCGCCTAAATGAAGGAACTTCCACGATTAGCATTCACAATCAGGAAACAGCTCATGAAGATCAATATTTCATCAATAAATCAGGTGGTTTTTCAGATTTTTATCAATCTATTGGCATTAATGACGAGGCTTTCTCCCCGACTGGCCAGCCAAGTATTTATTATGCCATGGCACATATGGATGCTGCTCAAAAGACCTTGTTCATCCATAATACAATGACCACACCAGACCATATCAAAGATGCTTATGCGTGGAACAAACAAGTATTTTGGGCCACTTGTGCCAATGCAAATTTATATATTGAAAATAGATTACCAGATTATAAAGCCTTTTTAGATACTAATGCCACATTAACCATTGGTACAGATTCTTTGAGTAGTAATTGGAAATTATCCATCTTGGAAGAGCTTAAGACAATTCAAAAATACAACTCATTTATTCCCATTGAGTTATTACTACGATGGGCCACTAAAAATGGAGCTGCAGCATTATCCTTTGATACTTTAGGTAGTTTTGAAGCAGGTAAAAAGCCAGGTCTCGTTCAATTCAAGCATTTCGATGGCTCGAATTTACAATCCTGCGAAGTAGAGCGAATTTTCTAATTTATTGCCACTCGAAAGTTTCAATTAATTTATCGACATCCTCTTTGACAAAATCAAAAATAGGACGTATGCTATCAGGAGCTACCTTAGCATTGAAATATAAGGAAGCTCTAAAGAAATGATCTGTTGTATCTGTCAATATGAATTGCATATTGGTAGCCACTTCTCCACCTAGGGAAAAATATAGGCCTCCTACTCCATGTTGATTGGAAATATATTCTTCCTTCCGATAATTTGCTTTTCGATTATGTTCTTCTACCATAGTAAACGAATCTTCAATCAATTTATCGTAATGTGCCCGATCATCTATTGGAATATACGAACAATGTAAAGCCCCGTTAAAATCTTCAAAGTTGATATCAAACCAACAAGGATGAACTGGTTTGTCTTGAAAGAAGAATTTATCCTGTTCGAATTGTGCATATTCAGGATAGTCAAATGTAAAATTGCAAAAGGATGTATCAAACTTTTGATAACTCTTCTCAGGATATTCCACTTTTGGATACATTCTTGGTTTAGGCAAGAATACAGGCTCCTCCTTACATGAAATGATGAACGCTATGATAAAGAAAAAGATGATTATTCTATGGGCCATTCTGGATTCTGTCTTTGTATCGTTAAGGAAACTTTTTCAATTCTTTTCTTATTAACGGAGACGACCTTCAATTTGATATTTTCAACTCGAATTTCTTTATCGGGTTTTGGAAATACTCCTAAAATTTCCAGAATCAAGCCTGCTAAACTATCACTATCTCCTTTCGATTTTTCGAATACAGCTAAATCTACATCTATGATTCTAGCAACATCTGTCAAGCTTGTTTTTCCTTCGAAAATGAAATTATTATCATCAATTTTTACATAGTCGTTTTCTTCGTCATCATCAAATTCGTCCTTTATATCTCCGATCACTTCTTCCATCACATCTTCTAAAGTTACCAAGCCAGAAACTCCTCCATATTCGTCTACAACAATGGCCATATGGACACGTTCGCTTTGAAATTCTTTGAGCAATTCATTAACTTTTTTTGTCTCTGGAACGAAGATTAATTTATTTCGGATCAATTCTGACCAATTGAAGTCTTTTGATTCTGAGATGTAGCCGATAAGATCTTTCACGTACAATAGGCCAACAATCTTATCCAGACTTTCTTCGTAGACTGGTATTCGGCTATAACCAGATGCTCGTATTAATGCACGTAGACTTTCATAATCTCCCGATTTTTCGAATCCTACCACTTCAGTTCGAGGTTGCATTATTTGTTTGACGGATAAATCTGTAAACTTTATGATACCTCTTAAGATATCGGCTTCATTTTCTTCGCTGGTATGTTGATTGACCGTTAATTCAATGGCTTTATCTATGTCCTCTTTGGTGGTATTTGGACTGGTATTGCGCGCAAGTCGTCTTTCTATACCTGCGGACATACTCACCAATACACTACTGATCGGTCCGAACATGATATTCAAAAAACTTAAAGGTCTCGCCATAATTTTAGAAAAGCGAACATTATTAAAACTCGCGTAGATTTTTGGTGCTACTTCTCCAAAAAGGACCAATAAAAAAGTAACCGCTACTACGGTTATCAGAAAATGAATAGCCGCATTAATTTGAGCGGCGGACCAAATGGTCAAGATATGTTCATGTAGCCAATTACCACCTAAGTTTACCGTGCCTGCTGGAATAAATATATTTAATACAAAGGATGATAATATTACGATTCCAATATTTATGAAATTATTGGAAATCAATATGGTTGCCAATAATTTTGCTGGATTATCTAGTAATTTGAGTATAGTTTTCGCAGCGTAGCTTGTTTCATCTTTTAAATTTTCTTCATCGCTAGGAGAGAGCGAGAAGAAAGCTATTTCACTACCAGAAATTAATGCAGAAGCTATTAACAATGCTCCAAGTAATATAACGGAACTTATTATCCCGAAATAGGAAATCGATAAATAAAAGGTATTAAAGAAGAACAATAAATGTTCGGCGGGCTCAGGGTCCAAAGTGTCAAGTTTAGTTAGTCAAAGGGCTAGAACGGTAAATCGTCATCAGCCATAGTATCGTTGATCTTTTCTGTGTGTTGTACACCAGGTGCTTCATTGGCTGGTGGAAAGGCTTTTGGTTCATCAGCAGCTCCAGGCATGCTTGGACCTCCGAATCCAGTATTTTCTCTTCGCTCTAACATTCTAAGTGTATTTGCTACCACATCGGTCGTTCTTCTTTCTCTTCCTTCGCTATCTTGCCATTTACGAGTTGATAATTTACCTTCTACATAAACCATCATTCCCTTTTTATAATTTCTTTCAACCATTTCTGCCAAGGCTCTCCAGCAAGTAACATTATGCCACTCCGTTATCTTCTGCCACTCACCACTCTTGTCTTTATAATTTTCATTGGTTGCCACTGAAAAACGTGCTACCACACTTCCATTTTCTAAGTGCCTAACCTCTGGATCTTGTCCAATATTACCAATAAGAATTACCTTGTTAATCATTCTCGATATTTTATGCTGTACGTAAAAATACGACTATTACCATCAAATAGTAAAGTTCATTAAGTTTTTTCTATTCTCCAAATTTTAACGATTTGCCCACGGGTTATAAAAAAAGCCCGTCCGAATCCGAACAGGCCATCTATATTTTGATTTGGATATTCTTTATAATTAGACCGCGAATGATTCTCCACAACCACAAGTTCTACTTGCGTTTGGATTATTAAAGAAGAATCCTTTTCCATTTAATCCACCTGAAAATTCCAATGTAGTATTACAAAGATATAAGAAGCTCTTTAGATCCGTCACTACTTTGACTCCATTGTCTTCAAAGATTTGATCATCTTCTTTTTCTTCATTATCGAAGTCCATTTCATAAGAAAGACCTGAGCAACCTCCGCTTGTCACTGATACACGAATAAAGTATTCGTTCGCGATCTGCTCTGCCGTCATTAATTCTCCAATCTTATCTTTTGCACTATCTGCAACGAAAAGCATAATTACTTGTTTTTACTTTTATAATCTGCTATAGCTCCTTTTATAGCATCTTCTGCCAATACACTACAGTGAATTTTAACGGGTGGTAAGGCCAATTCTTCAACAATATCCATATTGTCTATTGCTAAAGCTTCATCAATTGATTTTCCTTTTAACCACTCTGTTGCCAAAGAAGAACTTGCTATTGCGGATCCACATCCAAATGTCTTAAACTTAGCATCTTCAATAACTCCTGTCGCATCGTTTACTTGAATTTGTAGACGCATCACATCTCCACATTCAGGAGCACCTACTAAACCAGTACCAACATTGTTCGAGCTCTTGTCTAATGTTCCTACATTTTTCGGGTTCTTAAAATGATCCAGTAATTTTTCAGAATAAGCCATTATATAATTTATTAAGTATTTATCAATATTGTCGATGTCCTATTATAACATCTTTTGATTCAAATTAGTTCGTTATTATTAGTGTTCTTCCCAGACAATCGAGTCTAAATCCACTCCCTCTTTATACATTTCCCAAATCGGACTTAAATCTCTCATGTGATTTACTCCATTTACAATTTGATCGATGGTATAATCGATTTCTTCTTCTGTCGTAAACCTACCTAATGAGAAACGTATGGAAGAATGCGCAAGGTCATCACCTAAACCGAGTGCAATCAATACATACGACGGTTCTAAGCTAGCGGATGTACAAGCAGATCCCGAAGACACTCCAATTTCTTGATTGAATGTCATCATCAATCCTTCTCCTTCGACATGCTTAAACGAGAGGTTGGTCACATGGGCCATTCTGTTATCAACGTCCCCATTGACATAGGTTTCTTCTAATTTATCAACCAGCGCTTTTTCCAATTTATCACGTAATCCAGCTAAACGTTGGTTTTCTGATTCCATCTCTTTAGCAGCAATCTCAGCAGCCTTTCCAAATCCAACGATACCTGGCACGTTGAGTGTACCACTTCTCATACCTCGTTCGTGTCCACCACCATCCATTTGAGAAGTCACTTTTACTCGTGGATTTTTACGGTTAACGAATAAGGCTCCCACTCCTTTTGGTCCGTACATTTTATGAGCTGTAAAGGCCATTAAGTGAATACCCATTTCTTTCGGGAATGTTGGAATCTTTCCAACTGCCTGTGTAGCATCACTCATGAAAAGAACTCCTTTTCGTGCACAGATTTCTCCGATGGCTTTCATATCTTGGATAACACCTGTTTCATTATTTGCCCACATAATAGAAACCAATATAGTGGTATCTTTTATTGCATCTTCTAACTCTTGTAGATTTACTCTTCCCAATCGATCAACCTTTAAATAGGTAACTTCACCACCCATTTTTTCGATTTTCTTACAAGAATCGAGTACTGCTTTATGCTCTGTTTCTAAGGTAATGATATGATTACCTTTTCGAGAATACATTTCGTAAACCCCTTTAAGTGCCAGATTATCTGCTTCTGTTGCTCCGGAAGTGAAGATAATTTCTTTTGGATCTACTTGTATCAAATTAGCGATTTGCTCTCTAGCATAATCTACTGCTTCTTCTGATCTCCATCCAAAGGGATGATTTCTTGATGCTGCATTACCATGTAACTCATAAAAATAAGGAGTCATAGCTTCTATAACCCTTGGATCACAAGGGGTTGTAGCATTATTATCAAGATATATTAATTTCTTATTCATTGTCATATTCTGTAAAGTTCCGCAAATATAGCTAAGAAGAATAATTTTATTTAAAAAACGTCTAAATAACTATTTGGTTTTGAAAAAATTAAACATTCTTTGTTGGGGCTGTAACATTTTTTAGTTGTGTAGGATTGTTTGTAAGTATACCCTGAATTGAAGTATGGAAGATGCAGGTGTATATTTAGGATTCCATACAGACCTGCGAAGTTTGTTTTCAGAGTAATGTGTTTGCTTTTTAAATATGAGCGTTATTTACCGTTGAGATGAACATTGATAATAATTGATTGGGTTACCCATGTAAATTGAAGGCATTGAGATAGTAATTCCATCTGGAAAAATGGATAGCATAGTGGATTTACTGGGTTAATGCATCTGCCTATCAATATGATAGGGAGGGTAAAATGTAGGTTTTAAGGTGCGTTTTGATGAAAAATGTTGGTAAGAAGTGTAGTATAGGTGAAATCTAATAAATTTCTTAGTACATGAGGTCTAAGCTTAGTTAATTCAAGCACTTCCATCTTTTCACTACACTTCTTCATTCGCTTTCGCAGCTTCCTCGAGCTAATAAATATACTTCCCTTCCCCAATTTCTTAGGGATCATATAATGACTGCGTTTTGCCCGATATTTCTTCCTTTTCTGATGTAATTTAATATACCCTTTTCTTATACCTTCAATATAGGTCTGAGCTTCAGAAAGAGTTTCAAAAATAAATCGCTCATAACTCGAGTGCACCTTACTTCCTGTTCTACCCTGCTTACGATTGGTATATTTCACAAAACGGGATAAAAAAATACGCATGCGCTCAGAAATGATCCGCCACACCTGATCTTCCCGAAGATCCAGCATTCCTACTTTCTTTGATAGGGCCTCCAAAGAATGGATCTTAACAATAAAATTCCATCCATCTTGGCAAAGAAGATATTCATGAATTTTGAGATATCCTTTAAAATAGTAATTGGCCAGAATAATAAATTCCTTTGCCTCCCTTAGATCTTCGATAAAAGAAGAATTGGCTGATGCTTTGCCTTGAAATAAGAAATATCCTTTTGCGAAGGTCTTTTTAAGTTTGATCATGGTCTAACAATGTTGATTCTTCTATTAGTGTAATCAACCTGCCATTCCGTTCCAATTTTTAAGAATTATTTTCTAACTTTTTTTAAAACCTAAGAGCATGAATGTTCTATGCAACTCGCTATCAACAACTTAAGTCTATTCAATCACTTGAAAATATTTTGTGATAAATGCTTGTAAAATCTGAGTTTTTGAGATTTCTAAACAGAAAAGTTGACAAAATTGAGTGGAAAAGAAGCGGTATTTTTATGATGAAATCTAACTACTGATCAAAACCACTTGTTGCAAAGATAATCTTGACTGACATGTCCAAGCGCATTGACCAGACCATCTTCTACCAACTTGTCTACTGTAAGTGCCATCAACTCTTCATGAGTAAATGCTTTACTAGATCGTAACTCTTCATTATACTCATAATAAAATGTAGGCATTCCAGCATACTGAAAGTACCAACGATCGTCCTCTTTCAATCTTCCCGCTATTAATTTCACTTCCCCATCATTTGAATCTTTAAGAAGTGCATGCACAAAGATTAGAACCTTATCCTTCGTATGTGCAAAAAGCATAACATCGGATATCTTATAGTCCTCTTCTTTGTAAAAGCCCATGCTGCTGTACTCCTCAATCCAGAAACGAATCGCATTTTCCAGCAGTTCCGCCATAAAAGCGACATCATCTGGACGGGTGGTTTGATAGGCATACTCTTCTACAATCTTATTCATATGATCCTTATCCATCTTATTTAAATTTGTTCTGAAGCAAGATACGAATGTAAGGCTTGCTATACTACATACACACAATAATAAGTAATTATATAATGGCCTTCTTAACTCCAAGCTTCTGTCTCTTTAATAATCAAAATGATCTTACGTATTCGATTTCGAATCGATTCAATTTTTCGCTGAATCTTTAAAATAAGAGCTTTGATCTTTCGCTGTAGCGACTTGGCCAATCGCTGTGCATACTTTTCGCCTTTGGAAATTTGCGTCTTCGCCCAATTGGATAATTTCTGAACTTCAGCATTGACCCAAGAGGTGAGCGCATCGGATTTTTCAGTTACCCATGAAGCTAGATCTGATGTCTTTGATTCCAACCACTCGTTGGCTTGATTGACTTTTTCTCGACTAAAATCAACAGCTTGGTCTTCTTTTTTCTTGACATAATCGACTCCTTTGTTCTTCTTGCCTCGAACCCAGTCCGATAACTTGCCAATTTCGTCACCAAATAGACCACCTGACTTCTTATTGAGCCAATCGGTTCCTTTATTGATTTGTTCGTCAATTTTCTCGTTGCCCTTATCGACCTTATCATCTACCCAAACATCTCCCTCATTGATTTTCTCATCAATCCATTCTTTACCTGACTGTCTCTTTTCGTCCAACCAGCCTTTTCCTTGCCCCACTTTCTCCTTGAAGATACTGTTCGCATCATTTACATTTTTGCTCAACCAATCTTCTAATTCGTCTATTTTGTTTCGTAAATCTGCTGGAAGCCCTTCTAATTTATCTAGTAAGTTAGGTAGGTGGAAAGATGGTTTTTCATACCCTTCGTTTGATACCGTCTGACTCTTATAATTTTCTGAATCATAATCCTCGTCAGCATTTGGAGCGACATAACCTTCCCGCCCTTTTTTGTATTTATCAAGCGTGTATTCATGATCCGAAACATTGTGTCCACCACGATCACCTAGCAAACTTCCATCCAAACCAGGGACATCATGCACCATGAATTCATGAATACCTGTAATCGGCGCTAAATACGATCCTGTTGCTTTCGGTAATATTCCCCAAAGCGCTTTTGGATCCTTACTATCTCCATTACTAGAGACAGAATCATTTTTATGTGAATACTGCACTCCCCGTACTTCAGATGGATGTTCTATATCCATTGGTTGATGCGGCGCAAAATAGTACACAGCGCGCACATTGAACACTTTTTTGCCCTGCTCCTCATTATAGTTCAATAAGCCACGTGCCAATCCGGCGGCATAGGCAGCACCCATACTATGTCCCACTACATTAATGGCATCCGGAAGCACCCCATTTTCATCCAATTGGAATTGACCGGATTCTACTTGTTTAATAATAACTTGGGCTGCTGATTCTCCGTATTTCATACGATCATTAGCCGATGATAAAGGGCCAGCACTTCCATCAAAGTAGAAAGTGCTATCTGCATTCGGTTCTTTTCCGGTAAAGCGCTCTTCTAATTTTTCATCAATATTCCCCCAATAATGTTCGCCACTTTTGATGGACGATTCATCAGCATGCATTCTTTCTCCATTGGAATCCGGATCATTCTTTGCATTTTCGGCACGAACATCATTGCCCAGATAATCTCTTTCTGGTAAAAACCCATTACAATAAAAAGTAATACTGCCATTCGTCTCGTATGGTCCTGATTTACCTTGTTCTTGATCTCCAGCTAAGGCATACTCTGGTGCTTCAATACCCTTGACGGCCGACTGCTTTGCTAAACTATCTGCAAAATTGATGGATTGTGGTTTTTTCTTTCTCTGACGAGTCTTGGATTTTCGCATGTAAATACTATGTGGGAAGTTTGTTTTCTAATTGTCTTGACGAATGTACGAGAATCAACGCTTAAAGTCAATATTTGTAGGGATTTTATCGTGTTTAATTATACGATTGGAAGGAATCTTTACAAATTTCGGAAGCAAGCATGAATGAAACGAATACTTCCAGCTTACCGCGTCAGTGACTGTGGCGAAAGCGTTTATGCGCAGGCGCCAGCCTAAAGCATAGCGTCTTTCCTGAGCGTTGCGAAGGATGAAATCGCGAAAGCCACGCCCGGACGCCCTGATTATTTTCCTACGTAAAATCTAAAATATTTCCCATGGCATAACAAGTACGACATCTTGGTTCATACTTGTCTTTTTCACCGAGAACAACCGTTTCTTTCTCCTGACTCAGGCGATAGGAATGTGTCGCTAAATTTCCGCAATGCGGACAAATGGCATGTACTTTGGTAATATATTCCGCCGCCGCTAATAAATGAGGCATCGGTCCGAAAGGTAAGCCACGGAAATCCATATCCAGTCCTGCTATTATTACACGTATGCCTCTCAAAGCCAATTTTTCGCAAACAACGGGCAATTCTTGATCAAAAAATTGGGCTTCATCGATGGCAACCACTCGAACATCTTGTATATGATCGAAAATTTCACTGCTCTTCTTGATCGGAATACCAAGAATGGCATTTTCATCATGGGAGACTACTTGATCTTCTGAATAGCGAATATCTTTTTGTGGTTTAAAAATCACCACCTTTTGATTCGCATATTGTGTTCTTTTTACCCGCCGAATTAATTCTTCCGTTTTTCCTGAGAACATAGACCCGCAAATGACTTCAATCCATCCGCTGCGCTGTCCTCTAAAGGTTGGTTCTAAAAACATATATGCTCCGTGTATTTTCGAATCGTAAAAGTAAAACTTTTATTCATCTGGCAATAACTTATCTCAATAATTAGATCGTCGAATTACAATCCTGAAATAGTTTTATTAATAATATGTAAAGATGCCCTAATTATATATTTAATTTCGAAAAGTTTATCTAAAATTACAGTCTGCTATACCGATTTGGTATTATTCTTGCGTTATCAATCCTATAAAATAAAGGAATAATGGATTACAAAAAAGCGAAAACGATACTTCGAAAATTAAATTCTATGCTAGAATCTTTCGAGAATCTAGGAGAACCATTGTCAGATATCGAATGTGAGATGTTACTTCGATATTCGGACGAATTTCGCAAACTTATTCCAACGGATATAGAGGAGGAGGACGTTGTGGAAATTGTTAAAAAACCGGCTGCCACCAAAAAGAAGAAAAAAGAAAAGAAAAAAGCAATTCCAGTAGTTGAAATGATAGAAGAAGTTGAGGAAGAAGTGATCACGGAAGAAATCAAGCAGGAAGTGGAAGAAGCGCCCGTAGTGGAAATCGAAACAGTTTCGGAGGAGTATGATGTGCCCCCAGTGGTAGAGCCCGCTCCGGTAAAAGTGGCAAAACCAAAGAAAGCTCCTGCAAAAGCGAAGACTGAAAAAAAATCGCTGGTAGCGACCGAGGAAGAAATTGTAGAAGATGTTGACTTATGGGAGAAAAAAGAATTCACAGAATTATCCGAAAAATTAAGTTTTTCGCCGATCAAAAACATTTTCAAATCCATTAGTATCAACGAACGGATATTTACGCAAAACGAACTGTTTGGTGGCGATCACCTATCTTTTAGAAGCACACTCGAGCAATTGGAGGAAAAAGCGAATTTTGAAGAAGCTGTCGCCTTTTTAAGAAATGGCGTGGCCAAAGACCAACAATGGGATTCTCCGAAAAAGATTAAAAAAGCCAGCCAATTTATGAAATTGGTTCAACGACGATTTTTATAAACCTTAAGTGAAACGATTTGAATAAATCAATAATCCAACAGATTTTTAAAGCCTTCAAGGTGCCCATTTTGATGGTGGCGAGTTTGTGGATTATTCACACCATTTTCGTTGTTTTCAAAATTAATCCAAGTTATTATGCCCTGGTTCCAAGACGTGTAAGTGGATTGGATGGAATTCTGACCTCACCCTTATTGCACAGTGACTGGGGACACCTTTTCAACAATTCATTTCCTCTGTTGATCGCTGGGTCGATCATGTATTTCTTTTATCGCAAGGCTTCCATGCCAGCCATCATCATTATCTACCTTTTGACGGGCTTAGCCGTATGGATTTTTGGGCATCATGGCTATCATATCGGTGCCAGTGGTGTTGCCTATGGAATGGTATCTTTCATCTTTTGGAGTGGAATATTTAGAAGAAACGTAGAATCGATTATTCTAGCTTTAATCGTAGTGCTTCTATATAGTGGAATGATTGTTGGCATCTTTCCGGACGAACCCGGTATCAGTTGGGAATCCCATTTATTCGGTGCCATCATGGGACTCTTGACGGCCATTATTTTTAGTGGCGTCGATTTACCGGATAATGAATCTTTAGAAGAAGACTCCGAGGAAAAAGAACTGTTTTTTGCTCCCGATATCTTCGATAAAACAAAGCAACAACGCGAACAAGAGCGTCGAGCAGAATTGGCCAGAAAACGGGAAGAATGGATTCGTCGAAATCTACCTGATCAGGAATAATTAATCACTATTTATTGGAGTAATAATCAACAGCTTTACGCACGCTACCATGTTCGATCAATAGATCATTGGCCGTATGATAATTAATACCCAAAGCGTTCATAATCATTCTCGTCCCGCGATCGACAAGTTTATCATTCGACAACTGCATATCGACCATTTTGTTACCCTTGACACGTCCCAACTTTACCATGGTACTTGTTGTAATCATATTAAGAATCAATTTCTGTGCGGTACCCGATTTCATACGCGTCGAACCAGTCACAAATTCTGGACCGACTTCTGCCAATATTTTATGATCACTGTATTCAAATATAGGTGCTCCCGGATTACAAGATATTCCACCAGTTGTAACCCCCAATTCTTGTACATCTCTCAGACCTCCAATGACGTAAGGTGTGGTCCCACTAGCAGCAATTCCAACAACCGTATCCATGGCATTTATATCAAATGCTTGTAAATCTTTAATGGCCTGATGCTTATCATCTTCTGCATGTTCCACGGCTTTTCGAATCGCTTGATCGCCTCCAGCTATGACACCGATCACCATACCATGAGGCACACCAAATGTAGGAGGGCATTCGCTCGCATCTAAGATTCCCAAGCGTCCACTGGTGCCCGCACCGATATAAAATAGGCGGCCTCCTTTTTCCATTTTAGGGTATAAAGATTCTACTAGCTGCTCAATCTGAGGAATCGCTTTTTCAACGGCAGTCGCTACTTTATGATCTTCTTGATTAATACTATGAAGAAGTGTATGCACATCCATGTTTTCTAGATGATTATACAAGGAATCCTTCTCTGTAATTTTATTGATTGACATCCGATATGTTTCCAGGTTCTGAAATCAGCCATAATCCTATAAACATCAACAAACCGTTTAATGCTAAAGTCGTATAACCAAAGGTAAATTCATTGAACAACTCCTTACTATTTAGATCTAAGAAGATAGTCATTCCAATAGCCATGAGTGCTATGAATACTACTAAGAGGTCTTGAATCGGATCAAATTGTCTTATTCGGCGGTTGGTAAACATTCCAAATGCAAACAAACCAATCAAAGGCCCATAGGTATATCCCGCAGCGCGGAAGAGTGTTTTTACAACCGCATCGTGATTGATCGATTTAACCAGCAGAATGATCACCAATAATAACAAGGAAAATCCTACATGAACTATAATTCGTATGCGTTTTTTCTCTTGTTCTGTTTTTGTACTTGATTCAAAGCCAAGAAAATCAATACAAAAGGATGTCGTCAAAGAAGTTAAGGCTGAATCCGCACTGGAGTATGCCGCAGCAATGAGTCCAATGACAAAGAATACACCTATATAAATCGGCAATTCTGTCAGCGCTAATAAAGGATATAATTGATCGGTTCTTTCTGGAACCATTACTCCTTGATGCTGCGCATATAAATACAGAAGTGCCCCTAGTGTCAAAAACAACAGATTGGCAAAGACCAAAATGATGGAAAAGACCGCTACATTTTTCTGTGCGGATTGCAATGAATTACACGTTAAATTTTTCTGCATCATATCCTGATCCAATCCAGTCATAGCGGTAGCAATCAATGCCCCTCCAATAAACTGTTTGAAGAAATTATTGGGATCATTCCAGCCACCTTCAAAGAAAAATATTTGAGAATATCCCGCTTCTCTCATGGCCCCAATCATATCCGAAAAGGAATATTCCATTACATTCATAATCGCCAAAATCGTCAGGACTACCGCTGTCAGCATGGTTATGGTTTGTATCGTGTCAGTCCAAACGATGGTCTTTATCCCGGATCTAAACGTATAAACCCAGATTAAAATAATGGTGATCGCTACGGTCAAGAAAAACGGAACGCCAAAATGATCCATCACGAATTTTTGGAAAACAATCGCCACCAAAAACAATCGAAGCGAAGCACCTACGACTCGACTCAATATAAAAAAGCTAGCTGCCGTTTTTTGAGAAAAGAAGCCTAATCGTTTTCCAATATAACTATATATAGAAACCAAATTCCATTTGTAATACAAAGGCATCAAGACAAAAGCTATGATAGCATATCCAACTAGAAATCCAAGGACCATTTGCATCCATGAAAAAGCCTGCCCTCCCCCACCATTTCCAACCTGCCCTGGAATAGATATAAAAGTAACTCCAGACAGGGATGCACCGATCATACCAATAGCTACCAACATCCATGGTGATTTCTTGTTGGCACTAAAAAAAGTGGTGTTGCTGGAATTACGCGAACTGAAATACGAGATCAGGGATAAAAAGCCAAAATAAATGGCCACAATCACGATGATTAATGTAGGCGAAACAATATTTTCCATGACATAAAAGTACTCCTTCACAACGAGTTTGCCAAAAATCTGTTTTCCTTACAATAGTTCACGGCCTTCTTTCGTATATTTGAACAAGAAGCAGTACAAAATTTATATGCGTCACTTATTTTTAATTTTTCCATTTATTCTTTTGACCTTCAGTCTTAAGGCTCAAAAAACAATCCAACCGAAGGGCTTGGAATACGAGTATAAAGGAATCATTTATAATAAGGAACGCGCTTATCATGCTACTATTCATACCAATGGTCTCAATGTGGGAATGGATATTGGAAAGTTATTGACCTACTACAAAACGAGATACTATCATATTTCGTTGGGATACCTTCAACATCCATTGGAAGAACGTCAAAACAAAAACACCAGTTTTGAAGGTTTGGGAGCTTCTCGATCTTTTACTTATGGCAAACAAAACGCTTTGTATCTTCTTAGAGGTGGTATCGGAGTCAAGAAATATCGGTCCGAAAAAGCAAAAAGAAAAGGAGTGGCTGTCGGTTGGAGCTATGAAGTCGGTCCCGTCATCGGTATTTTAAAACCTACTCGAAACATTTATTTAATCGACGTCAATGGTCAAGGTTTAAAATCTCCAGTTGAATTAACCTATGCCGATGATCCAGAACAATTTTTGGATTATGCATCTATTTTTGGTAGATCCGATTCATATGATAGTTGGGCTCAATTATCTTTTAGACCTGGCATACAGGCAAAATTAGGTGCACACTTTTCTTGGGGTGCCTTTGAAGAATTTGTTCGGGCGGCAGAAATAGGACTTATGGTTGATTATTTCGGTGTTAAGGTGCCGATTATCGTAGAAAATGAAGCGCATTCCAATGATGCGCTCTTCCTGAATCTCTATCTTACTTTCCAGTTTGGACGAAGAACCTAGTTCTTCTCTTTAAGCAAACACTTGTTGTCCTATCAATATCAACAAAATGAATGTGTTGATTAACTAATTGTGTATTTTTGTGTTGTACATAAAAAATGAACGTCTTGATCGATTTACCTGTTGTAGTTAAGAAGGAGCCTCGTACGAAGAAACCAGATTGGTTACGTGTAAAATTACCAACTGGACCAAAGTATAAAGGGGTACGTGAATTAGTAGACAAATATAATCTACATACGATCTGTCAATCTGGAAATTGCCCGAATATGGGTGAATGCTGGGGAGCGGGAACAGCTACCTTTATGATATTAGGAGATGTTTGTACCAGATCATGCTCTTTCTGCGCCGTAAAAACTGGTAGACCACCAGAATATGATGAAGATGAGCCGAGAAGAGTGGCGGAAGCCATTCGATTGATGCAAGTAAAACATGCAGTAATCACATCGGTCAATCGAGATGAATTAAAAGATCGAGGAGCAGAAATCTGGTATCAAACCGTCGTCGCGGTTAAGGAAGAATCGCCGAGTACGACGATCGAAACATTAATTCCTGATGTTCGCGCAAATTGGGATGCTCTCCATCGAATGATCGAAGGAGGACAAGAGGTGGTTTCTCATAATATCGAAACGGTAGAAGAATTGTACAGAAAGGTTAGACCTCAGGCAAAGTATCACCGTTCATTGGAGCAATTACAGCGCATCAAAGATCAAGGTAATCGTACTAAGACAGGATTTATGGTCGGCTTAGGAGAGACAAAAGATCAGGTATTGAAGACCTTGGAGGATCTCATCGAACACGGTGTGGATGTCGTTACAATCGGGCAGTATTTACAACCAACGAAGAATCACTTAAAAGTGGAAGAATACGTGCATCCAGATGTATTTGCTTATTACAAAGAAGAAGGTGAAAAAATGGGCTTCAGCTTTGTGGAAAGTGGTCCACTCGTTCGGTCTAGTTACCATGCAGAACGGCATTTGTAAGATTGTCCTAAGCAAATCAAATGTTCAATTCAGTTTTTTGCGATCCTGTACCCATGTTCCACGTGACTAAAAAAAGTCTATCGTTCAATGCTTTACATATAATATAAAACTATATGTTAGAGTTTACTTATTAGACAATATCACAAGAAGTTCTTTCCTAATTTTATCGTATTATTTATATCCCCTTTAAAAATAATACAATGAAAACATGTTACTTCTTTTTATTTTCAATACTCTTTCTAAACCTCGAAGGTCAAATTCGATTGGATAGCATTATTCAAACGGATATGAACACGGAATTCCTGCGCTATAGTATTAATTATACCTATAATGATGATCTTTTAGTGGAGTACAATGAATATAACAATGGTTCGTTCAATGCTGGAACATTGCAATATGATATCAATAAAAATCTTATAAATTTCTCTTTGCACTCCAGTCTATTTACTTTTAATTTAGATTATACGTACAATCAAAACGATCAAATCGATTCAATCAAGTTAAATTTTCTAGATTATCAATCCATTTTTGAAGTGAATTACAATGATGAAAATCTAGTCGAGTCTTTGACAGAATCTAGTCTGGAAAATGGATCCTATGTGGTGCATGGACGCAAAGATTTTCTTTATGAAAATGGCTTGCTAATTGCCAATCATTTCTTTGATATTTACGATGAAAATGAAGTACTTAATAAAGTTTTCAACTATTACTACAACGATGAAAATCAACTCATTTTATTCGAGCGTATAGAAGACGATCAGGTTGAACTTGTGGATTCGTTTAGTTATGATAGTAAT
This sequence comes from Saprospiraceae bacterium, assembly GCA_020628475.1. Taxonomy (GTDB): domain Bacteria; phylum Bacteroidota; class Bacteroidia; order Chitinophagales; family Saprospiraceae; genus JAHDFB01. The sequence goes on along the minus strand of JAHDFB010000004.1, from coordinate 7,312 downwards.
GGAAGTCTGACGGAATATTATCAATATGACTTCAGTTCTGGAATAGAGGAATTTATGGAAAAGGTAGAATATACATCCAATGAAATCTATAAGTTATCCGATATATTTCCAATGGAAAATACATTTAACAAAATCGGCTTAATCATGGATGACTTTCACTCTGAATTTAGAATTCCACTGTCATATGGCAATCAAGTTACTGAATCTATCCTTGAACTAGCCGATGGAAACCTATATGAAACAAAATGGTACTATTCTGGCATGATCAACTCAATCAAACCAGTAGAAGTCTTGCCCATTTCCATATATCCGAACCCAACAACAGATCAAATTCATCTGAACACCTCCATTTCATTTTCGAATTTTTCTATCTACGACTCTGATGCTCAATTAATTCTAGAAGATCAACTCCAAACTCCGATTATACAGGTAAATCATTTACCGAATGGTCACTATACGCTCGTCTGTCAGGATAAGCACCATCAATACTACTTTTCTCATTTTGTGAAGCATGACAATTATTAGAATATGCAAGGCACTTATAAAAAAGTAAAATCATTAAATTGAGCGATGTTTAAATGCATACGTTTATAATATATTTTTGCCATTATTTCACAAATTCTTCCTTTTGCTCGTTTCTGAAAGGAACGATTTATTAACAAGCCATTCAAGCATGAAAGCATTCACTTTTTTAGTACTCAGTATTGTATTGCCCACTTTATCCTTTGCTCAAGTCATTCAACTAGACTCCATTGTTGAAAAGAATATTCAAACGGGCACCTACGAATATAAATATGCCTTTGAATACACTGAGAACTTATTAACGACGTATATCGAGGATACAGAGGTTGAAGTCACTATAGAATATACAGATCAAGACAAATTCGAATCTTGGAAATTCGGAGCTGAACCGAATCAAAGTGCCTTCCTTTTTAAATACAATAGCGACCATACATTGGATTCAATCTATTTAAATTATGCAGAGGATGAATTAGAACTTATAGAATTTTTCCATGAAAATGGCGCCTTGAAAGAGTCCATTCATTCCTATTTCGATGATGGAGCCTATGAACCGTATCTAAAAACGAGCTATGAATATCTCCCCAATAAAACCAATATTAAATATTTCTCAGTACAAGCTACTAGCGAATCACTTGATGGAGAATTGGATCTGCTATATGATGATATGAATAGAATCGGTAAGATGATTTACTATAATGAGATTGTGGAAATTATCAATATTGATTCGATCGTATATGACCTAGATGGCAATCTGACCTCCATTTACAGTATTCCTTACATCGATCAATCGCCTAGTGAAGCCGTTTTAAATTATCAATCCGAATCGGATAACACTATACAATTCAGTGAGGTATTAAATCCCGGTACATTTTTCGAAACCCTCTTATTTGACTTCGCCTTGATACCTGATACTCGAGAATATCTAGCATTTTACTTACCCATGCAATTTGCTAATAAAATAGACCAACAAGAATTTATACCCGCAGAAACAGAACAGATTTGGTACTATTCCATGTTGAGTCCGATAACGGATATCCGAATTGAAGTCATGCCTATTAGCATATACCCTAATCCTACGACAGATCAAATACAACTTAAATCTTCCCAGTCATTCTCCCAATATTATATCTACAATGCTAAAGCTGAATTAATTGTAAATGATCAGTTCCAAGGTTCATCCGTATATGTTGACCATTTACCAAATGGCCAATACACGTTGGTATGCCAAGATGCACACAATCAATATTATTTTGCGCATTTCGTAAAGATTGACGATTAGGAAAACTGACTTTGAGGTAGTACGAACAATTAAAATTTCTGGCGGCACAAAAACGATTAGGAGATCGTATCTTTGCTGTATGAAAGCACAATTTGTCCTCGTATTTTTTTGGATTTTGGTAAGCTGCTCCGTTCAGCAAGAATCTACAAATCAAGTGATCAATCCACCTGCTGTAGGATTTAATGAAGAGGCTTCAGATCCTAAAGCAATCGCCCTAGCCGATTCGGTTATGAATGCTTCTGGGGGCAGAAAGGCTTGGGACGAAACGAAATATCTGCGTTGGAATTTTTTTGGAGCGCGGAGACATACTTGGAATAAGCACAACGGAGATCTTATCATTGAGGGCATTCGAGATAGCTTTCTCATTCATATGAATCTCCAAGATATGACGGGGACCGTTTATATGAATGATCGCTTTTTAACCAAGCAAGATAGTTTGGATCAATATTTAGAAAAGGCCAAAGAAATGTGGATCAATGATTCTTACTGGATTTTTCTACCCTATAAATTAAAAGATTCTGGAGTCACACTGAGCTATCTAGAGCGGGACAGTACCCTAGACGGTCAATTGGCTGAACGAATCGAATTACAATTCGATCAAGTTGGCGTGACACCGGATAACAAATATATCGTGTACGTCGATCCGCAGACCAAAAGAATCGTACAATGGGATTTCTATCGAGACGCCACCGACGAAAAAGCTCGATTTTCCACACCTTGGACTGATTACAAAGGGCATGGAAATCTATTGCTGTCTGCTAGCCGAGGTGAAAACTATCTATTAGAGGATATTGCGGTAGGAGATTCATTAGTCCGTTATTTCGACCAATTTTCAAGAAAATCAGATTGATTTTTAAACATTTCTTTAGCATCTTTGTTCGACTAGTGCGAAGTATTTAATCCGATGACAGTAGAAGAAAAGAAACAAAAGTTTATAGAAACGTGGGGTGTGTTGGGTACCAAATGGGGAATCAATAAAACCATGGCCCATATACATGCTTTGTTGATTTTCGAATGCGAACCACTCTGTTCCGATGATATCATGAAACAACTTCAAATATCACGTGGAAACGTCAATATGAACTTACGATGTTTGATTTCATGGGAATTGATCAAAGGTGTCAATATAGAAGGGGATCGAAAAGAATACTTCATCGCCGAAAAAGACATGTGGAAAATCTTTTCAAAAATCATCAAGAAACGAAAAGAGCAAGAATTGGTTCCACTTCAGAACATGCTCAACGAACTGTCCGAATGTAAAAATTGCAGTTGCGAAGAGGAAAAGAAATTTCACCATACTATTGATGAAATGAAAGTCTTTGCTGATAAAGCAGATGGACTCCTTGAAAACCTAATCAATTCTGAAAATTCATGGTTGATGAAAGGCTTCAAGATGATGATACGATAATGCTATTCTTCTTGCATTATCTTCCGAAAAATGGACTTCTTCTCTTCATCTAACCGACGCTCCAATTCAATCAATTTGTTCGCGACAATTGCTTTTTTAGTGGTACTCCATTGATCGTTTTCCATGATGATAGACTGAATCTGTTGCAACATGGACTCAAACCGTACCGAACTTGAAGCCATCAACATATCATTCATGATTTTCGTATAATTCCCCAAGGCTCGCGGACTCAAACTTCCAATCTTCGAACAGATATAATCAAACCGATCAAATGCATTGTTTTTAGAAATTATACTTGCTATTGCAAAAATTAAGCGAGTATTATCTACGGCCTTCCATTGATCTATATAGCCCATGGTTCGATCCATATCCAACATCGACAAATTAATCAAACTAGGAGCAATGATATTCCATGATTTATTGGACTCGATGATATCACTAAAATAATCAGCTCCAAAATCAGCGGTATGTTGCTTTAGCTTTGAAATCAAGCGTCCTTTATAATACGAATTTTTAGCCTGAGCAATCGCTTTTTCGAATAAGTCTTTGTCTTTTGAACTATATGGAACCTTTCTTGAAGCCTGCCACTTTATCCAATAGTGCTTATCGGAAATCATCAAATCTTTATACAATTGTATGTCCACCTCTTCTTCCGCTAATTTTTCTAAAGCCTCGTTCTGATCATACTGCCGCTTTGCATGATTCAGTTCCTTGATATAATCTTCTTTGGTCTTATTCTCTTGAAATTCTGCCAACAAGGTATGTGCCGGATCGAAGTTGATCCAATCAATGTCCCTTCCCATCGAAGACAATTCATAAGACTGCTTTCGCTTGGTCATTCGAACCGCTTGACGGACAACCTTTCCATTGATATCATATATATCAAACTCCAAAGGAATATCAAACACGGCAATAGAGCTTTCTAAACTTTGTACCTGTTCTACATCAATGATGACTTTATCCGCTTCTATCGTATATTGAATATTTAATTCAGGATGCCCACTCGACAAAAACCATTGATTAAAAAATACTTGTAAATCCCTACCCGTAACCTCCTCATAGGCCATTCTCAGTTCATCCACTTCCACAGCACTTCCTGCATTATCTTTTAGATATTTTTGCATGCCCGCGAAAAAAGCATCATCTCCTATTTCTGCACGCAACATATGTAAGACCAAACCTCCTTTATTATAACTATGCGCATCAAACATATTTTCTTTATCCGAATAATGATAATCAATGAGCGGATGTGTTCCTTGATTTTTAGCTTGATACAGATAGCCATATAATTCTTGACGTCGCTTGTAGTCCGCTTCTTCTTGACCATATTTAAAATCAGTCCATAAATACTCGGAGTAATTGGCAAAAGCCTCATTCAAGGTCAAATTGGCCCAAGATTCACAGGTTACATAATCACCAAACCAATGGTGAAATAGTTCATGAGCGACAATATCATCATTGTGATTATCGATCAATTCAACATCTGTTTTCTGTACAAATTCACCGAAAGTAACAGCCGTCGTATTCTCCATGGCTCCAGCAACAAAATCACGTACGACCATCTGAGCATATTTGTCCCAAGGATATGCAACACCTGTCAAATCCGAGAAATACGTTAACATTTCTGGAGTATGATTGAATATCTTTTGGGCGTAAGCCTCATAATCTTTCTCCACGAAATACATTAATGGTTTTCCATTCCACTGATCATTCACGACGGCAAATTCCCCTACAGCGATCATGGTTAAGTATGGTGCATGTTCATCGTCCATGCGCCAGTGATCGGTACGTGTAAGCTTATCATATTTGTTACTGCTGACCAAATAACCATTGGACAGGGTCGCAAAGCGATCGGCCACCGTTATTTTAATATCGTGTGTATATCGCTCATTTGGTTGGTCTACCGTAGGAAACCAACGTGAATTGTACTGCGTTTCTCCCTGACTCCAGATCTGCATGGGTTTTTCTGGATTACTCTGATCACTATTAATAAAATACAATCCAAGATCACTCTGTCTTCCTGCTTCAACGACTTGCCCCAAAGAAGGATTGGCTACATATTGAATATGCAGTAAAATATCTTCATCACGGCTATATGTTCGATCTAACTTTATAATCAGTTGACCATATTGATTGGTATAATTCAAAGGTAGAGCTCCATTCAAGCTTAAATCCTTGACATCCATATTATAAGCGTCGAGCACAATCTCATTCGTTGGATAAAAATAAGGACTCAATCGAAGAATAGCATTTCCAAAAACTTGTTCCTTTTCCCAGTTAAATGAAATCTCCAAGTCCATGTGTTTCAAATCAATCAACCGTTCAGCCGAAGCTTGGTAAATGGGTTGAGGGACTTCCTCGATAACGGGTTTAGGAGCAGAAACGACTAATGTATCTAATAAGGTTTCTTCAGTCAAGTCCATCTCCATGACCTTCTTGGACGAATGACAGGCCGTCATCATCAACATGATGGAAATACAGCTTAAAAAATACAAAGGACGCATCATAAAAATTGAATTTGAGCCGCAAAGTTAATCAATAAGTGGATCATTCGTTCAATAAAATATTATTTCAAACATAGGCGGAAGCTCCAATCTTTCTATCCTCTTCCCTTGTGCGAAAGGATAATTATTGTATTTTTGACATTCGAAAAAATCATAATTTATTAAAATCAATTACTAAAAAAAACAGAATGAAAGAAACGTTAATTTACGCGGTGCCGATTTTTGGTGTACTTGCGTTGTTATATACATTTTGGAAATCCGGATGGGTTTCTAGACAAGAGGTAGGAACAGAAAAAATGGGCCGTATCGCAGATAACATTGCGGATGGTGCTATGTCCTTCTTGAAGGCAGAGTATAAAATATTAGCCATTTTCGTTGTGGCTGTGGCAGTATTAATGGTTTTAAGCGGTAATACAGCTGCATCTTCTCCATTAGTTGGACTTTCATTTGTGCTTGGAGCAATTTGCTCAGCACTAGCAGGATTTATTGGAATGAAAGTAGCAACCAAAGCAAATGTTAGAACAACCAATGCGGCAAGAACTGGATTGGGTAAAGCTCTAGAGGTGGCGTTTGCTGGTGGTGCTGTAATGGGTCTTGGTGTTGTAGGTCTTGGAGTACTAGGACTTGGAGTCTTATTCTTATTGTACTCACAGATGTTTGGTACAGCCAGCATGACGGATGTAACCAAAGTCATTACGGTTTTAACTGGATTTTCATTTGGTGCATCTTCGATCGCTCTATTCGCAAGAGTTGGTGGTGGTATTTATACCAAAGCAGCAGATGTAGGAGCAGATTTAGTAGGTAAAGTAGAAGCAGGTATCCCAGAAGATCACCCCTTAAATCCAGCAACGATTGCGGATAACGTAGGTGATAATGTAGGTGATGTAGCTGGTATGGGAGCCGATCTTTTTGAATCATATGTAGGATCCATCATCGGTACAATGGTAATCGGAGCCACCTTCATGGGATTGACTGAGTTTGGTCAAGACGAATTTGGAGGAATGAGTGCCGTATTATTACCATTGGCATTAGCTTGTCTTGGTATCGTAACTTCCATCATTGGAACATTCTTCGTACGCGTTAAAGAAGGTGGTGATCCTCAGAAAGCATTGAACACAGGAGAATTTCTTGCTGCTGGATTGATGTTGATCGGTACATTCTTATTGTGTAAATTTATGTTGCCAGAATCATGGGCAGTAAATGGTACAGAATATAATTCTCTTGGAATATTCTTTGCGGTATTATTTGGATTGGCCGCTGGTCTACTAATTGGTATCGTAACCGAATTCTATACGGGAACAGGTACGAAGCCAGTACTTTCGATTGTAAAGCAATCATTAACAGGATCTGCAACCAATATCATCGCTGGATTAGGCGTAGGAATGATTTCTACGGCAATTCCAATTATCATCTTGGCAGCAGCCATTATCGGAGCACATCACTTCGCTGGTTTGTACGGTATTGCAATCGCAGCAGTAGGTATGTTATCCAACACGGGTATTCAATTAGCGGTAGATGCTTACGGTCCTATTGCGGATAATGCAGGTGGTATCGCTGAGATGGCAGAATTACCAAAAGAAGTACGTCAGAAAACAGATA
>JAHDFB010000044.1 GCA_020628475.1 Saprospiraceae bacterium | reverse complement strand
CGAATCTATAAAGGCCAAGTGTTTGTTGTCAAAGGTGATTTGATCGAGCGACAAGTCTTTAACTGCCTGATAAGGGTCAGTACAGGAGTATAATAAAGATCCGCCTAAAGAAAATAAAAAGATGCCCTTAACGACGCTTCTTCGTTTCATTGAATTAAGTAACAGTTTGAAAAGCTAAAAATAACTTTTAAACGGGATTGTGACAAGTAATTAATTGGCTATTCAATCAATTAACGGGTAATTGTCACCGATCCGATCAGTTTTTCAATATTTCCATCGGGAAGTTCCACCAAGGCATAGTAAGCATATACACCACTTAGAGCTTTTTGCCCTTTAAAGCTGCCATCCCAGCCATGTTCTGGATCATTCGGTGTAAAGTCATTGTCCGTGAATACTTGATTGCCCCATCGATCATAGATGGAAAATTCTCGGATAATGCTGTTCGAAGCGAAGGTGTTTGAATGGATGTAGAAGATATCGTTGGTTCCATCATTATTTGGAGTAAACACATTGGGTTCATAAAATTCGTAAGCAACGATTACTCGTATTTCGATACTATCGATGTGCACGCATCCATTTTGGTTTTCGATCTCTATGTAGAACCAAGTATCTTCTTCCAACAGTTCGATAGTCGGGTTTAGACAATCAGAGCAGCTGAGTAATGCACTTGGGGTCCAGCTGATCGAATTGATTTCTGAATCCATTAAGTCTGTTGAGGCTTGGATTTCAAAATCAGAACCAGAGGCAATGACCGTGTTCTGCCCAGCTTCTACAAAAAAGTCAGATACAGTATTGATTTCGATCATTTCCGATGTCAGACATCCGTCGGCATCCGTGATATCGATAAAGTAAATTCCCGATTCCAATTCGCTGCCGTCAAACAGGGTGTTATTGTCATCCGAAATGGTGATATTATAGGGTGCTGAACCACCAGAGGCCTCTGATAAACTAATACTTCCCAATTCTCCAAAACAAAGAGGTTGTTCTGATGCAAGATCGGCTACAATCACCGTATTGTTTTCTTCCACCTCCACTTGCCCCATGCTAGTACATCCATTCTCTGTATTGGTGAGGATTATTTCATAAATGCCCGCCTCATTGACTAAGTCCGTAGCCATGGACGAGCTATAATTATTTGGTCCGGACCAGTCATATTGTACGGTGTTAAGGTTTGTTTCTACGCTGATTTCTATGGGGTCATCGGTGCATGGGAGCATGATATCTTGTACGGTAATAGAAGGGGCTACCGTATCTATAGTAATTTCAATAAAGTTTTCGCTGGTACAACCATTGGAATAGGTTATTTCAAATGTATAGGTGCCCGCTTCGGTCGTAGAAAAAGTATTCTCGCTATCTTGGTTTAAGGCGATATCATCAAAATTGATTAGATCAAATGATTGTGTAGTCGTTAATTCGATGATAGAAGTGGATTCTATACAATCGATATGATTGGCTTGAATATCGAATGCATCTGCCTGAAAATCCGCCGTCACTTCAACATTGTCTATTAGACTACAGCCCGACTCGGGATGTGTATATATGATATTATACAAACCTTCTTCGCTAATCAGTAAATCTGTACTTTCGGATAAGGTATCTGCATTTTGAAACCAGATGACCGATTCATTACCATTGGGTTCCGCGCTCAGCAAAACATTGTCTTGATAACAATTGATTGTAATATCATCGAGTGTTTCAAAAGAAGGGAGTGTGAAGTTTTGATGAATTTCAATTGTTTCAGTACTGGTACATCCATTCATCGCCTGTATGGTGATGCTTGTATTACCTGCGGCTCCAACTTGTACGGAGTTATCATTGATATCCACTATGTCAACCGTATTTACATCGATGATATCATAATCTGTGTTACTGGTTAATTGAATGGTTGCTGTTAAATTAGCGCAGCTAATTGTATCTCCACTTAGTGTCAAACTTGGTACGCTAAAGTCGCCGATAATTTCAACTGTATCCGAAGACGAGCAACCGTTTTCTGTGGTGGCGGTATAGATGTATATTCCTGTTTCTGAAACAGTGAATGTACTATCTGTACTGGTGAAATTATTCGGTCCTGTCCAGCTGTATTCCGTGTTTTCAATATTACTTTGTATGGCAATAGTACCATTACTTTGGAAGCAGTTTAAACTGTCAAAATCTAAGGCAAGCACGGGGAAATCTTGATTCGCCATGAGCTCGATGGTGTCGTTGATTTCACATCCGTTTGTATTTTCGAGACGAAGAATATAATCTCCTGCGATGGCTGTGCTAAAACTATCCGCTGTGCTGAATGACCCGTCGGGAAATTCCCAACTGATTTGAACGAGACTATCTGTGTTTACGGAAATGGTTCCTTCTCCATCGAAACAGTCAATCACACTGCTTTCAACGGAGTAATTGGCGGAGCTAATATCTTGAAATACTTCTAAGGTGTCTCGCGTGATACAACCATTCATATCTTCCACTTCCACCGTGTATATACCTGGATTGCTGATCTCGATGCTAGATGCATTCGATATAAGTGTGTCGTTATACCAACTAATTTGATTGAAATCATCATTCACTTCGATACTCAATTCCTGTAAGGTATCTATACAGTTTAGGAGCGGGCTTTCGCCCAAAGTGTAATCCAAGGCAGAAATTTGGCTGATGACTAATACGGAATCCGTGAAGTTACAATTGTTGGAATACTCCATTTCAATGATGTAATAACCTACATCTCCAACATCTACAATCTGTTCGTTACTTAGTGGATCTCCATTGGGATTGTACCATTGTATATTCTCTGGAATCTCATCGAATTGGGCCGAAATTGAAATGGTATCACCGATACAGGCGAGTGTATCATTGGCTACTAATTCATAATCTGGTTGTATCACATTGTCCATGATGTTGAAAGGAATTAATGAGGTACAGTTGTATTCATTGGTCAGTTGTAAAACAAAATTCCCGCCCATGTCATATGTGGCAAATGGAGATGTTGAATTATCCGATGAACCGATCCAATCGTAAGTCATCCCAGATTCAGTATTGGTAGCGAAGACGGTCACTTCATTTTCGTCACAGGTGATTTCGAAATCTCCGACGATATTTGATTCTGGTAATGCGGTCGATCCAAAGACTGAACTACTAATTTTTTTCGTACAGCCATTTTCATCGGTGATCGTAACAGAATACAATCCTTGACTGGAAGCTGTTACAGTTGCTTGATCGATAGGTCCATCGATCATGCCACCAAAATTGGCCTCCCAATTGTACATATAATTTGAATTATTGGGACTCACAGAAAGGTCAACCGTTGGATTGTCACAATCGATATCATTGGAACTGGGTAGCGTACCGAGGACTTCAGCGATCGTAACGTCGAAACTGTTCTCTTCTTTACAAACTTCAATAAACTCGATATCATCTAAGGCAAAATCGTTCCCTCCTAAGGCAGTGTTTTGGTTGGTAATACAAATGGTCGCGGTAGAACTAGCTCCGGCATTCCATGGAGCCGTAAAATTTTCCCAAGCACATAAGGTTCCGGATAACCCGAAATCCGAACCGATAAGGCTACCATTAATGGAAAATTGTAAGATTGCAGGCGAAGATGGATTGACTGATGTGGCCCAAGCCGAAAACAAATAATCCGTATTAGGTATGACGTCAATGTTTTGACACCAAATATTGATAGCAGAAGCAGATCCATTTACGACCATCATCATTCCAGATCCAGTTGTATGATCGCCGCAAGCACTAAAATTAGTATGTGTGCTAGAAGGATCATCAGTAATCACATACATACCCTCGCATCCCAATGACCCCCATGGATTGAAAGGGCCTGTAGGACAGAAAATTTCTCCATTCAAATAACTACTGGTAAATCCTGTGTTTCCATCTTCGAAGTCTCCGTTTTCCACAAGATTCAGATCGGTCGTTCCAAAAGCGGTTAAAGTATAGGTCGTAGATTCTTGAGGTGTGTCATTGGTGATTAATTGATCGTCCGTAAAACCATTACTTCCTACCCATTCTACTCCAATATATTCTCCTCCGGCGACAGATCCAACTAAATCGATTTGCTCGGGAGAGCAAATGGTGATGTCACTGGGCACATTAACACTAAAGGTGCATTGTGCTTGTAATTGAATAATATAAAAATAGCAACAGCAAAGAAGGACTAAACGGGTCATTGTATCAAAATATGGAGACTAATTTACAAAAAATACGGCAGGTGACTTGTCTGTACTTTTTCAATTAACTCAATTTATTTTCTAGCTCATGCAGCGTATATTGAATTTCATTCATAAATTAAATGACACGAGGTTAAACTTGTTTTGATTTTTTGCATTAAAAGCATAGACAAAGTAGAAATGAAATCACTCTTATATACTTTCTTAATCATTACAATGGCATGGATGTTCGTGTCTTGTGAACAAAACATAGATTCTACTGAGATTATTACCGTCAAAAGTGATCCTCAATTGGTTTCTAGTTCAGTCTTAAAAGGTACGGTCCAAGATGTCGATGGTTTTGGAATTCCGAATTCGGACGTTTTTATATACCACCAACAGTTAACGCATCATATTGTCACGGATGCTGAAGGGTATTACAGCGTAACATTTCCCAAGGATAGCGAACATGTTCACTTAAGCGCTACAGCCAATAATTATCATAGTAGTTCTTTTGATATCGTTCAACTTGATCACGATGAAATTACGAAAAATTTCACCTTAGCGGATGCGGATGATCTACCCTATGAAATCACTAACACGGTTGAATTAGTAGATTCGATGTATGCGATTACAGGGCAAATATTGTATGCGGATGAAACGCCTCAATCAGATGCCATCGTTTATTTATTTGATCCTTCGGAAGGATTCCTCTTTAGTTATACCAAGACAGATGAACAGGGGAATTTTTCTTTTGCTTACGAGCCTTTCATGGATCGAAGCTTGATTTTAATGAATGCATGTAAGGAATTGGAGTTAATCGGGCCGATCAGTGTGGTGGATGATCATGTTGATATTGGAACGTTTATTTCTTCCTCCTTGCCTACAGAGACTTTGGTTATTGCTGGGACAGTGATTGATTGTAATACGAGTGAAGGCTTAGGCTTTGGAGAGGTCACTGTCATGATTGATGGATCAACTGTTCATGGAGAAATCGAGAATGGATTTTTTACCGTTGAAGTACCAGATTGTAATGGGGTAGATTGTTATGATATTCATATAGAAAGTCCAACGCTTACGGACGCGATTATTTATGAATCTTGTAAACCGCTATCAGAAGATCAAAATGCCAATGAGTACTACGAATTATGTGGTAATCCGGTGGCCTATACGGGCATGATTGAGTTGAATTACGATAATACGACGCAGCAATTCTTGGTGGAGGCCATTGATTTTACCGCGGAGTTTACAGATTTGATCATTAAAGGTCAAACCGAAGATTATCAAGAAACCATCGAGATTGGAATTCCCATTTTTGGAGGGGGTGAGATCAATCTGGTTAAATATTTTAGATATGCACACATGGAAATGTTGATTTTAGGGCATGAAGAGAGTACAGGGATGATCGTTGATTATCTCATGGAAGATAATATGATTACGGGTGAATTTTCTGGACCAACCTTAGACGCTTCTGGAACGTCTAAAGAGGTAGAAGGAAATTTTCAAATAGAAATTCAGTAAGCTTAAATACAGTTAATGGATTTAAAGAATATCATAAAAGGTTGTAAAAGAAATGATAGGGCGAGTCGCGAGGCACTCTATCGTGCGACCGCAGATGATATGATGAATATTTGTTTGCGATATACCACGGATATAAGCAAGGCCCAAGATATTTTTCAAGAATCGTATTTACGAGTATTTCAAAAAATAGATCAATTTGATGAATCGAGGGGTTCTATCAAGGCATGGATGAGCAGAATAGCGGTTAATAATGCTTTGATGGATTATCGAAAGAATCGGAAAGTAGACTTGTTTGAATCTTTCACCTCTGTACTTGAACCAGTTACTAATGATGATATCATAGCAGACCTGAGTGCTGATGAAATTTTCAAGAAAATAAACGACTTACCAGAAGGCTATAAACTAGTATTTAACCTTTTCGTGGTGGAGGGGTATAATCATAATGAAATTGGAGAAATGCTTGAAATTAGTGCTTCTACCTCTCGATCACAGTTGGCAAGAGCCAAATCGCTCTTGCGTAAACGAATTAAAAAAAATGAAAATCGAATAGCTTATGAGCAAGCTAAGTGATGATAAAATGAAAGAGTTGTTGAAATCAGTGCGTACTGATTTTGATAAGGATCTTCTCTGGAATGAGATTGATAGTCAGATGATCCAACATGATGAAAAGCGGAAAAATAAAGGCATTTTCTGGTGGCTTTCATTAGGAGTGTTTTTAATGCTCCTTTCTGCTTTTCTCATTGGTTCTAAAACTGGAAATAACACTACTGATCTAATATCGGAACAGTATGATTCTAGTGTACCTGTGGATTTCAAATCTTCCGTAGAATCGTTTGATCAATCGGCACCTTCAAGGCACCATGAATCGCTAGCTAGAAAACAGATAACTTCGAATGTTGAAACCAATCAGAATCTTCAAAAGGAGTCATCTGTGATGGATGTTTTGAGAGCTACTAGTGCTTCAACGCTTGTCGAGAGACCAGTAGACCCAGAAAACAAAGCAATAGTATACCATCCTGAAACATCCGTATTAGAATCGATAAATCGTGATTTGACCACCAATACATCAGATAATCATAAAGAATTAAATCATATATTTCGAGATCCAATCCATACACGCAGCTTGAAAAATACTCGTTCTGTTTTAAGCAGTTCAGCTCCCGTTTCCTGGCGTTTAGATCACACGCTAAATCGGGACATACAAGCATTAGAACCCCCAGTTTTACATGGCGAAAAAGTAAATCGACCTTTTGCACTGTTGATTCAGACGCATGCGGGTAGACTTGCTGGAACAAAATCCAGATCAGGATCGATGGATCAACTGTATTTGTCCACCCTAGAAGCTTCGAATAAAGCACTTTATGAATGGGGCGGAAATGCGGCTGTACAATTCCCTTTAAATAATAGCTTTTCGCTAGTAGGAGGTTTGTCTTACAATCAAAAAACGGAATTGTTTAGAGGCATGGAAGTTTCCAGAGATGAAGCTATCACCGCTTCGGATAGTGCTTCATTCTTTACCTTTGAAAATGGCTTGACGGCCTACTACGAGGGTGATGTCGTCGAAACGGATTATTCCTTTCGAAGGGTTCAGCATTATAATAAAATTCACGCTGTAGGTGCTTTTCTTGGTGTCAGATATCAGTACCCTTACAATCAATGGAACTTTTATATTTCTGAGGGTTTGGCATTTGAAAATCTGATTTATATTAATGGGAAAAACTGGACAAAACAGGCATCCATCGTTGATTATACACAACCGAGGTTTTTAGATGCCAGCCTATTGACGAATGTAATTCAAGTAGGAGTGGAACGAAGAATATCAAAGGCTTGTTACTTATCCATAGGATTGCTGCATCAGGCTGATTTGACCCAAAGAATTCAATGGAATGAAGTTCGTCAAAAATATCAATCTGCGAGTGCTCAATTGGGATTACGATATATGCTTTGATAGTAAGAATACTTCTAGCAGAAGTCAAATATTAAGTATAATCGATACCCACTAATGGATAGTATCCATGGCTACTCGAAAGGTATTGGCATGGGCTTCAACAATATCGGAGAGTCTAACGGAGTATCCTCCTCCCATACTGACTGCGATGGGAATTTGATAATGGGAGGCTGTTTCGAATACAATTTGGTCTCGTTTTTTGCATCCCTCCATACTCAATGCCAGACGACCCAGTTTGTCCGTTTCTAAAACATCAACTCCACTTAAATAGAGGATGATGTCTGGTTTTACTTTTTCAATGATTGTAAAAAGGTGTTCTTCTAATGTTTTTAGATACAAATCATCACGGGTGCCATCTGGTAATCCAATGTCCAGATCGGAGTTTTCTTTTTTCGTGGGATAATTTTTAGCGCCATGCATGGAGAAAGTGAAAACACGGTCATTATTTTCAAAAATATTAGCCGTTCCATTTCCCTGATGCACGTCTAAATCGCAAATCAGAATTTTACGTACTATTTGTTGATCCAGTAGGTAATTAGAACAGATAGCGAAATCATTAAATACACAAAAGCCCTCACCACGGTCGGAAAAAGAATGATGAGTTCCTCCAGCAATATTCATAGCACAGCCAAATTCTAGAGCATGTAAGGCGCAATCGATCGTACCTTGCGCAATATATCGACCACGTTGAACTAAGCTATCCAACATGGGGAAACCGATCTTACGAATCTCTTTGGCGGATAATGCTTGATGTTTCAATTTAGACCAATATTCTTTAGTATGTGTTAATAGAAGTGTTCTTTCATCTAATTTATTAGGATGGAAGAATTGATTTTCTTGAATGGTGCCTTCATAAAGTAATTGTTCGGGAATCAATTCGTATTTCATCATTGGGAATCGATGTCCTGGAGGTAGACTATATTTGTAAACAGGTGAATAAGCAATTTTGATCATAATTGGATAGCTTTAACCCAGATGCCACTTAAATCGAACCGCGAGAAAACGAATGATCATAACGACGGCAATCGAGATTATCATATTCCAACCCGGAAAGGCTAGGAAATGTTCAAGAACTATATAAACGATCCCTCCTGCTAAACAGGCCGACGCGTAGATTTCTTTTCTAAAGATCAGAGGTACCTCATTGCACAAAACATCTCGAATCACTCCTCCAAATACGGCAGAACTGATGCCCATCATCAAGGCTGCGATGATGCTCAGGTCCAGTGATAATGTTTTTTCTAATCCTAGTATGGTAAACAATCCAATTCCAATCGTATCAAATAAGAACATCGATCTACGCAGTTTCAGAATGAACTTTTTAAATAAATAGCAAATAGGAACGGCTAGAAGGATGATGTAGATATAGGTTTCGTTTTGCATCCAACCGACCGGAGTTGATCCAATTAACAAATCACGAAGGGTTCCTCCACCGATGGCCGTCACGAGACCAATGATTGTTGCTCCAACGATGTCAAACTTCTTTTCAATGGCCGTCATAACTCCACTGACCGCAAACACAAATGTTCCGATCCAATCAAATAGTTGAATGATATCCATTATCGTCGGTTGATGATTTTTTGCAGCTCGTCTTGATCAATATCTTTCAAGTTGATCCCCTCCAGCTTTTCTGCCATTTCTTGCTTTTTATCGTCAATATGGCGATTGTCAATTTCAATTAATTCCAAGTGCTGTAATTCTTGAAGCAGTGTCTTTACCTTGGGATTTAAAATCTTGATTCGGATAATTTCTTGCATAAACGACTCTTAACGCGTCACTGTGACATTCCCTTTGAATGGTACGGCTTCCACTTCAGTATCGGAGATCACCTTATAGTAGACTCCATAATAAGCATAGACTCCCTGTTGAACTTGTTGGCCATTAAAACGACCATCCCAACCTGCACTCTCGCTATTAGAAGTAATACCTCTTGCTTCATAGACTTTATTACCCCATCGGTCATGTATATATAGATCAAAGGCTCCTATTTGTTCAGAAAATATATTGAAGTAATCATTCAATCCATCATCGTTTGGCGTAAATGTATTCGGGAAATAAATGTTGAAGCTTTCTTCTACTCTGATTTGAATGGTATCTAGAATGATACATCCTTCCGGCGAAGTTATTTCTACAAAATAATCCGTTGTAGAACTTGGAGAGAAACTTGGATTTCCACAATCTGTACAACTAATATCGGTATCTGGAGTCCAGACAATCGTGTTGGTATCATCGATCGGATCATCAAGTTGATAACTATCGCCTTCATTAATGATGACCAATTCTGGTATACTTATGTTTGGAGTTTCGGCTTCCATAATTTCAAAAGAAACAGAAGTACTGCAGCCTATGTTTGTTGTCAATTCGATGTCATGCATTCCTGGACTAATTCCAAATATAGTGTCTCCTTCTATGATGGAATTCATGTCACCAGAATTGTCTAACTCGTAAAACGACAAGGATGAAGTCACATTAAAACCATTGAATACGATATAGCCGGTAGGGTCCAGACTACAATTAGCATCTACAATCTCTAAATCAGATTCTATAGGGGTGAATGTGACAATAACATTTACGGTACTATCACATCCGTCAACGGACGTGGTGATATAAGAACCTGTAGGATTCTGTTCATCATAGGTTTGACCTTCAATTTCGATAGAGCCACCTTCACAGACACTTTCTTCCTGCAAACCTTCTTCGACTGTAATAAAATCAAACGATATGAAAACGGTACTGTCGCAATTTTGGGCGGAAGCCCCTAATAATACTACTTCCTCTTCCGGATTATTGATGTCGATGGTTACACCAAGTGTGTCAATAGATTCGTCGGCACAAAGTGTCCCGCTCACCATTCCATCTACAATTTGATGAAATTGTAAGCTTACGGTGATGGTACTATCGCAACCGTTTTCATTGGCATTATCCAATACTTCTGTACCTGTCGGACTGTCAATGTTATAAATGGTACCGTTTACAGTAATGTTGTCATTCGGACACAGTACAGTATCTATTGTCCCAGAGCTTTGTTGTAAAAATTGAACGGTAATATTGAGTATCGAATCACAACCATTTTGCAATTGAATCGTATCCATTCCAGAAGGATTGCTCTCCGAGTAATAAATATTATTGATGAGAATGGAATCTCCCGAACAGATCATTTCATCGATAGGTGTTTCGGCTGCATCTGAGAAACTTAAATCAATACGAATAATACTGTCACAACCCGTTTGAGCCATGTTTTCCAGTACTTCGATACCTGAACTATTCATTTCATCATAGATTTCTCCATTAATCATAATAGATTCTCCGAAACATAGATTTTCTTGAATAAAATTGGTGTCAATGGTATAAAATGTCAAGGCCACGGTAATGGAGCTATCACATCCTTCCACATTGTTGAGGCTTTCTTCACCCGATGCTTGAGCTTCATTGTAAACAACTCCATTGACGATTAGAGAATCTCCAGGACAAAGGGTGGGGTTAATAAGTTCTGTGCTGGATTGTTTGATGTCAACAAAAAAGGAGTCCAAGGATTGGCAATTGCCATCATCGAAGCTTAAATATAATTGCACATCATCAAAAATAGTGTCTCCTGTTTCATAGCTGATCCCACCATTAAACGGCAAGGTGGTATAAGCTTCATCCCCGCTTATACCTTCGCCATCAACAATAGGAAGCTGATAAAAGTCACATACTTCAACAGCTGTTGGAGTAAAAAACTGCGGTTGATCAATGACCATGAATGTGTATAAAGCGGAGTCTTGTGGACAATTGCCACCATCTCCAACGATATAGATAAACTCAATACTGTTCCCATTCATTCCATCTGTCAATATCTCAGGGTCTACGGGTGTATTTTCTCCATCTACAAAAAAGGCTCCTCCCGGATCTCCTTCGATATAATCATTGAGAAAAATAACGGATCCTTCGCAGATGCTGTTCATTTGATTGGTTCCTGCGTCCGTTTCATCCACCACGGATATGGTGATAAGTGCTGTATCGGGACCGCAGGTATTTTCAAGTATATATTGAATATTGAAAGATTGATTACCGCTTAGATCTAAATCCAAGGTATCATTTATCAAAGCGCCAGTCGCATCCATATCGATAAATTGTCCTCCAATTGGCGTATTTGAATCCAAC
Source organism: Saprospiraceae bacterium (assembly GCA_020628475.1). Taxonomy (GTDB): domain Bacteria; phylum Bacteroidota; class Bacteroidia; order Chitinophagales; family Saprospiraceae; genus JAHDFB01. The sequence continues at coordinate 14,880 of JAHDFB010000044.1, read as the reverse complement.
AAATCAACCAAAGGGATTTGGCTGCCAGCACAACTATTGGATTGGATGTCCTCACCCGCTGAGATGGCTTCTTCAATGGTTATCAAAAACTCCAAACTCACAAAGCAATTTCCATTTCCAACTACCGAGTCGAAGATGTGAGAAGTGGCAGAATTGAAAATAGTATCACCTACTTGATAGATGGTCATGGTTGCACTGTCGATATAAAATGGATTATTAAGGTCTGTCCCTTCTATATCTGTAAATACGTAGTAATCGCAAGCAATGATATTATCTTGAGGGTCCAATAAAGGTCCTGCGCTGATTTCTATTTCAATGGTGTCTTCATCATCACAATCTCCAATGCTATCATAGATGTAGAGTGTTTGATCCGTGCTTATTATATCTCCTGGATTGTATTGTGTACCTGTTCCATTTGGACCAGTAAAATATGCAGCATCGGAAGATATATTATCTCCTTCAATTTCAGGTAGAATGACTTGACCACAAGCTGCTAAACTCGTTGGCATATTGATATTAGGTTCTTGACTAATAAGAATTGTTAAAAATTCTTCATCCGAACATGGACCCAGCGCATCGTAAGCATAGAGTACAATGGATTGAAAAATCGTATCGCCTTCCGCAAAATTACCGCCCATTCCACCAGGTAATTCATAATAACTTTCTAAACCAGAAAGATTGGTTCCAGTTAAATCGGGAAGAACATAATAACCACAAACGATTTGAGGTGTAAGCGGATCTAAATCCGGTTCTGGGTAGATGGTCACCGTAAACATTTCTTCATCTGTACAGCCATCATTATCATCATAGATATATAAGATCATATTCATGTCGATGATGTCGCCTTCATTGAAGACGGTCCCCATACCTCCAGGAGCAGAATAAATGCCAGCATCAGATGTTAAATTTGTTCCTGTAATGGATGGGATCGTATAAGATCCACAGGCTTCCTGTGGCGGAAGTGGATCTATCTCCGGTGTGAGAGAAAGTAATATTTGAACCTGAACATCATCGGAAACACAGCCTTCACTGCGCTGCACGATCGCGTATACCGTTGTATTCGTAGAGGTCATGAATATAGGACCAATCTCATTGGTCAAACCAGGATCCGAATACCAAATCACATCGTAAAGACCTGTCAGATCAATTTGATCATCGTACATACTTAAATCTACCGTTGCCATGCCTCCGGTTTCAATGCATACGGAATCAATTGGATCAATCATGCTGGCTGTGGGCTCATCGACCAATTCAATATCAATAATTTGTCCCATCAAATCGCTGGTACAATTAGAATCATCAGTTACATCCGTCATTTCAATGGTGGCCATCGTTCCAAACAATTCGTTAACAATAACGGTGTTTGGTGGATTGAAAAAAGGAATGGGTACATTTGGATCCAAACAAACTAGAAATTCTCCTGTGGATGAAGGACTTGGAATGTTGAAGTCGAAATCAATGGCACCCAAGGTGAAATTCATGCCCACATCATAAGGCGGAGTACCGCCTGAAAGTTCCCATGAAACGGTCGTACAATTTGTTCCGCACAATTCACCACCTCCAGTTAAAGTACCAGTAACGGCGCCTCCCATTTGAGATACGACAATTGAATTTACGGTATAGGCTTCGGATGAAGCTTGATTCCCACCTGAAATACGAATGTCTAAAGAATTTCCACTTAAAGTAAATCCAGTTACAGGGTTTTGAATTACTGTGTTACCACAGAAATAACCAAATTGCACAAAGGGCGCTCCATCAATAGAATATTCAGCGACCATTTGATCATGACCTCCAATACAAACATCTGATGGCCCCGCTGGAGAATCACATTCCATACTACCAGAACTTTGCCAAACAACACTAATATCCACCATACAGGCAGCAGAAATGTCAATATCATTGAAATTGATGACACTTTGATTGTCACCGCATTGACCTGTTCCGGATCCACCACCGCAATCACAACAATTGAATCCTTCTATATCTTGGATTACAAAACCTGCTGGCTGTACTGCGAATACACCTGGATTACCGTCGCATTGTCCTGGAGGAGCTGCCGCCCACATAGAACCATCAGACATTACACCGGTAGTGGCGCCTGTGGGTTCGTCAAAAAATTCTTCCGCAATAACCTGTCCCTCAATATTCGATAGTATAGAAATGAATATACAAACCGAAAAGAAAACCTTCGTGAATTTTCTTTTTATGTTAAAAATCATATATGTTTTTTGTCTGTGGTTAAACAGCTGCAAGCCACAATAATAGCGACTATTTCAAAGGTACAATAAGTTCCCAAATTAAGATATCATTAATTATTCAAATGCTGCGAATATCTGAGGATATTTTATTCCTTTGGGCGAAAGCCCGAAAAAACATATCCAAAGTATCCATATACTAGACGGAGGTGTTTACTTTTGCGCAAAAAATATTTATTGCATGCAACGAAGTGAGCAAGAACTGGTCCGAAGAGAAAATCTTCAGAAAATGATCGATCTGGGTATCAACCCGTTCCCGTCTGAAGAATATCCTGTAAATACGAGTATTCTGACCTTGCGAAAGGAATACCAAGAGGGTAGCGATGATTTCAAAAATATCTGTATTGCCGGTAGGCTTATGGGTAAACGGATCATGGGAAAAGCTTCGTTTGCAGAACTACAAACCGGTGAAGATCGCATGCAGATTTATATCAGTAGAGATGATATTTGCCCTACCGATGATAAAAGTTTGTACAATGATGTTTTTAAGAAGTATCTGGATATCGGAGATTTTATTGGAATCAAAGGCTATGCTTTTAAAACACAAGTTGGCGAGTTATCTATTCATGTGACGGAACTTACATTATTAAGTAAGGCCTTACGTCCTTTGCCGATTGTAAAGCGAGATGAAGAAGGGAATGTCTATGATGCCTTTACGGATCCAGAACAGCGCTATCGAATGCGTTATGTAGATTTGGTCGTCAATCCAGACATCAAAGAAACCTTTGTCAAAAGAACCAAAATGTACACCTCCATGCGAGAATACCTCAATCAACGAGGTTATTTGGAGGTAGAAACACCAATATTACAGCCTATCTATGGAGGAGCGGCTGCAAGACCATTTAAAACACATCACAATACACTGGATATGACCCTATATATGCGTATTGCGAATGAGTTATATCTTAAGCGACTAATTGTCGGTGGTTTTGATGGTGTATATGAATTCTCCAAAGATTTCCGAAATGAAGGCATGAGCCGTTTTCATAATCCTGAATTTACGCAGATTGAGCTATACGTAGCGTACAAGGATTACGAATGGATGATGAATCTAGTCGAAGAAATGATCGAAAAAGTAGCCCTCGATACCAATGGCACAACCAAGGTACAAGTAGGTGACAATATCATCGACTTTAAGCGACCTTGGAAACGCTTTACCATGTTTGAGGCTATCGAACATTTTACAGGTATTAACATATCTGAAATGGATGAAGAGGCTTTGCGTGCAACTGCTGATAAACTGGACGTTCCTACAGATCCTAGCATGGGTAAAGGAAAGTTAATCGACGAGATATTCGGTGAAAAATGTGAAGCACAATTGATTCAACCGACCTTCATTACTGATTACCCAGTCGAAATGTCTCCACTAGCTAAAAAACACCGTTCAAAAGAAGGATTGGTAGAACGTTTTGAGGCGATCGTCAATGGAAAGGAATTGTGTAATTCATTCTCCGAGTTGAATGATCCGATCGATCAACGCGAGCGATTTGAAGCACAGTTAGAATTGGGAAAACGAGGTGATGATGAGGCCATGGTATTGGATGAAGATTTCTTAAGAGCATTAGAGTTTGGAATGCCACCTACCGCTGGTCTAGGAATAGGAATGGATCGATTGGCCATGATCATGACCAATAGTAATTCCATTCAGGATGTTCTGTTTTTTCCTCAGATGAAACCTGAGGCGAAGGCAAAAGCCTTAGATCTGAGTGACAATGAAAAAGTGGTATATGAAATCCTCAAAAAGGAAGGCAAAATGCTTTTAGCCGACTTGAAGGAAGCGGCAGGACTTAGTAACAAACAATGGGACAAATCGATTAAAGGATTGACCAAACAATCCGTCTGCAAAGTGACCAAAGTAGACGATATTTTGACGGTGGAAATTATATAGCCAAATTCAAAACTTATATTCGAAATATTGCATTTAATTAGTAGTAAAGCAATGTAATATATGAATAAGACAGTAACCCTCGGAGGAGGTTGCTTCTGGTGCACAGAAGCCGTGTATGCCATGATCAAAGGCGTTATTTCAGTCACGCCGGGATACATGGACGGACAAGTAGAAAATCCTTCGTATCGAGAAGTATGTACAGGTACTACCGGTCACAATGAAGTCATTCAAATCGTATTTGATTCAGATCAGATTCAATTGAAGGATATCATTGATATTTTTTGGACGGCACATGACCCGACAACCTTAAATCGGCAAGGAGCGGATAAAGGCACGCAATATCGAAGCGGTATTTATTATCACGAAGACGGAGATCTCGAAGCTATTATGGAAAGTAAGGAGCAAGTGGGTGACCCACTTTGGGATCAATCAATCGTCACAGAAATCAAAAAGGCAACGACATTTTATCCTGCCGAGCAATATCATCACGATTATTACGCACGAAATAGTTTCGCAGGATATTGTCAGATTGTTATTAATCCAAAACTGGCAAAAGTGCGCAAGCAATTTGCCGATAAATTGAAGTGAATATGAAAACACCAGATCAATACAATCCATTAACTGAAGAGGAGCAGCGCGTGATTCTACGTAAGGGAACCGAACGCCCTTTTACAGGGGAGTATGACTCATTTTACAAGGAAGGAATCTATGTATGTCGGCAGTGTGATGCGCCTTTATACGATAGTAAGGACAAGTTCAATTCAGGTTGTGGTTGGCCATCATTCGATGATGAGATCGAAGGAGCGATCGAAAAAGTCATGGATGCAGATGGTAGAAGGGTAGAGATACTATGTAATAATTGCGGAGGTCATTTAGGTCATGTATTTACGGGGGAGCGATTGACCGATAAAAATACCAGACATTGTGTCAATTCGATCTCGATGCGATTTATACCTAAAAAGTAAGCAAAAAAAAGCAGCCGATGCACGTTTAGATGAAATCGGCTGCTTCTATTAAAAAATACCCCAAATTATATTCTATAGGCCAGGTATATATTGCTTAATGTCCCCAAGAATAGTCGACCGTGTAGATAGTCTACACCTCCTTCGTTAAATCCAACATAAGGACTGATATACGTTCCGGCAGTAAAATGCTTATTTATTCGATACCCCATACCCAAATTGTAACCTGCTTGTAGTTCATGACCAGTGAAGGTTTCCGGACCGGTTGAAAATTCATAGCCAATAGCAGGACCATGACTGTAAAACCAAGCAGAATTTCTTTTATACTTTCGCATTTCGAGAAAAGCACCCACTCTTCGTTTAACCAAAACTTGGTTGGCCGCATCATTGAAATAATTGTCGGCATGAAGGGCGTCCACACGAAGTAAAAGATTGGGTTTCATGTAGAAGTTTACTCCAAGATCAGGCACCAAGCCACCTCGGGTAATTTGCAGCTCTATTGGACTAAGATCTTTCGCTTTAGACGATCGTTTAGACACTTGAGCAAAAAGACTCATTCCTAGAAATAACATGGCGAAACTTAAAAGATACTTTTTCATAATAGATGGTTTTATAATGAACCCAAACAATATAGCTTAGATGCTATATGATCGAGTCAACTCGAGAAAAAGTATCAAAAAAAAGAAATATTAAAGCTTACTTAACACAGATGTACCAAGCTGTTAAAATGTCCTAAAAATTATTCGGCTCCAATGATATGCTCGGCTTGTTCCGGATCCGTAAATCGCATGGTAGACCAATTTTCTTGCATGGCCAATAAGGTCTCATCAGTATAATCTTTCGACTGTTGCATCAATTTCATGGCGTCACGCCCCTCAATCGGCTTGCCAATTTTTAATTTGGTATAGGTATTCCACGTTCCAAATTGCTTGAGAAACTGTGGTATCATTTTGTGAATATTCCAGAGGTCTTTATGGTCTCGGTATTCCAAAACTACCGGTACTACAGGGATTCCTAATTCGGCGGCTACACGAAAACTACCGACGCGATATTCTTTGGTGAGTTGATATAAGTTTGTCGTGCCTTCGGGGAAAATCATCACATTGTCACCGCGCTTCAAGATCATTTCTATCGCGTTAATCGTAGCTGAACGCGACGATTTATCCTCTCGTTTTACAAAGACAATACCCGTTTGTTCGGCCCCAATACCTAAAACGGGATAATCTGCTACTTCAGCTTTGGCGACGATAAATGCATTGATATATGGAGCAATGATTAAAGGATCCACTAAAGAGCGGTGATTAACGACATAGAGGGCAGGCTCATCAATAGCCTTACCCTCTAATTGTATTTTTATTCCTAGAATTTTAATTCCTAATCGGGCCCAGTTTCTGCGTAAGCGAAAACCACGTTTCTTCGTATGCTTGACGAATAAGGTGCTTATTCGATATAAGCCTAGATAAAGACTCATGGTCAAGCCGATCAGCAGTAGGCGTGTAAAGAGTAATAAATACTTCACTCTGCGCTTAGTTGCTTCCAGTAATTACGAAAGTAATCGTACCACAGTGGTTTTTTCGAGACGAACGAGCAAATCTGAAATTCGAACTCTCTCGTAAAGCAAGGGATACTAAAGACGCCGTTTTGAGTGTAGAATATTCCTCGTTCAAGGTGTTCTTCACAACACGTCCTAGTCGATCCACACAGATATCGACGACCACTTCACCACTTTTATCGCTTAAGATTAGGATATCTGGCATATCGACAATCTTTCGAGAGCCGATTCCATCTGCTATGCGTATCGTCAAATCATCATCTACATAAATTTCTTCGATGCGCGTATCTAAAGGATATTTTTCTTCTTCCTCTACTTCTGGCTCTACCTCCGTATCATTGGTATTTTCCTCCGTGTCGGTCGGCTCGTCTTCTCTACGATCAGGAACATTAACACCGTCGTCCCCACCGGTATCTTCTTCATTTGCGTTATCTTCTGTCGGATCTGAATCATCTGCACTGCTGCTATCAGTGGATGCATTTCCAGGATCAGATTCCATATCTTCAGGCTCATCGTCTTCTACCGGCTCACTGTCATGACGTACATCATCGATTGGAATTCGCACGCGTTTACAGTACTTGCCCGATAAAGCCTCAGCCTCTTGCGATCCATTCAGTTTCGCTTGATGCCAGTCAATACAGGCTTGTTCATCCAATCCAAGATTATAATAAATTTCAGCACGATCCATTAGATATTCGATGCCATCTGGATCAAATAATAAAGCTGTTTTTAGATAAGCTAGGGCCTGCTTATAATTTTCCAAACCTTTTTCAGTTTTTCCCAATAATCCAGCAACCTCGGCATCGATACCATAGATATCCATATAAGCAAAACAGTCTTTTTTTGCCCCCTTATATGCGCTTAGTTCATACTTGGCTCTAGCTCGTAACAAGAGTGCAATACCCTCTGTTGGATCTTTACTCAGAATTTCATTGAAAACGGCAACTGCATCTTCCAGGCTACCCTTTTGCAGCATGGCTTTACCTTTAGAAGTCGCTTTTTCCAGTTCTCCTCTCGAGATTTGAGCACTCAGTCCGACTGTCAGACTAAGTAGACATAATATCATAAATTGTTTCATAAACATCTTCTTTCATTTAGTGGTCCTTCAAAAATCGTGCAAAATATACGCAGATATCATGCAATTAATTATTTGACGAAAGAAATACGTCGATTTACCTGGGATTTGCACAAATTAATGATTTTTTAACGAATGGGCGATCCCGCTCATTATATATTCACTCAAATCTTTTAAAATCTTCGATGATATGGCATGTTTTGGTCATTAGTATCGAGTTTGTTAAGAGCGGTCAGGCCATCCGCTGTTTCGTCAAGCTCATCATCAGCCAAAAACGGGATGAGCAGTTGTTTTGAGCAAAGTAGATTCTGATGCATGTATCTAAAATTATATGCTTGTATGGCTGATGACCAGCGTTCCTCATGCTTCGTCACTAGGCAGCTACTACCCTTATCGCAATAACGATCCTCGTTTCTTCTTCGGATAATAAAACCGTAGTTGACATACCTCGCCTCACCACCTATAAAAAGGTGAGAGGCTATCATGCGCTTGGCCGATAACCTCTCTGTACCCCTAATAAGTATGCTTTTCGCAGTAGTTTATATTATTTCACAATCATCAGTAACTTACACAGATTTTCATCGTTTGTGGTCAAATGAACATAGTAAACACCGTCATTCAATGTACTGATATCAATAGATCTTGTTTGAATACCTTCGGTATTGATGAAGTTTTTCGTCAACATCAATTTTCCTGTAAGATCGAGAATTTCTACGCTACTATTCGAGCCTTCGATTGCTCTGAACTCTATACGCACCTCTTCACTGGCAGGATTTGGTTTTAAAATCAATGGGTTGGATGCAGATGGTTGTATTTTAGTACGAGCGATGATTTGAGCCGCACTTCCCTCATCGAAAATCGGAGCCGAAATGATATTGACAGTATAATCTTCTACTTCACCGTAAGTAAAGCTTTGACAAGAACTCGCATAAGCATTCCATTGCATCGAAACTCGCATACGTGTTGCTCCTAAAGTAGCACCGGCAGGAACGAAAATGTTTCCGCTTACTGCACTGGATGAAGATTGTTCAAAGACTTGCTCACCAGCATCCGTAAAATCACCATCATGATTGAAATCGATCCAAACTCTCCAATATTCTGCATAACTAGAACCGGAAAATCCAGGCGTTAAATTGATCTGATTGGAAGAATTCTGTACCAAATTGGTGGAGATATTGGTGAAGTCTCCATAACCACCATTGGATCCAGATGTATTATTAATCGTTGCGACCGTTACATTTTGAATCCATTCATAATTGGTGTTTGATCCAGCACTAGAACAATAATTGACTACACAAGGTGTACACTTAGCACCTCCACAATCGACACCCGTTTCATCACCATTTTGTACACCATCATCACAGGTTTCACAAGAATTATCGTTTACTTGTGCATTGGCATTATAATTATGTGCATTGACATCTGTACATCCTGGTACACATCCATTGCCATCTACGGTTTCTCCGCTGGCAGAATTTGGACATTGATCATTGGCATCACAGACGCCATCACCATCACTATCTTGAACGGTTCCTACACAGTTACAGTTGGCATCATAGACATCTCCGGTCGTGCAGGCATTGCCATCATCACATGAGGCACCTACGGTACATCCTGCGGCAGAAATAGTAACCGTATAGTCTTCTACTTCGCCATAGTTAAAAGATCCACAAGGAGTAGGTATAGCATTGTATCGCATGATAACACGCATCCTTGTATTGCCTTCCGTTGCCGTAGCAGGCACCGTGAAGTTTCCGCCCACAGGACTGGTTGTAGTAGGTGATTGCGTAAAGACTTGTTCACCAGCATCCGCAAAATCCCCATCTACATTGTAATCGATCCATACAGAATAGGCTTCCGCATAAACCTGTCCTGGCCAAGTGGCAGAAATAGATATAGAAGTAGATTCTCCAATGGTAAGATCACCCTCTAAATTGGTGTAATCGCCATAGCCACCTGCCGAGTTTGTCGTTGTATTGTTGATGCCTCCTACGGTTACATTACTAATATATTCTTCTGTAGCATTGTTGCCATTGGCACCACAGTAAGTCGTTGTCGTGTTGGATGTCGTAAAAGATGATTCTGCATAGTTGCTATTTTCAGAAGAGCAGTTGGTTCTCACTCTCCAGTTGTAACTTGTATTGCTGTTTAAGCCCGAAAGACTATACGAAGTGGCCGTAGTGTTTCCTGCTGAAGTCCATGTGGAAGCAGAAGCTTCTTTATAATCTACACTGTAATTGACAGCTGCAGAAACGGCTCCCCAAGTTAGATTCGCAGAAGTTGCTGTAATCGTATTTTCTCCTAAATTGGCAGGAACATCGCAGGTCGGATTGGAGATTTCCTTATTGATTTCCCATACACCTCGACCATAGGTGGCTACACGTACTTTTCCGCCACTTTGTTGTATTTCGACTTCATTGATCGCTGCTAAAGGCAAGCCATTTCCAAGAATGGTCCATGACGAACTGGCATTTTCTCGATAATAAACGCCCGTGTTCATTCCGACGTAAAGGCTTTCTTCCGTATTATTATCGATCGCTATACTTCTTGCAGCTATACTTGGTAAACCAGAACTTATATTACTAAAGGAAGCTCCAGCATTGGTAGATACCTGTACATTATTGGATTGCGAAGAAGTAGTAATATATACTTTACTCGGATCATTCGGACTCACATTGATCGAGGTAACAAAGCCCGAAACGCTGTACGTGGACCAAGAAGAACCGCCATTTGTTGAAACATATAGACTATTACTTACAGAACCATAGATGTAATCTGGATTGGAAGGAGCAACGGCCAGCGCATTGAGTCGTTGATTGATCGTATTTCCCGAAATTTTAGTCCAACTTCCTCCTTGATTGGTTGTTCTGTAAATTCCTGTCCATCCACCAAAAGCTGTATTTCCATTCGTTGGGTGCCATACCAGCGGAGTTACCCAATTTCCATTACTTGGTTTGTTAAGACCTGTGATAGTTTGCCCACCATTATTGGTACGGTATAGGCCTCCAAATTGAATACAAGCTAGTGCAACATTATGATTGGTAGTGCTGATCGCTACATCCATTCCATCCGCTCCGATATACTGATCCCAGTCTCCACCTGCCACAGAATAGGCATGCCCATTATCTTGTGATCCACAGCCAATCGTATTGGCCTCTGTTTTGGCACAAGAAATTCTATAAAGTTGGCGAGCACCGAAAGATTCCCACAAGGTGATCCAATCAGCAGCATTATTATTACTCTTACAAACGCCTCCATCGCTGGCGCTAAATAAAGTGTTTCCTTCATATTTCAGACAGTGCACATCGGCATGATTATAGCCCGTATTATTAGGATAACTCCACTCGGTTGTTGCCGTGAAACTAGTACCTCCATTGGTACTTTTCCAACAAATAATACCTGCGATATGAACCTCTTGAGCATTGTTTGGATTGACGGCAATGGCCATATCATAAGTTGCTTGTCCTTGGTTGTCTCCACCGTTCGGATCATAACCAAAATAATTGGTTCCGTTATTCGGATTTCCAATGACAGTTGTGGTAAAAGAAAGCCCACCATTGGTGGATTTATATAACCGGCCAAATACATTGCCACTGGCCTGTACCAGATAGATGATCTGATCATTAGCAGGACTCACACCGATCAAAGTCCGTCCTTGATTGGTAATTCCATTGGTGATATTTGTCCATGAAACACCAGCATCGGTACTTCGCCAATACGTTTGACTTCCCGTACCACTCGAGTACATAATGTTGCTATTGCCTGGGCTAATCACGATATCCTCTAAACCCGAAGCACTTTGTACCAATGTCCAGTTCACCCCTGCATCAGTTGTTCTATAAATACCAGCACTTGAAGTAGCTATAATAATATTAGAATTGGTCGGGTGAATGGCTAATTTTCTGGATGAAGTAGGTCCTGAGCTACCTACATAATTCCAAGTATTGGCAGCATCTGTGGATTTAACGATGCGCCCTTGATCTAGGCAGGCATAAACGGTTGATGTATTCAGAGGATCAATTTCGACATGACTCGGCGTAAAGTGATCCGCTGGTTTATCGTCCATGGTCGGGGACCAATTGATTCCACCATTGGTACTTTTCCAGACACCTCCACCAGCCGAAGCGGCGTACATAATTTGACTGTTCGTAGGATCTACATCAATCCATCTAGCTCGTCCAAGACCTGGATTCCAGCTGGTTGTTGCCGTAAAGGAGGTCGGCCCTAATTCTGTCCAGGTATTTCTGGAGGCAGATTCCTCCATTCTACTCATGCCATCTAAGGTCTTTTCTATTTCTACATCTAGAGGAATTCGGAATCCACCTTCGTTGAGGTGAAATTGTTCCTCATATTGCCATCGCATATATTGCTTGTATCCTGTTCCTCGGCCTTTTCCGGCAAACTCAAAGTATTCATCAGCCTTCTGTTTTTTTTCTTCGAAGGTGATTGTCTGATCTTCCATTAAATCAAAAATGTAGGAAATATCCAATTTTTGTTGTGCGCTCATGTTCTGACTGATCAAGAAACAGAACAATACAGTAAATAGTAATTTAAAATTTTTAAAGGTCATTTTAATATTTTAGTAGTTTAGTAAAATACAGTAGGGTCATGAAGCTACTGTCTTTAGAGACAGCTCCATATATTAAAGCGCGTAGGTAATTTTATGTATTAAAGTTATTTGACCGTCCTACTAATGGGAAAGTCCGTAGTCCATATCAGATAACATGATGCGGTATTGATTTATGATTATAACTTAAAATCGAACAACCAAAGCGTATGTCATTGCAATTTTTACCAAATTAAAAATAATATATCTCAACTCATTGTATTTTCCATATTAAATTACGTAAAGCAATTTTATTTTTTTGTGTGGTTTCAATGAAATTTATGGCTTAGAAAAAGCTTAACAGCGAGAATATTGAGTTTAACAATACAATAACAGTGTCTACATACTGTTGAAAATCAATGTGTTAATTCTATTGTGGTCAGTTTTATATTTTTCATCTTTGAGGCACTATTTATCCTACGAAATTCAATGTGTATATTTATTTTCCTCAAAAAAGGACATTTTTACTGTTCCTAAAGTCGTATAGACTAAAGGCAAAATAATTGATGGTGAATGGATAAAATTTTCCCTTCTTACTTTCGTTAGCTCATTATAAATGATATACCATTGAAAAAGCACTTACGATATTGCATGCTCGTTTTTCTACTGCTCTTTTTATCGATAAGGATATTGGCTGCCGAATTAGATCACTTCAAGTATTTTTTTAAAAATTATCGTTTCAATGATGGCTTGCCAAGTATGCAGGTTTATCAATTATTGCAAGATCAACAAGGATATATCTGGTTTGGAACAGATCGTGGATTGGTGCGATATGATGGCTATGAATTTGAAGTGTTTACAGTAAAGGATGGTTTATCCACGAATGTTGTGTTTAAGTTGGATGAAGATGAAGCAGGCCTGATCTATTGCTATGGGATTGATAGAAAGATACATGTATTTGATGGTGATCGATTCTATCCATATGAGCATAATAGGATGCTGGAAAAGCATATTGGAATACATGCGAATTTATTGCAATTCGAAATTAGAAGGGATGGCCTTCAATTTGGGGTCGGAGATAGTGATATTTATTCACCTGCTGCATTGGGAGCATTGGATATTAAAGGAAATATCCAATTAGAAAAGGAAACTGGGGTGCATTTATCGACCAGCGGAAAAGGATTTATTGGAATTAACAATAGAGTCGCACATTCCAAAATGAATGTATACCTCGATCATGAATTGATTGGAGAAGTAGATGCCCTAGGAATTTACAATGGTGTTTTTGGTGCAATCGTCAAAAGAGGAAATCAACTATGGTTTTCTGTAAGAAGAAAGCTCTATTACTTAGATTTAGAGCATGCTCATCAGATCGAACTTCTATATGAATTTGAGGAAGAGATTCTTGATTTACAGTTGGATGACTCAGACAATTTATATCTAGGATTACGATTTTTGGGTTTGTGGAGGATGGATGTTGGAAATATTGCTTCCTTGGAATGTATGTTGCCTGATTATTCAGTTCCCAGTGTATTGATTGACAAAGAGCAGGGAATTTGGGCGTCTACCTTATTCAATGGCTTATTTTACAATAATGATGCTTCCACAAAATATCTACGGTTAAGTAAAAGTCAGTCCATAAGACGGTTAATAAAATCAGAGGACGGTTTGTATGCTTTGGTTAATAAAAGACGTTTAATTACCATTATGCCAGATGAAAAAGACTATCAAATTGGCTATGAATATTCATTATCAGAAAGTCTTTATAGTCATAAGAAAGATCAATATAAGGGAGAGGGATTATTTGTGGATAAGCGAAGAGGTGTCTTCTCCTTTGAATTGTCAGTGAAGTCATTCTTGCCTGTTCGCGATAAGTATGTTTCGGTTTTGAGAAACGTCATCAATGTATATAGACAGGAACCGATAGCATCTTTTAATCAATTGACCTTTGAGAATGAATATATTAATTGTGCCAGTGTGTACAAGGATTCATTGATGTTTCTAGGTACGAATGATGGTCTCAAATATATGCAGTTATCCGATTTGTGGCATCGATCGGATGTGGAGTTACAAAGCTTAACGTATTCCTCTGAGCATTATGAAGATTTTTTTCAATCCAAAATGCATAGCATTATTAATCAAGGAGATAGTATCTTATATTTTGGCTCAGGAGAATATGGTTTGTTAATTCAACATGTAGGAAAGCCGGATCAATGGATCAAAAAAGAAGATGGATTAATCAGTGATGCGATTGAACAGCTCTATTGGGATGGTGCATATCTATGTGTTTTATCCAATGAAGGTATTAGTATTTTAAAGGAAGAATCGATTGTTAGAAATTACACTTGGAAAAATGGATTGTTATCCAATCACGTACTGGATATCGTCGTCTATAATGATAAGATATGGGTGGCTACGGATTTGGGGGTGTCTGTCATCGATCTTTTCCAAGAAGAATCAGCTCCTATTCCTATTTCATTGACGGAAATGATCGTAAATGAACAAACCCAACCCATATCATCGTATTATCGCTTACATCATTCTGAAAATTTTGTGGATGTTTCTTTCAAAGGATTATCATTTAGGCAAGAGGGAACGATTC
>JAHDFB010000043.1 GCA_020628475.1 Saprospiraceae bacterium | reverse complement strand
CCGAGAAGGTATTGGTTCGAAATCGTAGATGAGAAATTTCTCTTAAAAACTCTAGACTATGTTTTTTCGGTTGTAGCGGATAAGCTGAAGCATCCGACTCTCCTACTACTTCAATACTCTTTGCTTGGACTTCAACCGCCTGCCCCGCTCCTTGAGACTCCACTAGTACGCCTTTGGCTATAATGGCAGCACCCGTTTTAATCGCACTAAGAACATCTTCATTTGTATTATCTCGATCAACTACCACCTGTAATGTTTTGATGGTAGTACCATCGCTGACTGCGCAAAATTGATTTCCTCGGAATGTTCTTACCCATCCATGCACCATATATTCTTCACCGATCTGCGGCTTAGCCAATATGTCTTTGATTGAGATAGTCTTTGCCATAATTCTATTTTTAAGAAAATTGGCGCGAAGTTACATGAAAGATAGAAAAGGAGGAAATGACTATATAATAAGTTTCTTTACTTTGTAGCGAATTCTAAAAAAGCTTCATGAATTTCATAAATGTAGAACACTCCAGTCTCTCTTTTGGCGAAAAGATTCTGTTTTCTGATGTGAATTTGCTCATCAATAAAGGAGATCGCATTGCTTTGGTCGCTAAAAACGGCACCGGTAAAACTACTTTTCTGAAACTTATGGCCGGTGAAATCAAACCCGAAGGTGAAAAGGCTAAAATCGAAATTCGTAAAGGTCTCAATATTGCTTACCTCCGTCAAACTCCTGATTTTCATCCTGACATGACGGTACTGGATACCTTGATGGATAGTGATATTCCCGCAATAAAAGCTATACATGATTATGAATTAGCTATATATCAAGGCAATACCGAAGAAATCAATAAGCATATCACCATTATTGAGAATCTAGAAGCTTGGGACATTGAAGCCAAGGTGAAAGAAATTCTATTTAAGCTGAATATTGAAAAACTCGATCAACAAATCAAACATTTATCGGGTGGGCAACGCCGTCGCATCGCCTTAGCACAAATTCTAATTCAAAATCCAGATGTCCTGATTCTTGATGAGCCCACCAATCATCTTGATGTTGAAATGATTGAATGGCTGGAAGAGTATCTTTCCAAACCAAGCTTAACCATCTTCATGGTAACACACGATCGTTATTTCTTAGAGCGTGTTTGTAATGTAATCGTCGAACTGGATGAAGGCTCTTTTTATCATTACCGCGGCAACTATTCTAATTATTTAGAAAAAAGAGCCGAACGAAAAGAAAATGATTCGATTCGCCACGAAAAGGTTAAAAAATTATACAAGAAAGAATTAGAATGGGTACGTCGTCAACCAAAAGCGAGAGGAACCAAAGCCAAATCTAGAATTGAAGCCTTTCAACGTATCAAAGAAGAAAAAAATAATGTCGTCCACGAAGGTGTTCTGAAATTCCATATTGTTCCAGAGCGATTAGGAAGTAAAATTGTAGAATTTCATAATGTCAGCAAGCGCTTTGGTGATAAGATTATTATGAAAAACTTCTCCTATAAATTTAAGAAAAATGAACGTGTCGGAATTTCTGGAGTCAATGGATCTGGTAAATCTACCTTCATTAATCTATTGACACAAGAAATCAATCCTGATGAAGGAAAAGTTATCAAAGGTGAAACGGTCAAATTTGGTTATTACAATCAGGAAGGTCTTCTCTTAAAAACGGACAAACGCGTCATCGATGTTATTCGGGATATTGCCGAGTATATACCTTTACAGAAAGGAGCTAAACTAACGGCCGAACAACTATTGGAGCGATTTTTATTTCCAAGAAAACAGCAACAAGTTTATGTTTCTCAGCTATCCGGGGGCGAAAAAAGAAGGCTTTATTTACTCTCAATCCTCATTACGAACCCAAACTTTTTAATTCTTGATGAGCCGACCAATGATTTGGATATTTTGACCCTCAATATTCTAGAAGATTACTTACTGGAATTCCCGGGTTGTCTTATTGTGATTTCACACGATCGATATTTCATGGATAAATTGGTCGATCACATATTTATTATGGAAGGGGCCGGTCATGTCAAAGATTTTAATGGTTCTTATTCCGAATGGAAAACTCGGAAACAATTAGAGCTGGAAGAACAGCGTAAAATTAGCACAGCAACTACCGATGAACCCAAAATCAAAAAATCAAAAAAGGCTCCTGAACAAATCGTAAAAAATGAAATAAAGTCCATCGAGAAGAAACTGGCTAAAAAGGAACAAGAAAAAGCTGAACTTTCCGAAGAACTAAATAAACATTTAGAAGATTTGGACAAACTAACCGAACTTTCAAAACTGGTTGGCGAAAAAGTCAAGGAAATTGAAGCATTGGAGGCACTTTGGGAAGAATGGGTAGAAAAGCTTGAATAAAAAAAAGACTCCTGAACGATTTCAAGAGTCTCTACGCTAAAACTATACAAGACATTAATTTTTCCATTTCTAAACAAAGAAATGTGTTTCATGGTTACGTAATACATAACTGCAAAAGCCGTGCCAGAAACTTTTTTTTTCGAAAAAAAATAAATTAGTATATCGTATCTTTGCCCTATGGCCGAACAATCTACAGCAAGAGCAATACAATTGTTACAAGAAAATGCTTTGAGAAAAACCAACATGCGCATTGATGTGCTTAATATTTTCTTAGATCATAGTGAAACGGCTCTCTCCAGTCAAGAATTAGAAAATAATTTAGGAAACTCCGATCGCGTTACTTTATATCGTACGTTGAAAACTTTTGAGAAAAAAGGTATCATACATCAAGCCATTGACGGTTCAGGGGTTACTAAGTATGCCATTTGTCAATCGGATTGTACAGAACATCAACATGTAGATGATCATGCACATTTCCATTGCAATGATTGCGGCAAAACACTCTGCTTGGAACAAATTTCTACACCGAAAATTGATCTTCCTTCAGGATATGAGGCATCTGCCAATTACATCGTTATTCAAGGTACTTGTAGCCAATGTAATTCATGAACATAGTTCGCATTCCTTTTTGGAAAAGATGGCTTTCTTATATCATTGAATATGAATTGGAACAGCTGGAATCTGAACATGGGCATCCCTTATCACTTTGCCTTTCCGATGGTAAATTCCAGTTAAATGCTCACAAAGCTATTTATAGTTGGGAAGATAAGTATGATAATTTTTATAAGGCTTTCGCCCAAATAAAATGGAATCGTTTTGAAGGTTCTGATGTATTATCTCTGGGTTTTGGTTTAGGGAGTATTGTTCAAATGCTCGAACAAAATTTCAAAAAATCATTTCGTTATACGGGAGTGGAAATCGATGATCAAATTATCTATTTAGCAGAAAAGTATATTCTACATCAACTAAAATCACCCATTCAGTTGATTCAGGCACCCGCCGAAATTTTCGTACATAGTACCAGCGAACAATACGATTTAATCACGATCGATCTTTTTATTAACGATAAAATTCCTCCCTCTATTCTTCGATACGATTTTCTTGAACATTGTCAAGCATGCCTACATGATAATGGCTTGATATTGATGAATCATCTAGCTAACAATAAAACAGACATCGAGAATGGTCGGCATTTTTTTGAAAATGTATTTAAAAAAGTATTTCCTGCAGCCGAAATCCTTGATGTAGACGGAAATTTTATTTTCTTCTCCGATACATCTTATTTAAAATAAACAAGTGCATCTACCTTTTGGATATGCTCATTTTGTCCAAAGAAAATCTTTGAATTAACAAGTGAGGCTGCTCGAATAATAAAATTGAAATCAGTTACTTTTTAAGAACATCATTTTATGATGGGCTTCAAGAAAACTATTTTCAGCGTTTCTAAGAATCAGAGTTTACAGAGTATTCCATTTTATTTAGCATCTAGCAAGCCTTAAATAATGCAAAAGATTGTAATTTTGCGACTTGAAAATTTTTAAAGCGAATCGAATATTATGGATTTCAAACAAATAGTTTCTCACTGTAAAGAATATGGTTTCATTTTTCAATCAAGTGAAATTTACGATGGATTAGCAGCAGTATATGACTACGGTCCTTATGGTGTAGAATTAAAAAACAATATCAAGAACTATTGGTGGAAATCCATGACTCAATTACACGATAATATCGTGGGAATAGATTCCGCCATTTTTATGCATCCGAAAACTTGGAAAGCTTCTGGCCACGTCGATGCTTTCAACGATCCTATGATTGACAATAAGGATAGCAAGAAGAGATATCGAGCAGATGTATTGATTGAAGAATACATGGATAAGTTGGATGCAAAGGTTGAAAAAGAACTAAAAAAAGCTGCCAAACGTTTCGGCGAAAGCTTTGACGCTGCCATGTATAAAGAAACCAATCCACGTGTACAATCCTACCTAGAGAAGAAGGATGCGATTGCGGCTCGATTGGCTCAGGCGATGACCGATGGTAATATGGAAGAACTCAAGGCCATGATCATCGATCTTGAAATTGCTTGTCCGGTTTCTGGATCGAGAAATTGGACGGATGTACGCCAGTTTAACTTGATGTTTTCTACTCAACTAGGAAACATTGCTGGAGAAGAAGGAAAACTCTATTTGAGACCGGAAACAGCTCAAGGTATCTTTGTTAATTTCTTGAATGTACAGAAAACCACTAGACAGAAGTTACCATTTGGTATTGCGCAAATTGGAAAGGCTTTTAGAAACGAAATCGTAGCTCGCCAATTCATCTTCAGAATGCGTGAATTTGAACAGATGGAAATGCAATTTTTTGTGGCACCGGGTACAGAGATGGAGTGGTATAACTACTGGAAAGATATGCGTCTTAAATGGCACCACGCGGTTACTCCAGCAGAAAAACTTCGATTCCATGATCACGATAACTTAGCTCATTATGCTAATGCAGCAGTTGATATTCAATTTCAATTTCCATTTGGATTTAAAGAATTAGAAGGTATTCACTCTCGTACTGATTTTGACTTGAGTCAACATCAAGAATTATCAGGTAAAAAACTACAGTATTTTGATCCAGAACGCAATGAAAATTATGTGCCTTATGTGGTTGAAACATCCATAGGTTGTGATCGAATGTTTTTAACGATGATCAGTAATTGTCTAATGGAAGAGACCGTTCCGGATGCTGATGGAAAGGAATCAAAACGAATTGTATTTAAAGTGCCAGCAGCTTTGGCTCCAGTGAAAGTAGCGGTATTACCATTATTGAAAAACAAGGAAGCTCTAACTGAAAAAGCACGAGCTGTACATCAATTACTCAATGTACATTTTCCCTGTCAATACGATGAGAAAGACGCCATCGGAAGAAGGTATAGAAGACAGGATGCTATCGGTACACCGTACTGTATCACCATTGACTTTGATACTTTAGAAGACAATACCGTAACTATACGAGAACGAGATTCATTACAACAAGAACGCGTGGGAATTGACCAATTGGTCGAAAAAATTGCCCCCAAAGTATCTATGGCCGGATTGCTGGCCAAGGTCTTGGAATAATCAAATATTAAAATATGGAGCAATTATTCGTAGAAAATCCGCTGGTTCTCATTTTCGTGGTAGCTGCCGTCGGTTATTTAGCGGGTAAAGTCAGTTTTCGTGGGATTAATCTCGGAGTCGCAGCTATTCTATTTGTTGGACTCCTCTTCGGAGCTGCTTATCCAGGCGTAGAAATTCCATCTATACTATTTCAGATGGGCTTGGTACTCTTTGTATATTCCATCGGAATTGGATCAGGACCTGCTTTCTTTCGATCTATTCGTACCAATGGAAGTAGAGATATTGTTTTTGGTATCGTCATGTTGACGATCTCGGCAGCCATGGCTGTAGCACTATTCTATTTATTCGGACTAGATAGAAGTACGATCACAGGTATCTATGCCGGAAGTACAACCAATACGCCGGCTCTTGCAGCGGTGATCGAACAAATCAATCAAAATCCGAATTTAAGCGATCCTTCTAGCTTGGCAGAAAAAGCTGTGGTCGCCTATTCTTTTACCTATCCGATGGGTGTAATGGGATCGATCATTGCTATTCTAATCTTGGAGCGATTTTTCAAAATTAATTACGATCAAGAAAAACATGCTCTAAGAAGTAAATATGCGGTTGATCAGAATTTGACTTCTGCCACCATTCAAATTACCAATCCAAATAGTGTTGATGTTTCTCTTCGAGATTTGATGGCAGAGAACAAATGGAATGTTGTCTTTGGGCGATACACCGTACAAAATGGAGAAGTCCTGCTTCCAAACTGGGATACTAAATTCAGTGTAAATGATCAGGTGATGGTCGTGGGTACGCGGGAAGATATTGAGGGCGTGATCCAAAAATTGGGTGTAGAAGTAGAGTCTGAACTGGCTCATGATCGTAGTTTTTATGATGTGAGAAGGATCTTTGTAAGCAATCCTTATGTGGTAGGAAAAAGTTTAGCTGAACTTAATCTGGATCAAAAATTTAATGCAGTCATTACACGTATACGGAGGGGAGATGTCGATATGCTGGCCAAAGGAAATACGGTTCTTGAATTGGGTGATCGTGTACGATTTGTAGCGCGGAGAGAAGACCTCAATAAATTATCGGATTTTTTTGGAGATAGTTATTACGAATCTAGTCGTCTTAACTTGTTTTCATTTGGATTGGGAATTGCCCTTGGATTATTGATTGGAACCATTCCATTTAGTTTACCGGGAGGGATCAATTTCAAACTCGGATTAGCTGGTGGTCCTATCGTCGTTTCGCTTATATTAGGGGCACTACAACGTACGGGTCCTATTGTTTGGAGTCTACCCTACAGTGTAAATGTAACGTTAAGACAGCTTGGATTGATTATACTATTGGCAGCTATTGGAATTCAGTCCGGCCCAGCTTTTGTACAATCTATTACAGGAGGCGCCGGTATATTGGTATTTGTAGGAGGTGTTTTTATCAGTTTATTGACAGCCATCCTGACGATTACCATTGGCTATAAATTGGTCAAAATACCATTTACTATGTTGCTCGGATTGGTCAGTAATCAACCTGCGATTCTTGAATTTGCCTTGAATCGATCCAAAAACAACTTACCGATTATCGGATATACGATGATCTTTCCGATTTCATTGGTATTAAAAATCGTATACGCACAAATTCTATTCTTAGTATTGAGCTAGAATATAGGATACGATCTGATAAAGACCGCGGTAGTTACATGGAGTGCCTTGTCATGCCTTGTAATGGCATGATGAGCGTGTAGCGAAACACGGAATACAACGACTCTGCAGCTCAGCTGGTAAGCGCGTGCTGTAGAGGACCGCCCAAAACGAATTAAATCTGCAATTGATGCTTTAAATTCATCGAAAACAGTAATTTTAAATGTAGCTTTGAACTTTACTAACGAACGTTCATTCGTAAAATATGGCATTTCACCAGCTCAAAGTTTCGCATATCGAACGACTCACGGAAGACAGCGTGCGTCTCGATTTCTTTCCCGTGCAATATGGTTCAGCAGATTTCAATTTCAAAGCAGGTCAATATTTGACGCTCGAAACCGAAATCAATGGTAGCTCTGTTCGTCGATCTTATTCGCTTTGTTCTTCGCCAGAATCCAATGAATTATCTGTAGGTATCAAGGAAGTACCAGGTGGTGTTTTCTCGACATTTGCCAATCGGACATTAGCTGTCAATGATGTTTTGAACTCGATGGTCCCGATGGGATCCTTTGTTAATCCGGACGAATGTAGTGCTGACAAACAGTTCGTCTACTTTGCCGCAGGAAGTGGAATCACCCCGATCTTATCGATGATAAAAACGACCTTGGAATGTTCAGAAGCTTCGAATATCACCTTGTTTTACGGTAATAAAAATGTGCGCTCGATCATGTTTCACGAGGAATTGGAAGCCTTAAAAAACGTGTACATCGATCGATTTAGAATATACCATATCTTGTCCCGCCAACAACAAGATAGTGAGCTCTTTAATGGGCGTATTGACGGGTCCAAGATCGAAGCTTGGGACGGACTCTGCATGGATAGCGCGCAAACAGATGGTTTTTATCTCTGTGGACCAGAAGCGATGATCATGAGTGCGAAAGAAGCGCTCGAACAAAAAGGAGTGCCTTCCAATAAAATTCATTTTGAATTATTTACCAGTTCCGCTGGAGAGGATGCTCGAAAAGCCCGTCAAGAAACAGAATCCTCTGATGAAAATGCCAAGATGGTTGAGTTAATATTGGATGGCAAGAAAATGGAATTCACTTTTGGAAAAGGGGATGATAATATCTTGGATAAAGCCCTACAAATGGGAGCCGATCTTCCCTTTGCTTGTAAAGGGGGTGTTTGCTGTACTTGTAAAGCGAAAATTGCCAAAGGCACCGCAGAGATGTATGTCAACTATGGTCTTGAAGCAGATGAAATTGAAAAAGGATTTACGTTGACTTGTCAAGCCTACCCTACGAGCGATTCCATAACGATAGATTTTGATCAAGTCTGATGGCAATAGGAGGTAAAAAGAAAGAGATTTATTTGGCTGCGGCGCGGCTGTTCCGTGATAAAGGATATCAGGCAAGTTCAATGCGACAATTGGCCAAAGAAGTAAATTTAGAGCCTTCCAGTCTTTACAGCCACATATCCAACAAACAAGAATTATTGGCACAAATCTGTCTTGGAGAAGCCGAGATGTATGTAAATAAAATGAAAAGTATCATGTCCGAATGTGATGATGTGCTAGAAATTTTACGTCAGATCTCCTACTTTCATGTTGAAACTGCTTTGGATGACCCTATTTCAGCAACTGTTTTCTCAGATGAATGGAAACATCTAGAAGAACCGAATCTTGGTCGATTTAGAAATTTGCGGAAGGAGTATGAATCGAAAATCCGTTATATCATAGCCCGTGGAACAGAAGAAGGACGTCTTATTGATACGGATTCTATGGTATTATTTCAGACTTTTTTATCCTCGTTTAAATGGATTTATCTGTGGAACAAGCCAGGAAGGGAAGTCGATAAGGAAGCCTTACAACGCGATATTACGCATGTCATTCTAAGAGGCTTAAAAAAATAAAGCGGACTATAAGTAGCCCGCTTTTCGCTAAGTTGGTTTAGTACATTTTGTACTGCTACAAAACGTCTTTGGAAACGAATGAATTTCCAATTAATTGACCCCTCAATTAATTCTTCTTAGTCTTTTACCTCAAAGGTTAGTTTAAGGTTGACTCTATATTCTGTTACTTCATTATCATCCACCACCGCACTCTGCGACTGGACGAAAACGGATTTAATTCCTTTTACTGATTTTGAAGCTTTTTTAACGGCTCTATTGGTTGCGTCTTCCCAACTTTCTGTTGAATTAGACAATACTTCGATTACTTTTAAAACTGCCATAGTATTTTCTTTAGTTTAATTAATTTATAACGACAGTATACTTAGAGCAATGATCATGCCAAAGACCTCATGAGCTCTATAATAATTCGATTTTTTATTTCTGCGTGTCGAAAAATTCCGACACACAGAAATAATATCTTAGATTCTCATCACCAAAATTCTATCAATGAAAATCATTTATTCAAATGATTAAAAGAAGTCATGATGTAGTGTCGAATTGGCGCAGTCACCGGTCGGTTCTACTGGAGAAACGCAAGCTCGTGCATAAACTTCATCTCTTTTATTAATAAACCAAAAGCCTTTATCTTCATTCAGAAGAGAATTTGGAACGACCCTTCTGTAACTTCTAGTAATACAGGTTTGATTTGGTCGATAACAAGTTGATCTACCTACCAAAAATAATCGATCGTCGGGCCCAGGATCTGAGCCCCAAATGTGTGCATAATCGCTGAAATAAAATCCTGCTCTTAATTCGCATGTGGTGAAACAAACTTTGTATGTAACGATTACCGTGGATGATTTTTTTCCTTTTTTAATATCTAAATCCACATTGTGTATTGATGCCATGATCAGTGTTTTTTTTAATCCTACTCTATTTGAAATTTGGTTTTTCGGAATCCACCAGTGAACATGTGTAGATTTAGTTGGCCAACTAGAACGTTGTGTATCACAGTACCAAGTTGCATCATTCTTTCGGCACATAACTGGTAGACCGTTTTATATCTCGAAAATTACCATTATATGCCATCTTCTTCATTAGGGCATTCGACTATTAATAACGGGATTTTTCACCTCAAACAAGGTCGAGATATGACGGTTCAATACCGGGGCAGATGGATATATTTCACAAAAAAAAAGTCTTCGACTGTGCAGTAATGGCACGTAGTATGTACCATTACGGCCCAGTGAAAACTTGAATTTCATGGATATAATAATAGATAGGTTTATATTAGAATAAAGATAAATGATAAATCTCCTCTTCCTCTCTTAAAACTCAATATTTATTGTTTTATTATGATCTCTTAATCTTTTTTTAACACCATAACATTTGTTCAGTGTTCAAAAACAACGATGAGTATCCTACGATCCTATTTTTACCACACTTGCCTGTGCGATTGGCCGTCCTTTTTTGTACAAAATCAGCTGATAAGATGCTGTCGCTAATGTTGAAATATCAATCGTTCTATTTTTTGAGGTAACATGGAGAACCTCTTGACCTGAAACATCAAAAATCCTTCCTTGATCAAAGTCAAGTTCTTCTGATAAGCGTATAAAATCAGCACTTGGATTTGGATAAATCTGAATGTCAACGATCGGAGCCTCATTTTTAGTGGAGCTGTATAAATCAAGATCCGCTTGGAAAATGCCTCTTCCATAGGTCGCAACGGTCAGGGTATTACTATTTTGATGATAATCTAAATCCGTGCAAACGATCGCTGGCAGATCTACAGAAGAATATTCCCAATCAATAAAATCGGTAGGAGAACTATACAAGCCCACATCCGTTGCAGCAAACAATAAGTCTTGCCCAGGAATTTTCAATATCTCATTGACTGGAATCTTTGGTAAGTTAGCCGTAATATCCTCCCAAGTCTCACCAAAATCTATGGTTCTATAGACATAACCTTCATCTTCTGCATATCGATAACCACTCAAACTGACATAGGCCGTACCATCAACATCTGGATCCGCCTGTACACTGGTCAGCCAATAATCTGGAAGATCATCGGATACTTCTTCCCAATCATTTCCTGCACTTTGTGAAATGTGTACCTTACCATTATCGGTTCCGGCAATAATAAACTGATCATTGACGGCTGATACATCGAGTGCCGTAATGGTTCCATAGTTTAAATTACCATTAAATGGATTTCCGGAAAGGTCTTCACTTACAGCAACCCAATTCTCCGCTTTATTCGTTGATTTATAGACTCTTTCTGCACCGATATACAAAATAGATGGATTTTGCGGATCAATCACGTAAGGCGTTTTCCAATTGAACAAGGCTGTATTCGGTATACCAGACATTGAGAAATTCATACTCTCACCCCCATCGATGGATTTATAAAACCGTCCTCGTTGCCATTCTGCATAGATGATATTATCGTTGTCTGGATCCACTTGTACCACAAATCCGTCACCGCCCAATATTCGTTCCCAATTGGCATTCGATCCTTGTAGCGTACGAATCGTACTATTATCTTGTGCCCCACCATAGACATGATTGAGGTTTTGAGGATTAACCTCACAAGTATAAAACTGTAAATTTTGTAGGCCATCCATAAATTCCCATTGTTGGCCTCCATCTTGCGATTTATAGACACCACCATCATTTCCGACCAATACCAAATCTGGGTTAGCCGGATGTACGTAGGTCGAATGTTGGTCCACGTGTATAGTGGATTGAATATCATTCCAAGAATTCCCTCCATTTTCAGTATACTGTAGTACAAAGCCCGGATAAAATACTTTATTCTCATCCGTCGGATCTACTGTCGGACTTCCAAACCACCACATAAAAGGTACGTCTTCCAAATCATCAATGGATTTTTGATCCCAAGATTCCCCACCGTCATCCGATACTGAAAAGCTATTCAATGGACCATTGCCCAAAGATGAAATAGCATACAATTTATTCTGTTCCAAATTTTGAGACATCGCCAGGCCAATTCTTCCCAGATTTTCTTGATTATTCGGATAAGCATCAAGGAGATTCCAAGTGAAGCCTCCATCCGTTGATTTGAATATCCCCGATCCCGTTCCACCATAATCTCTATAAGCCGGACGTCGCACCCTCGTCCAGGTAGCACAATAGACGATATTGGCGTCCATCGGATCCATCACAATATCGATAACACCTGTACTATCATTGATGTATAATGTCTGTTGCCATGTCGCACCTCCATCTGTCGTTAGATAAATTCCTCGCTCGGAATTATTTTCAAATAATCGTCCCATCAGACCCGCAATCACTTTATCCTCGTTTTCAGGATCTATAACAATTTTGCCGATACTACCGACATAGTCTAAAGCTGTAGGGTTCCAGTTCAATCCCCCATCAGTAGTTTTATAAATTCCAGACCCATCATACGCCAAGGATCCCCCGCCGGCATTTGGTTCACCCGTCGCTAGATACATCACATTGGGATCGGTGCTAATTTCCAAATCCGCAATGGAAAGGCTCGGGACTTGATCTGAAAAAGCTTCCCAACTCTCCCCTTGATCGGTCGATCGAAATAATCCTCCACTGGCCGTTCCGGCAAAGATGGTTTGTTGGTCACCCAGCATTTCGATGTCGACCACTCTTCCAGAAATATTCGGTACTTCAACGGGTACATAATCTAGTGGGCTTTTCAGATTCTCTGCCTTCATATCCAACGCTTTCTTTCGAGCTTTTACATACTGATCAACCTGAATTTTCCCATCAGGGAAAGCCCGTTGAACATAAAACCAATCATTGGGTTCTTGCCAATTCTTTTTGGGTGGAGTGTCCTGCGAATCAGAAAATGGATAGTCAACAAAAAATAGACTCAGTGCGGCAATAGAAACCACGGCTATCAGATAGAAAAACGATTTATACATAACAAAGCATTAAGCCATACTAATGTACGACAAAATAACCGCTCACTCAAGATTAAGGAGCATGGACTTGAAGATTCGTCGCGTAGAGTGCTTCATTCTATGTTGTGGGGTACGGGGGATGCCAACGGCCCAGGCTATCCGCCGTTTCCCTAAGGTCATCCATGAAAAAATCCGTTTGATTTTTCATGGACAAGCGGCTCCTATCCTTATCCCAGAGGCGATCAGGCTTTTGGTTTTGCGAAAATCATGATCGAATTATCCCCGCAATAATCTGCTTCCTCGATACTAAAATATTCCAACACCTTCTGATCAATGGCCATCGTATTGGACAATTGTAAGTTTTCTACAGTATCTGCATCCTTATTCAAATAGAAAGTCCAGGCATGATCATTGAATTTACGATTGGTATGCAGCCCATTTCTCCATCGAACACAACTGTATGCCGGGAGGTGAATAATGAGTTGACCATCTTTTTTGATCACATCATTCATTTGAGTGAAAATCAAATCTAAGTCTGGAATATGTTCTAAGGTGTGCGAGGTGAATATATAATCTGCTTTGAATGTCACATCGGTCAGATTACGAATCTGAACAGGACGCTTAAAGATATCTTCTGTTGAAAAATCTACAATGGTTGAGTTCTTTGTAACAGGTCCAGCTGCTCCTCCGAAATCGATCCCTTGCCCTTGATAAACCGTATTGATGATTTTATCTTTATTTTCATATAAGCCCATCCATCTCCAACAGCCAAGAATTTTAAGATAATTCATATGCCTATGCATAAAATTCTTGTTTTTCAATTCGGCTTCATTTCCAGATTCTGATTCATTATAATACTCCAGCATAATTTGATCGTAGTCCTTCGACTGGAGAAATTCCTTGTTGAGCATTTTATCACGCTGCTCTTTATACCGAGCTTGCACGCTCGGTCTATTGTCCAAGAATTGATTGATTCTTCCTTGTATCTTCTTAATTATCATAATGAATCATATTATACTTTAAAACTGCATCTTCCTCAATATCTGTGTTAACGGTTTTGCCGATAATCTGATCAATTTCAGACGGCGAAATACCATGAGCCGGTCTTTTCC
The DNA here is from genome assembly GCA_020628475.1 of Saprospiraceae bacterium. Taxonomy (GTDB): domain Bacteria; phylum Bacteroidota; class Bacteroidia; order Chitinophagales; family Saprospiraceae; genus JAHDFB01. The sequence goes on along the minus strand of JAHDFB010000043.1, from coordinate 13,248 downwards.
AGGTAAGATGTTCTCTCGTCAGTTTTTCTCCTTTCTTGATTGGTTTCTCCAGAACTAGACTTCTTCTAGCATTTGCACGTGCTGGCTCCTCCGAAGGTATCGAAAATTTCTCAAAACTGCCTAACATACCATATAGCTGATCAATTTTTGACTTGAATCGTTTTAAATCCTCTTTATCCATAGCATGATAATGATCATTTCCAGGAAGACTCTTGTCATGAGTAAAATGCTTTTCAATGATGACAGCACCCAAAAGATGCGCATATAAGATTACATCCATTTCACCCGGTAGCGTATGATCGGAATATCCGATCAATTCATCAGGATACTTCTTTTTCAAATCCATGATCATTCCCAGATTCGCATTCCGGTCGTCCGTCGGATAATTCAGAATACAATGTAAAAGAGATAAGGCATTGCCGTTTTTCTTGATGCAAGCTACTGCTCTTTCAACTTCCCACAGATAAGAGGCTCCCGTTGATAATAGGATGGGTTTACCATAAGAGCAAAGCTGATCAATGAAAGGAATATTGGTAATATCTGAAGATGATATCTTAAAGACCGGCATGAGATCAGCTAAAAAATCGGCAGAATGTACATCAAATGGAGTAGACATAAATTCGATATCATTTTTATCGCATTCTAACTTCAACTCCTCATATTCTTCTTTCCAGAATTTATCGTACTTACTAAACAAATGAAATTGTGATGTCGTACTTTCCTTATTCAAATCCCAATACGAAGGACTGTCTTTAGAAGCGAGATATTTAGCCTTATAGGTTTGAAATTTAATAGCTTCCGCCCCTCCTTCTTTTGCTTCTTCGATAAGTCTTTTTGCCAGTTCCATGGAGCCTTCATGATTAACCCCTGCTTCCGCAATGATATAGGGTTTTATCAGCGAATCTCTATTATACTGTTCAAATACTTGATCAATTTTCATATGCTTAATTATTGATAAAATCTTTTATTTTTTTCACCACATTTTGGCGACCTTCTCGAATTTTATTTTTCTCCATTAATCCTCTCCGGTTCAATCGTTCTTCATAATTTAATAAAGCATTGAACGTTTCTAATATCTCCTGATCGGATACATCAGAATAAAGACCTAAGTTGGAGAATCCATTACTTTTATTGGCAAAAAAGTGGGTTAATTCTCGTTTATTTTGACAAATGACAATGGTTGGAACGCCAATCAATGCTAATTCGTAGGTAGTTCTTCCACCCGATGTAAATGCCAAATCTGCTGCCAACATGAAATCGGAAATATTTTTAACATCTCGGTGTAGAGATACTACATCTGAAGTATACTGTTCAATCTCATTGAATCGTTTATATCCAAAACCAGTCACAATATCGATTTGAATGCCCAGTGCTTCACATCTTGGAAGGATCGTATCTAATACTCGCTTCGTATTATTGGCAGGATCTACTCCGCCAAAACTAAGAAGCACCCGTTGAACATTTGGTTTAATCGCATGTTGCTCCGAAAGAATAAATTCGTCTCGAATACAAAAATAATCGGGTCCAAAGAAGTGATTTTCTTTTTTCTCTACCTCTGGATAAATCGCATTAAATACTAAATCTGCCTGGGCAGCTCCTTTTCCTAAATCCTCAAAATTGATGGTTTTAATTCCAGCTTTCTGAAGGGCTACTACATATTCCTCTGATGTATCCAGAATATCAGAAATCACTACATCTGGATTTATAGCTTTTATATCATCCACGATATTATCCGATTGTTGGATGGATACTTTAAAATTTAAACTAGCAATTTTATCAAAAGCCAATTGGCTTTTATGATCTACTAAAAATTCCAATTCATGTTCCATAATATCGCTTGCAATCAACGTAGAATTGTAGACATGGCCTAAACCGACTTCTTGATAGCCAGTAATTACAAAAAGGATTTTCTTACGATTTAAATAAAATTCACAAACACTCCAATCTTCGTAGGTATCAATATCAATCGTTTCCTTATTGCTTAATTCAAAGAGATGGACCTTTTTACCTATTCTGCCCGTGGGTGTAATAATATGATTCCTTGTGATCAATATGCCACCAGTCTCGCGATACTCTGGTTTCAAATACTGCCGATTGAGTCTTTCCTCATAATTCGGTTGGAAGGCTCCATCCACTTTACTCCAGGAGAGATGTGTATCTTCTTTACAAGAAATCAATGTATCAACTTGTGGATTATCCAACATGAATTGGATTGATTTTTCAATCGAAGAAACTTCCAATAAAGGAGATGTTGGTTGAAGGGTGATGATCAAATCATAATCTTTCGATCGTTGTTTCTTCACATTATCATATACATCGAAGATTACAGAATCCAATGTGACATCATCTCCTGCGAGCACATCCGCTCTTTTGAAACATTCCGCACCAATTTTCTTGGAAACACTAAGAATTTCATCATCATCGGAAGAAACAAAAACATCGACTGGTACGGTCGATATTTGAAGTGCATTTTTAATGGTATAATAGATCAAGGGTTTACCTCCAAGAAGTCTTAAATTCTTTCTTGGAATCCCTTTTGATCCTCCTCTTGCAGGAATAACAATTAAAACTTGCATCTTTATATCTTGTGAAAGGCAAAGGTTGCCTTTTTTTACTATTTTGACGAAAAAAACCATTTAAATATTAATGATTTCTATAATAATTACAAGAGATCTTAGTAATTCAGAAAAAGAAGCCCTCAAAAAATATTCTTCGAATGATGAATACCTCATATTTTCAATAGCTTCCGAGTTTCAGGCTTATCCAAATGAACAGTGCTTAAGCAATGATATTAATGCGCATGCTGGCAAAGCATGTTTAGACGAGATTGTTCAATTCGGTCAAAAAGAACTTAATGGAAAAACCATCAATCAATGGTTACAGCATGAAGACAAAAGTTATTGGCACTACTTACGATTTAGTAGTTATTTTCACTACTTACCGATTCTAAAAGAAAAAAATTTCATTCATCATGTCATAGACTCCAGACCAACAGATTCGTTTATCATCTATTCTAGAAATCAACACAAATTCGAACAAGAAATTATCTGGAATCTTCCCTCTCAAAGCTCTACTCCACTTCTTAGAAAAATAAAAAATCTGATACTATTTTGTATCATTTTTCTTACGCGAGCGACTATTGGATTTTTTCAATTTTTATTTCTCGGTAAAAACAAACATGTCCTGGCTTTGGAGCCTTATGTTTTGGAAGACATTTTAGATATTGAAAATCCTGCATCTCGAATACGCGGCGATTATTACAATGAATATCTCAGTAGAGCCATGTTGAAAGAAAAGGATTTCATTTTTCTTTCAGACTTCTATGTTCCTAAACTCCATGAAAAACTGACGATTCAGTGGTCTTATTTCTTTAATCGTTATACGACCAAATCTATATATTTTGAGTTTTACTTTGCTCTAAGATTATTCGACCCGACATTGTGGTTTTCGATGCTGCAATGCAGGAGTCTTTACAATGCATTCAATACTTCCAGTCAGTCCGATTTGCATCCCGTTATTCAGTTTATACGACGAAAAAAAAATCTAATTTGTTTGATGCATATGCGCGAAATTGTAGCAGCAGGTTTCTTTAACTGGAAAAAAATCAAAAGTTTTACCTGTCATCACGAGCATTCTTACCATCATTTGTCGCTCATTAATGGAGCCAAAAAAATAGGTCTCCATACCATCGGTTTTCAACACGGCACTATTCATTCGGAACATATACATTACATGTTTTCGAAGGAAGATATAAAGTACGATCCGCTTCCCAAATCTATGATAACATGGGGACCTCATTGGAAGGATGTATTACATCAACATTCAATATACGAAGCCTCAAAAATCGCTTCTCTTGGACAGATTCGAACGGATATTATTCCCGTTCTAAAAAAGAGTATGGTTAATATAGAACCGCCCATTGATCTTTCTAGAAAAACCATTGTATTAGCCAGTCAAACGGATCAAATTGGTGTAGAACGCAGAAAAATGATAGGCAAAGATTTTCTCACGTTGAGTAAAACATTTCCTCAGCTGAACTTTATCATTAAACCACATCCTCGGGAGAAAAATCCCATTTCATATTACAGGGCCATTGCCAAATCTCTTGGAACCACAAATTTTGTAATTAGTCAAGATGATCTTTATTTGGTTTTAAATTCTGCGGACGCACTCATCACGTACCATAGCACCGTTGCTGGCGAAGCTGTTTACTTCAAAAAACCGGTAATTCTCCTAAATTACGAAAACAATGATCGTGACAATTACATGGAATATAAAGGCGCCTTTCAAGAAGTGAAAGATTATGCTCAGCTCGAAATGGCCATTGAACGCATTGCAACGAACAACTATGAATCAGATGAACGAACACAAGAAAAATTTATTGAGCGTTTTTCCCAATCCATAGATGGTTCAGTTTCGCAATCTTACATTGAATATATTCGAAAAATAAGTATTCAACAATAATTTCTTGTCAACTTTTTCTTTACTCCTTGTGATACTCATCAACGTTGCAAGACTTTTCACCCGCTCAGACATCAACAAATATGGGCATCTGAAAACTTTCTTATAAATAGTCGCTTTTTTAAGGAACGAAACACCTGCTTCATTACACTAATAGTAAAAGCATACATCATGATTCGTACCAAGGAATTTTACAAAAAAGGCTTCTACATCTTTGAAAGCAAAGTTGCGGCCAACAGCAATTATATTGAAAATATACAGGAAGCAAAGTTATTATTAACTTATGCTGGTTACTACTTAAAAGACTTCTTAAAAATTCACGATTATATTATCACAAGGCATGGTTGGCAATTGGCCGTTTGTATCAATGATCAATTTCCCAATGAGAAAATAGATCCTTGGAGGGTAATCTCGGAACGAATTCGGTTGTTTATTTCTTCCTACGTCCGCGGAGTTAATTTTAGAAGAAAGAGAACGGGTGTATTGGTTCATAGTAATTATCAACGCTTTTATTTTGAAACATGGCAAGAAGCGAAGGATCATATGGAATCCATGAGGAATCAGCGGATTCGTTTATATCAAAAGAAAAAGAAGTATAGGGGATTAAAATTTCATTATACCATAAAGTCACGTGTTGCAAAGGGATCTATATTTTTATGCTCGAAAGAACGAAGTGAAGGAAATCATCGTATTGAAAGAGAGATAGAACATCAAGGATTATGGGGCCTCACGAATCTAGTAGGACCTAATTTAATTAAATCGACCAGTTTCTTGCATATGAATCATAAAAACAACAAAAAATACCATCATCCACCATAATACCCTTTCTTCCAACACCAAATGTACCACAACTTACTGACCAAAAATCCACTTCTTCCCGGTTTTCAATAAACCCAACAATCCCCCCATGCCCAGGCTCGTACATAACGGTGGCGTTCACCATATACCCTTAACAATCCCGCAAAAAAAATAGGACAGCACCGAAGCGCCATCCTACTAATTAAGGGTAATAATATTATTTTAAATCTTTCTAGATGTTGACACAAAGATAACATTGATAAGAAGTACGAAAAATAAATCCCGACTTTTAACACTTCCGCTCCTCCAACATACAAAATGTCGCTCCACCAAGCTCCTTATAGAATCGCCGCTCTACCTCTTAATAGCAAATTATAAAAATAAATGAGGTGGATGTAAACAAGAATACGGACACATGAAAGTACGAATTATAAATTTCTAGAAATAGTATCTTTAGAAATAATAAGTCCAATCCTACCTGTTGAAAAAAGCATGGCAGTATAAACAAAATCAACCCATGATAATAAGAACAATCATCCTCACTGGTCTTTTATTAGCGATAGCTTGCTCGCCAACGAATCAAAAGGAAATATACCATTTCAAAAAGATAGCCTTATCTCAAGGTAAATATATAATCCTCGGAGATTTGGAAGATAGATCTGATCGATTGAAAGTCATGCATGTATTGGGCTACTATAATCTGCATTTTCAACTCAATGAAGATTCTGAGATCTTAGTATTTCTAGCACAGAAAGATACCAACCTGATGTACAATATCTACCATAAAAGTCAAGATGCAGATTGGTACGACACACATATTCGTACACTACTCGAATTTTAATAACGTTATCAGACGAATCTGCTGCTGCGATAGGGGGAGTAGCTGCAGCGAAGCTGTCCCCAAAGAACGCCAGTGATGCGGGGATGAGGCCACGAAACAGCGAATCACCCGCAGGTCGTTGGTATGATTATTCATACAGACGACATGATCGCCCATAAAAACATAGTATTTATACTGAAAAATGACACGAACGAATCAAGGCGAAACTGTTTTATTTTCTACTTTTGCGAAAAAAACCTAATCAATGAATCATACTTCAAATGGAACGGTAACCGTTTCTCAAAAAACGGACCAATACGAAGGTCATGACTATTACGGTGTGGATGCCTTATTATCAGAAGATCACTTGTTGGCTCGAGATGCAGTACGCGCATGGGTAAAACAAGAAGTCTCTCCGATCATCGAAGATTATTCTAATAGAGCAGAATGCCCTTACCACTTGTTTAAAGGACTAGCGGAAATCGGTGCTTTCGGGCCTTCTCTACCAGAACAATACGGCGGTGGCGGCATGGACGAAATCGCATATGGAATCATCATGCAAGAACTCGAAAGAGGTGATTCTGGTGTTCGATCAATGGCTTCAGTACAAGGATCATTGGTCATGTATCCAATCTATAAATTCGGTTCCGAAGAACAACGCATGAAATATCTTCCTAAACTCGGTTCGGGAGAATATATCGGATGTTTCGGACTGACAGAACCTGACCACGGATCAAATCCAAGTGGTATGATCACCAATATCAAAGATGATGGCGATCACGTCATCCTCAATGGTGCAAAAATGTGGATCACAAACTCACCGGTAGCTGACGTTGCTGTAGTTTGGGCCAAAGACGAAGAAGGTATCATCCGCGGTGTAATCGTTGAAAAAGGCATGCCGGGATTCTCTGCGCCAGAAATACATGGAAAATGGTCATTAAGAGCATCCATAACAGGAGAATTGGTATTTGAAGACGTACGTGTGCCAAAAGAAAACATCTTACCGAACGTAAAAGGTTTGAAAGGTCCTTTATCTTGTCTAAGTAAAGCACGTTATGGAATCGCTTGGGGTGCAATAGGTGCCGCACTTGATTGCTACGATTCAGCACTACGATACTCAAAAGAACGTGTACAATTTGGTAAGCCAATCGCTGGATTCCAATTGACACAAAAGAAATTAGCTGAAATGATTACTGAAATCACCAAGGCTCAATTGTTGGCTTGGAGATTGGGTACCTTGGCAAATGATGGCAAGGCTACACCAGCGCAGATTTCTATGGCCAAAAGAAACAATGTCAACATGGCACTAGAAATCGCTCGAGAAGCTAGACAGATCCACGGCGGTATGGGAATCACGAACGAATATCCAGTCATGCGGCATATGATGAATCTTGAAACGGTTCTTACCTACGAGGGTACACACGATATTCACCTCCTGATCACAGGAATGGATGTGACCGGAATCAATGCATTCAAATAAAAAATCTAAAAGCCCTGCTCCATAGTCAGGGCTTTTTTTATAGATCACAAATTAGCTGGATGACGACTTACAATACGTGAGCGAATCAACCAAGAAAAATGATCCCCTTACGGAATCTTTATCCAGCAACAAGCGTTACAATATTGGTGATTTTATCAAGTCACCAAGGAATGCGCTCGTATCAAGGGCAAATTCAGGCATAGCGACACATTTAATGACAATCAAAACATAAAAAATAGACGTTTATCATATGAACTTGGAGCATACAATTCTTAAAACAGAGCAGAAAGCACTAGAAATAAATCTCAACAAAAGCATTTATGGTACTTTCGCAGAAATAGGAGCAGGACAAGAAGTAGCAAGAATTTTCTTTCAAGTTGGTGCGGCAGCAGGGACCATTGCCAAAACCATGTCCGCCTATGATAAAATCTATTCCGATCAAATCTACGGCCCGGAAAAATCAGGCCGATACGTGTGTGAAAATCGGGTATATACTATGTTGGACCACGAGTACAACTTATTAGATGAACGACTTTCTACCTGCAGAATTGATACTACCTTTTTTGTATTCGCGGATACCGTAGCGGCGATCAATTATGCAAAAACCATCAAAGGAAATGGCTGGTTGGGCATACGTTTCCAACTGAAACCTTGTTCGGATCCAAACGACCTGATCATCCACGTAAAAATGCATGATATAGATAATCGACTTCAACAAGAAGCCATTGGTATTTTAGGAGTCAATATGTTGTATGCCTGCTATCATTATTACGATGATTTAGACAAATTTGTTCGTTCCCTGTTAGATGGATTAGAAGGTAGAGTCAGCATCGATATGATCCGATTATCAGGTCCTGAATTCAAAGATATCGACGATCGAATCCTTTCGCTATACTTAGTCAAATATGGATTGACGGATGTGGCGATTTTTGGTCCTGATAAACGAGCACAGCACGCTTCAGAGTTTTTATATAAAAAATCACTGATGGTAGTGCGCGGAAATTTCCGCCCGCCTACCCTAGTGACCAACGATGTCTTTAAGTCCAGTTTCGAACAATTTATTCAAGAAAAAGATGTCGATCCAGAAAAATCATTCATTTTGACCGAGTTGACCTTGGACAGTCTAGAATCTTCGGGTAGTGTGGATGAGAAAGATTTCTTAGATCGTACGGAGATGCTTTGTGGATTGGGGCACACGGTCATCGTATCCAATTGTTCCAACCATCAGATGTTGATCAACTATCTCAATGATTATAAAATCAAAAATCTAGGGCTGGTTATTGGTGCGCATGAGTTGTTAGAAATCATAAACGAAAAGTATTACAACAATAGCGACGGTCGGTTACTGGTAGCTTTTGGAGAGCTGTTTACTCGGAATATTAAAATTTACGTCTACCCGGCTCAACAAGAAAACGGAGGCGGCCTGCTCAATGCTAAGAATCTTCCCGTTCCAGATGGTATTAAATTTTTGTACCAACATTTACTGGATAGTCATCAGATTGTTGAAATTGAAAACTACAACGAAGACTTATTGCATATCTTCCCGAATAGAGTTTTTGAAATGATTGCAAATAGCGAAGATGGATGGCAAGCCATGGTTCCAAAAGTACTGGCAGATCTGATTGAAGAGAAAAAATTATTGGGTTACCAACAAGGTGTGACGGAAGTATAATTCATGAGAATCATTTATCTATTTACCCTGAGTATATGCTTTCTTCTTGCTTGTAAAGAAGATAAGACTCCAGCCTTGAAAACACAGGTTAAAACAGCTCAGATTGCGAAAAAAATAGACGTACCTATCGATCAATCTACAAGTCCAAAAACAATGAAAACACTCGACGAGGTAATGGGTAAGTTTGAACCGAATCATCATGAAGATTTCGTCATTATCGATGTGAAATATGCCGATCAATCCAATCGTTGGATGCATCGTCAAGCTTATGAAGCTTTCATCAATATGTGGAATCATGCGCAGAAAGATGGAATTCAATTGACGATCAAATCTGCGACGCGCAACTTTATCTATCAAAAAGGAATTTGGGAACGTAAATGGACAGGGCAACGAGCCGTGGATGGCCAGGCAATGAACGAAACGATGCCCGATCACAAACAACGAGCACTGAAGATCCTAGAATATTCGAGTATGCCTGGAACAAGCCGGCATCATTGGGGCACGGATATCGATTTGAACGCCTTTGAAAATAGTTACTTCGAGTCTGGAAAAGGTAAAAAAGAGTACGAGTGGTTGCAAAAAAATGCCGCTCAATATGGGTTTTGCCAACCCTATACCGCCAAAGACGAGCAACGTCCTCACGGGTACAACGAAGAAAAATGGCATTGGTCATACCTACCCGTAGCCAATCAATATCTTCAGACAGCAGAACAAGATATGAATGATCATATGATTAAAGGATTTCAAGGGAGTGAGACCGCCGTTGAAATAGGTGTCGTAGAAAAATATATATTAGGAATCAATCAACATTGTAAAAAGTAAAAAATGGCATTAACACCAAGTAATATGTTAGATCTCGGGATCAAAGCTCCCGAATTTTCATTGACCGATGTAGTTACCGTAAATAAGATCCGTTTTCAAGACGTTAAAGGCGAATCTGGAACAGTCGTGATGTTTATTTGTAATCATTGTCCTTACGTCATACATGTATTTGATCAGTTGTTGGCGGTTTCTAACGAGTATCGTGAAAAAGGCTTTGGTTTTGTAGCCATTAGCAGCAACGATGTGATCAACTACCCGGCAGATAGTCCAGATAAAATGGCCGAATTGAGTAAAAGCTTAAACTTCCAATTCCCATATTTATATGATCCGACGCAGGAAGTTGCCAAAGCCTATGATGCTGCATGCACACCCGATTTCTATGTGTTTGATCAAGAAGATCTATTGGTCTATCGCGGGCGTTTAGATGACAGTCGGCCTGGAAATAATGTTCCATTGACTGGCAAAGATTTACGTCAAGCCTTGGACGCCATACGTGAAGGTCAGGCAATTGCCGAGCCTCAATATCCAAGTATGGGTTGTAATATTAAATGGTTAAAATAAGAGGGCGTATCCCCTGCCTGCATTCCATGCGGCAGCGGTCAGGCTGTTCAGGGTTTCATCACTGCGCGATGCTCCGTGACCAACGGCTCATGCCTTGGCCCTTACCATCCTTTACGCAGTACGATCTTGATTCGTAGAAATGTCCAGCGTGCGTCTTGGGCATCAAAGAATTGTCATTTCCGACATATGTCCTCACAAAAATGACGATCGTCTTAGGTAATTATTAGAAGTGCTTCGTCGTGAAGTTGAATGACGCTGATCAAATAGCTTCATTCACTCACTCGAAACTTAATAAATATGCGAATACTATGCACTTTCTACTTTCTGTTATTCACATTATTTATACAAGCCCAAAACAAGCTATTAACACAGTCGTATCAAACGGGCTATTACATTTTTAGACTCGATGAAGCACAAGCCGATCAATTGTATCGTACCAGTCTGGTGGATATTGACGACGGTTTTTTTAACGATCTCATGGAAACGTTTCCAGACTTTGCGAGCTATGTACAATTCAACAAATCAAATCTACCCATTGGACACTACCTAATTGCACATCCTGAAGAAAATGAATTAGAATTGGAATTATTTGCTTCCAATAATAGTTCTATGTCGCTGATTGACAATAGTACCGATTTAGTCTTACAATTTCACGATATCGATGACCAAATTATTGAAGATGCCATCGTTCATATTGGTCATAAAAAAATGCCTTTTGATCAAAAAACCAAGAGCTTTCGACTTCCAAAATCCAGAAGAAAAGGAATCGTTGTTGTCGATTATTTAGGTCATAAAAACTACTTCAAAATAGAAGAGCATCGCTTACATAATCTGCATGCCTATTTGATGTCATGGATCGTATATAGAAAGATCGCCTACCCTTTTCGTGCGGCATATTACTATTTAAAAAGGCTACATTATGCAAACAAACAAGGAAACCTTTGGTATTACCTCGCTAATGAAGGGCGGCGTATACAAATCAAAGTGAGCCGAGCTTTACATGTATCCAAAGAGCCCGCCCACATATTCCCGGCCTATCATGCACTGAGTAAACCAAAATATAAAATAGGAGATACCCTACAATACAATGCTTTTTTACTCAATCACAAAAACAAATATCATACCGATTCGGTCATGATTTATGTACATGGTTTTGGAATTGACAAGGAAGAAAAATGGCAAGAAAAGCATCTCGTCACAATCGCTCCTGACACCTTAGGATCTTACAATCTATCGCTTGTACTTGGAAAAGACATCGATCTTCTGTTGGACAAAAATTATACCCTACGCTTAAAAACGAAAAACAAAAGAGTCATAGCTACCAAGGTTTTTAAGTATGAACAATATGATCTCTCAAACTTGAATGTAGAACTAGTAAATGAAGAAACAACGCATGATTATGGAGAACGTTTTTCTTGGAAAATAAAAACGCTTGATGAAAATCAATTACCTATTTTAGATGGAACCTTACATGTGAAATGCAATCTGATTACACCACTTTCATATCAAGATACCCTTGTTTTTATCCCTTTTCAGCTATTGGATACCATGATCCAGACCGACCCATCTGGAATCAGTTTATTTCCCATAGATTCCAACTTTTTCCCGAATGCTTCTATTAAATACATACTAGAAGTTCGCTTGGAAAATGAAGAAGGGAAAGAAAAGACGACCACACAAGAGTATATCTATTATTCAAAACGAGAGAAATTAGATTATGAACTAAGTCAAGACAGTATTCGCCTGCGCTACTATCAAGACGGGAAAGAAGTCCTTACACAAGGCCTTCTTCGCATCAAATACCCATTAGTACACTACGAAAAAGAAATAAGCAGTCATCAATCTATCGAGATTGATCCCAGAGTTGACCAATATCAATTTACCTTCAATAACAGAAACTTCAGCCTTAATCTTAACAGTTATCCGGATTTACTGCATATGGATCATCATATCGATCATGATTCTTTGGTCATTGTAAGTTCGAATCCTCGATCCATTCCTTTTTCCTATTTCTTATACATGAATGGCAAAGAAATTCAGCGTGGATATGATACTTCACTTCGCTTGAAACGAAACAAGCCTGGCAAACATAGTTATACTCTCATGATTCGATATAAGTGGGGAAATCAGATGAAAGTACAGAATTATGTGATGACTAATCTACGTAACCAATTGCATCTAGATATTGATCATCCTGACAAGATCTATCCCGGAGAAACCGTAGACATTCAAATCAAATTAACGGACGCTAAAGGCAAACCCGTTAAAAACGCTGCAATTCTAGCGCATAGCCTTACTGATAAGTTCGGTTTCGAGGCGCCAAGCATCAAAACCTTTGAAGAAAGAAAAAAATACAAACAAGCTATTCGAGACTTTGAAGAATCTTCGATCAACCGATCCAGAAAATACGAATTTGATTATCGACAATGGAAAGAAATAGCAGCACTAGATAGTATCGAATATTATCGCTTTTTATATCCGGGTAAGGGTTTCTATCGAAATTATCTGGAGGCTCCGGATTCTATTACTCAGGTCATGCCCTTTGTATTCAATAATGGTAAAACGGAAATGCCACAGGTCGTATATATAGATCACAAACCGGTATACTTTGCTTGGTCGGATGGAAAAAATCCA
>JAHDFB010000003.1:78801-114536 GCA_020628475.1 Saprospiraceae bacterium | reverse complement strand
TTTGTAATATTATTTCAAAACAACGGTACCAAGGATTTTGTTAATCTGAGCCAAATCTTCTTTCAATTTCATGTAAGCCTTGATTTGGATATCTAAGTCTGGACTATTCTCTGTAGCAGCTTCAGAAATCTTGATTTCTGTACTCTTTAATATCTTTTGAAGCTTTCGACTTTTTAACCTTAAAATGGCCTGCCAAGAATCTTTGATTTGATTTTTCTCGGGCATATCTTGCGTTTGGAGCTCGATACCTCGTTGTTTCCAATTTGCATAGATATATTTTTCTGCACTAAGGTCTATGGCCAGATGTTGGATGTCTTCCCGATGATGATGTAAGAAGTAAGAAGGTGTTACAGATTTTCCATCTTCAAAAGCATTTCGAACTTCCTGAACGATATCAGCATACAATGGGTTTTCAAAGGTTTCGATGATGCCTACAATATTGGTGTATATATAATCCGCGACTTGAATATTTTTATCCTCATCGATTAATTTATCGCCCATGGTGATGATAATGCGGGCAATATCTCTTTCCTGAGCTTCATCCGATTCGCTATCAAAGCTTTTTTCAACCGGTTTTTCCACTTTCGGACCGGAATCTTTTTTCCAATCTTCTTCGGATCGAAATACAGGCCGATTTAGTTTCGCTTGCTCTTTCTGGATGTTGGACTTGATCAGCCCATTGACTTCATTATTGATAATTTTCTCAGAAATGTCCAGCAGTTTCGAACATAATTTGATATACTCATTTCGTTTGAGGGTATCGGCAATTTTTGAAATCGAATGTACGATATCTTTGACTACTTTAGATCGCTTGATTGGATCATTGCCAGCTTCCTGAAGCAGCAGATCTACTTTGAATAGTATGAAATCCTTGGCGTGATCTTCGATATATTGATGAAAGGCAGAACTGCCTACCTTTCTAACATAGGAATCAGGATCTTCTCCTTCTGGAAGGAGAACAAGACGAACATTTACATCCTGTTCAAGAATAATGTCAAGTCCTCTAAGGGCTGCTTTGATTCCGGCATTATCTCCGTCAAATAAGACGGTCATATTTTCCGTAAAACGTTTGATCAGTTTGACCTGATCACTGGTAAGAGATGTCCCCGAAGAAGCTACTACATTTTCAATGCCGTTCTGATGCAAGCTGAGGACATCGGTATACCCCTCCACTAGAAAACAATTATCCTTTTTACGAATCTCCGTTTTACTAAAATAAAGCCCGAACAGCGTTTTTCGTTTATTGTAAATCTCGGATTCAGGAGAATTTAAATACTTGGGTATTTTTTTATCACTGCTCAGTGTTCGAGCTCCAAAGCCGATAACCTTTCCACTTAAATTCCGAATAGGAAAGATAATCCGCGAGCGAAAGAAATCTTTATCGGGCTTTAAGAGACCGATTTCTTCGGCTAGATGAAGCTTATAACCATTTCTCTTTAGTTCATTTTTAAGGAAATCTCGTTCTCCTGGTGCATATCCCAAGCCCCATTGATTAACGGTTTTTTCTAAGAAACCACGTTCTTTGAAATAGCCTAGACCGATGGCTTTACCCTCCCTTGTTTGCATCATATGCTCGTGATAAAGCTTACGTGCAAATTCGTTGATAATAAAGAGAGATTCTTTTTTTTCTATTTCTTTTTTGACGTCATCACTGACAACGGTCTCTTCGAGCTCAATGTTGTATTTTTCGGCAATCCACCGGATAGCTTCTGGATAACTAAGCTTTTCATGATCCATAAGAAAGCGAACAGAGTCACCTGCCTTTCCACAACCGAAACATTTATAGATGCCTTTGGCGGGAGAAACAACAAAAGAAGGTGTTTTTTCATCGTGAAATGGGCAGACCCCTTTCATGTTGACACCAGCACGACGCAAATCGATAAATTCACCTAATACTTCTTCGACTCGAGCCGTTTCTTTTACTATTTCTATGGACTTTGGACTAATCATTCGAGCCTACAAATATACACTATCCATCTGGGATATAATCAAAGATTCTTCCTCAGTAGGTCGTCTACATAATCGCCGATGTTATAGAAACCTGTTTTGCCTACCAACCATTTCGCGGCCAATACAGCTCCTTGAGCAAAACCTTGTCGGGATTTGGCAATATGTTCTATTTGAATGGAATCGATTTCATTTTCGTAGTGAATCCTGTGTGTGCCAGGTACATCTGGAATACGTTCTGAGATGATGTCTAAGGCTTGCGGCGAACTGCTAGTTTCATTTACCCAAGAATCCAAGTTAGGATGGATATCTATAATATCATTGGCTAATCGGATTGCAGTACCGCTAGGTGCATCTAATTTTTTAGTGTGATGTACTTCTGTCATAGAAATGTGATAGCTCGGATCTGATTGCATAAGCTTGGCAGTAAAAGTGTTGATCTTAAAAAACAAATTCATACCCAAGGAAAAATTGCTTCCGTACAGAAAGGCAGCTTGTGGATGTGCTTTAATGGCGTTTTTGATCGAATCCATTTCATCGAGCCAACCAGTGGTTCCACTGACCACTGGAACATGTGCTTTGATACATTGTAGAATATTGTTTTTTGCTGTATGCGGCAAGGAAAAATCAATCGCTACGTCGCAATCCAAAACACCTGGTTTGTTCCAATCTTCTTCTCGTTGAATAATACTATGTAAAGAGCAGTGGTGTAGGGCCAATATAGATTCTATGGCCTTGCCCATTCTTCCATAACCAATAATACAAACTCGAATATTCATCAAAGCGTTATCTAGATTTACAAAAGCAGTAAATTTGATCTATTTTTTTAACAAATCGGTTGTATGAGTTGAATTTATCTTTACTTTTACGGTCGAAAATTTCATCTATGGGTTGGTTTAAAAGACTAAAGGACGGTATACAAACAGCGACCAAATTTAAGAAAGAGGCGCCGGATGGATTATGGCATAAGTGCAAGAACTGTGGAGAAACGAGCACAATCAAAGATTTGAAAGATAATTTCTACAAGTGCCCACAATGTAATCATCATACGCGTATCGGATCTCATGATTATTTTGATCTAATATTTGATGGACAATATAGTCTTCATTTCAATGATATAGTCAGCGTCGATCCCTTGGAATTTTCAGATGTCAAAACCTACCCGGACCGTTTAACAGCGGCGTATAAAAAATCGGGTCTAACGGATGCCATTACTGTGGCAAAAGGTAAAGTGGGGCGTAAACCCTTGATTATTGCAGCGATGGACTTCAGTTTTATCGGTGGATCAATGGGGAGTGTAGTAGGGGAACGAATTGCCAAAGGAATTGATTTAGCCATCGCAGAAAAAACGCCGTTCATGATTATTTCTAAATCTGGTGGAGCGAGAATGATGGAAGCGGCCTTTTCATTAATGCAAATGGCGAAGACCTCAGCGAAGCTATCTCAGTTGGCAAAACTTGGAATACCATACATTAGCTTTTTGACGGATCCTACCACCGGTGGAGTAAGTGCTTCATTCGCCATGTTGGGAGATATTAATATGGCTGAGCCACAAGCCTTGATAGGATTTGCAGGTCCACGAGTAATCAAAGAAACCATCAAAAGAGATTTGCCCGAAGGATTTCAGACATCCGAATTCTTATTAGAACACGGATTTTTGGATTTTATTGTGGATAGGAGCGAATTAAAACAAAAACTAACGGATATTTTAGCCGTGTTTGAATCGACGGTTACTCAGGAGCAATAATTCATCGCGTACCCGCGTGTTCTTCTTTATATTTTAGTAGTTTCGTGTTACTAATATCTAATTATTGAAAGCTCTAATATCAGACATCATAGCTTCCTTCAAGCCTATTACCTTGTTCGAAATGGACATAGTGGCCCTATTGAAGCGAGTCGATACAAAATTTCTGCTTCGTGCAGATAAGTTGCCTGATTTATTAAAATCTATAGGCGATAAGTATAAGGTCTTAGAAATCAATAATTCCCGAATTTTATCATATAAGTCTTTGTATTTTGATACGCCAAAGTACAAGTTCTACTTCGATCATCACAATGGAAAAATACGACGTACCAAAGTGCGAATCCGTCAATATGTAGATTCAGACCTATTCTTTTTGGAGGTTAAGAAGAAAGATGGCAAAGGGAATACGGATAAATCTAGAATTCGAATCGATGAATTTGAACTTAACTTATCCGACCATTCCAAACGATTCGTTGATCAAGTAATTGGAGATGAACTCGATCTCCGCCCTTCTTTATGGAATGGATTTCAGCGTATTACCTTGGTTAATACCGAAGAAAAGGAACGCGTAACCATTGATCTCAATCTTCATTTTACCATGGGTGATCAACGAAAAGATCTAGACAATATCGTCATTATAGAACTCAAACAAGAGCGCTTCAATCAAAAATCCACCATTGTAAAAGCCTTGAGAAAAAGATCTGTATATAAATATGGCTTCAGTAAGTATTGTATCGGTATGATATCATTGTTTGAGCACTTAAAGTACAATCGATTTAAACCTAAATTATTAAGAATCAAAAAAATAACGGCATAAATGGACTTTTTAGGAATACCTGTATTTGATGATGATTTTTACAAAATGATATTCAGATTTATTCTGAATCTCTTTTTTACGAGTGTGATTATTCGTTTTTTTTATTTCAGGTATTCAAAACATAAAGATTATCTGTTTACCTATTACATGATCAGTATCATCGTGTTTTTTCTATGTTTTACCTTGAAGAAATACGAACTCGATTTAGGGATGGCGCTCGGGCTGTTTGCGATTTTCGGGATTATTCGATATCGAACCAATTCCATTGAAATCAATGAAATGACCTACCTCTTCGTGGTAATTGGTGTATCTGTGATCAACTCTTTGGCAAATTCTAAAATGAGTTATGCCGAGATCATTGGAGGAAATATTATCATTATTGCTTCGATAGGCTTACTTGAAATATTTAGATTAGTTCGCCATGAGGAATCGAAATCCATTGTCTATGAAAACATTCAGAACGTCAAACCCGAAAATTATGACGAATTAAAAGCTGATTTGGAAGAGCGAACCGGCTTGGTAATCAATCGAGTGGAGGTTGGAAATGTAGACTTTATGCGCGATTTAGCGGATGTAACGATCTATTATGATCGCCCAGCCAGTTAATCTTCTTGAATAATAAGAAATCTTTTTTCGAAAGGATCGCAATGTTCGATTAAGATATCTAACATTTGTTGACCGTTTGTGAGATAAAATTCCATGAAGTTGGTTTTTCGTTCCTGAAGACTGCCGCTTGGGAATAAAGCATCTTGTAATTTACGAACCTTGTTTAGGGAAACTTCTTGTTTTTGTTTAATGCTTTTGATCAATCGTCCCTTTAATTTTTCAAGGCCATTGATTTGGTTGGCTTTCATAGCTTCAATCTTTGGAGCCAAGGAAGCATCGATGGACTTTGTAAGGTCTACTATTTGGGCGTAAGCCCCCTCTAAATTACTGTATGCCTCACTAAAATCTATATCATGTTCTGATTCGCGAAGGGCAAACTCTTTCACCAATAAATCCGTTTCCTTTGTTAAATCCTCTATGCTTAATGCTAGCTTCTGCATTTGTTTCAGCACTCTAGCAGGAATCCATAAGACAGAGTTTCTACGTATCAACATCGGGAAAAAAACCTTTGCATCTTCGAATTGTGATTTCCTTTCGGTCCAGTAGGCCAATTCTCCACCGCCCCCAATGTATGCCAAATTGGGCATGATGGATTCTTGATATAAAGGTCGCATGATTACATTGGGAGAAAATCGTTCTGGATGCTGATCGATCTCTTGATTGATTTCTTCCAAGCTGAAAGATAAATCGGTATCTAATATCTGGAAGGTCCCATCGATCAATTCAATACGTGATCGTTTATGATCGCTTAAATAGAAGAAATTGATGTCGCGGGCATATGCTTGATCAGAGAAGCCCGCTTCTATTAATTGTTGCTGAGTTTCTACAATATGACGCTTCGAAAATTGTTCGTTGATTTCACGTTTGATGATCGGGGAAAATTGCTTTTTAAAAGCCTTGTTATCGAAATTGGCGATGACCAATCCATAGGCATCAAATAACTGTTGGGTTAATAAAAAACTGAATTCACCATAATTCTTCGCATGCTCAAAAGCGTAGTCCATTTTAGCTTGAAGATCTTGGCTGTTTTCACTCGTTCCCAATATAGTTTTTAAACTTTCCAGTGCTTCACCAAGGCCTTCTAAATTCAATCTGCCCACAGAACCCGAAGCTGCTCGTTGCCATTCTATCTTTTTGTTAAATAAGTACGTATGATTGATTTCTTCGAAGTCATGATCTTCCGCACCAAGAATAAAAACAGGCACAAATTGGTAAGAGTTGTACGTCTGGTTTAATTTACGAGCCAAATGAATGGTACTGGCTATTTTAATAATATAATATAGAGGTCCGGTAAACAGTGAAGGTTGATGTGCTGTGATGAGGGTAAATGTATTTTCTTGCTGTAATAGGCTAATGTTAGCGGCCACCTCATCAGAATGACGAATGCCGTGATATGCTTTTCGTAATTCCTCGACCAATAGCGATCGATCTACAGGAAACTGTTTTCTATCTTCAATGACCTGTTTGAATACATCAAATTCGAAGTCATATGTATAAAAGGGTCGAAGCGCTTTATCTTGACGCTGATAAGCTTGATCCCGTGCCGAAAGTTGAGGGAAAACTTCGAATTCTTTATGGTCAACAGTCATGTTCGTTTTTATTTTGTACTTGAACAGCATCCTAGCGTTAAAGTTCTGCGAAAATGAGAAAAAAATAGTGGATAGAGGAGCAGGGAATATTTAATTATTAAGAATGCAAAGAGCAAGACCATACATTTAATTGTATACTTGTATTTATTATTGGACGATATGCAGGTATTAAAGTTAATTCTCTCCCGTTTTTTATACGGATTGCTCGTGATAGTGTTAGTAGCAACGGCGATTTCGTCCTTGATTTACATGGGGCAAGTAGATCCGGCGAGATTAACTTTTGGACAGCGTGTTGATGTACAGACCGTTGAATCCAAACGGGCAGAACTCGGACTGGATGATCCATTATCAAAACAACTGCTCAGATATTTGGGGGATATATCACCCGTACAATGGATTCGAAAAGAACGATTAGAGACCTTGGGATATAATTATATGAACCTGATGGAATCGGAAACAAGAACACTCGTTTTGAAATTTCCTTATTTAAGAGAATCTTATCAGTCAGGTAGGCCGGTGGTGGAGATGATCAAAGAAGCCTTTCCGATTACGCTGATTTTAGCCATGAGTTCTTTTGGACTTGCCCTGATGATTGGTATCATTTTCGGAATTATATCAGCGATCCGTTATGATTCAGCTCTGGATCGATTAATAATTGCGCTGAGCTCCATTGGTTATTCTCTACCCAGCTATGTTGTGGCGATGGTGGTCGCCATTGTTTTTGCCTATTATTTACAGCAATACACAGGCCTAAATATTCAAGGCAGTATTTTTGAGCTAGACGAATTGGGAAATGATATTATAGTATGGAAAAACTTGATCTTACCGTCGATTGCATTGGGAATAAGACCCTTGGCAGTGATTACACAAATAACAAGATCTTCTATGCTGGATGTCTTGAATGCCAATTACATCAAAACAGCAAAGGCTAAAGGTTTGGCTTACGCCCAAATAATAAAAAAGCATGCTTTCAGGAATGCCTTGAATCCGATTACAACCGCCGTGACGGGATGGTTCGCCTCTTTATTAGCCGGTGCATTTTTTGTAGAGACGGTTTTCAATTTTAAAGGCTTGGGAAGTTTAACCGTAAATGCTTTATTAAGCTACGATGTTCCTGTAATCTTAGCCTGCATCATTTTTACATCCAGTCTCTTTGTGTTGATCAATGTTTTGACAGATTTATTTTATATTTTGATCGATCCAAGGCAGAAGTTGGCATAAAAAAAGTCCATCATCTGTGGGGAGATGATAGACTTATGTGTATATAGAAGGACTCTGTGGTCCTGAATCTACTCGATGTTATTTGGCAATATTGAAGGCAATTCCTATTCGGATTCCACTCAAACTAGACTTAATTCCTACCGGTTGGCTATTGTATTCAATATGATCTGTAACGGAATTGAATTCGCGTTGGTACTTCACGTCTACATTTACATATTTTAAATCCAATCCAATTCCTGCTTGAAATCCTGCACTAATTTGAGCTGGTTTTACGCTTAACTTTCCTAAGTCAGAAAAAGAAGATTCAATGTGTTGGCCAATATGAAATACGGGGCCAGCACCGAATTTAAGAAATTTATAACGTACGCCAGCATAGACAGGGATATCAAATTGTTGAATCTTTTCAGTAACGGTCAATGTACTCGGCGCATCTACTTGGCTATTGAAGTTCTCGATTTCAAAGTTCATCGAGTATGATGTGTACAAAGCTTCTGGTTGAAGGAAGATATAACCGAAATCAAAAGCGCTATAAAGGCCAATAGATTGGGCTGGTGTAGCACTAACAATGCTTAATTCGTGTTCTACTTGATTGAACTCATTTACTAAGAATGTAGATTGAGTTGGTACAGCGTTTAATCCGTACTCTACTTTTACTCCAAGTTTGTTTTGTGCTTGGATCGTATTGAATGCCATCATACAGGCAAGAGCGAAGGTGAAAATGTTTCTTAATTTCATGTGATAATGTTTTAAAATGTGTGTTTGATAAAAAATTTAATTGTTTGTTTATTTTTTTATTGTTTGTTGCCGCAAATATAAGACATAATATAGCTAATAGTTGCACCTGCAAACAAATTAAAGTAATGTTAACATTGATTTTACAAAATTAAAATCAGAAGTTATGCGGTATATGTTGTAAAATTCAGAATAATATATTGTTTGATCCTATATCGCGATGTGTGGATTTTGACATATCTTATTCCATCAGATTTAAAAGTTTTTTATATTATATATTTTTTTAATAAAAAGATGTGTATCTATAATTAAAACGTTTTAAAATACATTTTGGTGCCCAAAATTATCAACTTCCATCATTAGTATTAACCTGCGACAAAAGCACTTTTTCTTTATCTGTTTTTAGGGGTATGGATTCGAAGTCATCATTATGACTTTTTAAAATCGAACTCCTGATTTAAACGTAAAAATCAAAGCGGCCTCCATGTATGTACTTATATGCATTTAGATATTCAATCGTTGCAAGGTTGAGTCGATTTTAATCATCGATTACTTCATGCAGACATTATATCATTCCAAATGCGTTTTATTCATGATGCATATAAATACCATTTCAACTGTATAAGATCACTAAAGCATACAATATGTAACAATAGGACATAAAAAAAACCGCTGTTTTGGGAACAGAGGCTTTTTATTTTTAGACAACTTCACAAGTGTTGTCTATATTTAAATAAATGATCTCATTAGAGATGTAAGATTCCATTTCACAAGTATGGTTGCTTACTTAATCCATTTTGCTTCACAAGTGCTGAGTGGATTATACTCTTGCCGCTTCACAAGTGCGGACTTTATATGCTTCACAGGGGCACATTGGCGTTTCACAAGTACGCCTACTACTTCACAAGCGTAGTATTCTTTATCTTATTTTCTTCCAAGTGCTACGGCTAAACCTAATTGAACACTAGAAGTATTCGCTCTCATTTTTAATCCTCGTTGAGAAAATTGAATATGATCTGTAACTGCGTTGAAATCGGTTTGATATCTTAGGTCAAAGTGAAAGATTTTCCAATCATAACCTAGACTTCCTTGAAATCCTGCGGAAAAATCTTTCTTCTTTAATGTGATATTTCTTAGCTCTGCTAGATTTGACTCGAACTCTTGAGCAAAGTGGAAAATCGGGCCCCCACCAACTCGGAAACCTTTGTACTTTACACCGGCATTAACAGGGACATCAAATTGTTGTCGATTTTCTACAATGTTTTGCATGGTGCTTCCTCCTTCACCTTGAAAATCTTCGAAGTCATAACTTACAGAATAGTTTGTATATAAAAATTCTGGTTGTAGATAGATAAAGCCGAATTCAAATTGTGAAAAAAGACCTACAGTTCTTGAGTTGCTAATCGTTCCAATATCGATTTTATATTCGACGGCGTTGTCTGGATTGACCAAATACTTGGATTCTGTGGATTGGTTTTGAAATCCTTGGAAAAATCTAACACCTATTTTTTGCTGCCCAAATGCCATTTGGGATACGAGCATAAATGCTAGAATAATGGGAGTAATACTTACGTGATTCTTCATATAAATTCAAAATTTAAAGTTGTTTACTCTTAGACTGTCTAAAAACTGATCACCCCCTATAAGTCACAACATATTTTTAAATTTATCTATGAATTTGACAACTATCTTACAAAATATATGTAAAGAAATTGGCTTAAATCCCTAATTAAACTTTTCTTATATTTTGAATTATGAAAAATAGCAGAATATAATACCGCATAAGCGATTTTGTGGCAAATCAAAATAAAATCAAGAAAAAAATGATAAAACCTTTGAGAAGATTAAAATTTATACGCAATTCCTGCAATGATTCGATTGTTTTTATCTGCAAATTGATAGTTATTTCCTTTGTAGGTGATGTGGTCACCAAAGAATGTAGTACTCAATTCGTAGCGAAAATCCAATCGTAACTTACCGATATCAAAGCCGATTCCTCCGAGATAGGAATAAGTAAAGCTTTCAGATGAAATGGAATATCCATCAATATTCTTCAATTCAGAGACATTGGCAATGGGTAAATGCCCCGAGAGCCCTCCATGCATATTGAACCATTTTAATTTCAGGCCTAATACCACAGGAACATCTAATCGAGTATATTGTTCTTTATATATAGTAGTTACATCTGGGTTCTGTATATCCTTTACACTGTAGTTCACTGAATTGGAATTCAATAAGACTTCGGGTTGTAAATAAATTTTCCAAACCTTTAAGCGTGAATAGAATCCTAGGTGATAGCCAAAATTTATTTGATCTACAGATAGTTCATATTCCTCTGCCCCAATATCTCCAAGATAGATTTCTCCAAAATCCCCATTGGCAAATTTGATCGTACTAGCACCTAATTTGATTCCAGCTTCTAACTGCCCATGCAAGAAATGAAAGGGCATGCTCATCAATATAATACTATATATAATTACTTTTGCAGTTCGGAACATGTCTAATAATTTATTAAATCGGTCTTTAATTTACCACAAATTTAATGTTGAATAAGCTTTTTGTATTAATAATTATTCAACAATTCATGCAGTAGATTGAATTTATCGAAGAATTTTTGGGTTCTATTAAAGATGAACGAATGAATTTAACTAAAAGTTATGCAAATACATAAAGTTTATTTCTGTGGAAGTTTTCCAAGTTATAATCAAACGCCGGATGACGGAAAACCAGAATTCGCCTTTATTGGAAGATCCAATGTAGGGAAGAGCTCATTAATCAATATGTTGACCAATCGAAAAACATTGGCCAAGGTTTCGAATACACCTGGGAAAACGCAATTGATTAATTACTTTATGATTAATGAATCCTGGTACTTGGTGGATTTGCCAGGATACGGCTACGCGAAATTGAGTAAGACTAAAAGAAAGGAGTTTCGAAATATGATCGAAAGCTATTTAGTACGAAAACAATCTATCGTTTGCACTTTTGTACTCATCGATAGTCGCCATGATTTACAGGACATCGACCTAGAGTTTCTGAATTGGTGCGGAACCGCTAGAATTCCAATTTGCCTCATTTTTACGAAAATGGACAAATTGCGCCCGCGAGAAAGAGAAAAAAATATTAAGCGCTTAAAAGACTCATTATTAGAATATTGGGAAGAACTGCCTACAAACTTTAACAGTTCCTCAGAAACAGCGGAGGGGAGAGATAATATTCTGGAATTTATTCAATCTTACGTATCAAAGTTGGCTTAGTGGGAGCGTTCTAAAAATATATTTCGAAAAACAAAAAGATTCAATTCAAGGAAGCATTTTGATGCTTCATAGCATCTACATATATGTGTAGATATTAATATATCTTTGCGTCTTCTTTTAAAGAAAATAAAATGAAAATAATGAAAAACAAAAGTATTAATTTCCTTATGATTTGCTTAGTAGTACTTGGCTTTTCAAGTATTTCTGTTGCTCAGAATAGTGTTGGATTTAACATTGGATTAAGTTCTTACGAAGGTGATTTACACTGTTTCGAGGAACCTGGACAATCGATTATAAATTCTGCCGGAATTTCTTTCGGAGCTCAATTCAAAAAAGAACTTTCTTCAAATTTTAATGGACGTATCGCCTATCAATTTGCTCGATTTACGGGAGATGATAAGATTTTTGATGTGTTGACTGGACACCCACAAAGAGGATTTGATTTTAAGAATAATTTTCATGAATTAACAGCACGGTTGGATCTAGAACCATGGAAGGAAAAGAAATTTTCTCCGTTCATTTCTGCTGGATTAGGATTGGGATTAAATACACCAAAAACGTTTTTTGATTTTGACAATAAATCAGCTGAGATGCAGGCATTGATTCAAGAAGATCAAGATAATCTTAGAACTCTGATTATGTCGGTTCCATTATCAATTGGAGCAAATTACAGAGTAAGTGATCTAGTAACAATTGGTGCCGAATTAGGTTGGAGACTCGGTGTATCGGATTATTTAGATGGTGTATCTGTTACGGGAAGTACGGCACACAATGATTATTTTGGTACGGCCGCTTTGACAGTAAATTATGCACTTGGACAATCTAGCTCGAATAGAGGAGGATGGAACACGTCGAGGCCTTCAGCGTCTAAAGCTCCAGCTGTTAAGAAACAACCAGAAGCAGGATCATCCGGGACGGAAACAGGCGATCCAGATATGGCAGCGAAAAGAGCTGAAATGGACCGACAGAAAATGCAAGCAGAAAAGATTGCTAAAGAAAAAGAAGAAATAGCAAAGTTAGAAGCGGAAAAAGCAGCCTTGGCTGAAAAATTAGCGGCTGAGAAAGCAGCTATCGAGAAATTGGAAGCAGAAAAAGCAGCGTTAAAAACCTTGGATTCTGATAAAGATGGCATTGTAGACCGTTTAGATGCTTGTCCTAACTTATATGCAAAAACACCTTCTGGATGCCCAGAAAATACGGTTACATCCGATGTGAATTGTTTAGCAAATTTTGGATCTAAAGTGGTTAATTTCCAAACATCATTTGCCGATCTTTCTGGAGAAGATAAGGCGAAATTAAATGCGGTAGCAGAGATTTTATTGGCTTGTCCGGATAAAAAAGTAGTGGTTGAAGGACATACCGACGCTCGAGGTAATGAACTTGTAAACCAAGAATTATCGGAAAGAAGAGCCAATCAGGTAAAAAAATACTTTGTTGGTAAAGGTATAAAAGCGAATAGAATTCTAGCTGTAGGCTACGGTGAAACCAGACCAATTGCATCGAATGATACGGTAGAAGGAAAAGCAATGAATAGACGTGTTGAGGTGAGCTTTTATTAAATTAGATAAAGAAGGAGCGCTCTTCGAAGCTTTAAAATAATTAAAGGTCCATTCTTACATAGAATGGGCCTTTTGTGTTTTAGGAAACGGGGCTTTTTAACTTCGAGACACTGTAGATTCATCTATTTTTTTACATTTGCGGAGTTAGCTATGTCAGCCCTATATCCACATATTATACCTGATATTTCAGCTTGGCCTATTTATAAATTGAGTCAAGATCGTGAAAAATTTGTTCGTGAAATTACGGATTCGGTCATGGAAGTATATAAGGATAAATCCTTCAAGGAACTCGAGGATATCCTTTCCAAAACCATTTTTCTAGAAATAAAAAGATGTAAAGAAAATCCATGGAAAGTCGATCCAAGAAACGAGGTTAAGTATTGGAAAACCTTACGATCCGATCTTCAACGTAAATTAAAGGCGGATGTGGATAAACAAGCATTACTGGATTTACTGTTGAAGATTTCCAATCGTTATGCGGAGGAAATCGTCGGGAATTTTAAAATCAAAACCTTCAAGTATGCGCGCAAATTATTGTCTTCTGTATTCAGACGATTATTAAATAGTGCTGCAGGAAAAAATCACAGGAGACTTTGGGGATCGCAACATCAATTATACGAACGCCTCTTAGTGCGAGGCCCAATTGAAAAAGTACGGAGTCTAGCGAAAGAAGGCACCATCGTTATTGTTCCCACGCATTTCAGTAATTTGGATTCTATTTTGATAGGATATGCAATCGATGTGATTATGGGAATGCCTGCTTTCAATTATGGAGCCGGTTTGAATTTGTATGATCTGGAATTGGTAGCATACTTTATCAACAGACTGGGTGCTTACAAGGTGGATCGACGTAAGAAAAATCCAATCTATCTCGAAACGCTGAAAAAAATGTCCTACAACAGTATTACGAGAGGTGTGAATACCTTGTTTTTTCCAGGAGGTACACGTTCGCGAAGTGGTGAATTAGAACAAGGACTCAAATTGGGATTACTGGGGACGGTTGTGGAGTCACAGCGATCAAGACTCGAACAGGGAAATCAAGAGAAAATATTTGTGGTGCCGCTCATCATCAGCTATCATTTTGTGTTAGAAGGTAAATATTTGATCGAACAACATCTGAGAAAGGTAGGGCAAGAGCAATACCTGAGCAGTAAAGACGCTGCACAGAGTTATACAAAGATTATCAAGTTCCTATGGGATCTTTTCTCACAAGGAAGTGAAATCTATTTGACACTGGGAGAACCGATGGACGTGGTTGGAAATAAAGTAGATGAACAAGGGAGATCGTATGATTCTAAAAATCGAGAAGTCCAAATGAAGGATTATTTTACCCTTGATCAAGAAATAGGGACGAATATTCAACGGGAAAAGGTGTACACCAAAATTTTGGCAGATCAAATCGTCAAATCATATAAAACCTACAATACGGTTCTTTCTTCGCATGTTGTAGCATATACCTTCTTTGATATGATCAGAAGTCGATTTCCCAATGAAAGTATATTTAGCGTCGTAACCAAAGACAGTGAAACATTAACAGTATCCTACGACGAATTTAGAGAGCGGATTAAGGCGACACAGATTATCCTACAACAATTAGCTGATCAAGGCCGACTTAATATAACGAATATCATCAAAGGAGATGCCGAATCATTGATAGAACTCGGTATCAGTAATATGGGGGTTTATCACTTGAAAAAACCGGTCCGCATCAATGAAGCTCGTGAAATAGAATCGGACGATCTGAAATTACTCTATTATTACCACAACCGTTTGGAGCATTACGAGTTAAATAGAAAGGTGCATTCTTTTATTAAAGAAACTGAAAAACACAAAGTTTGAATTTTATAGTCTATGATTTAGAGGCAACCTGTTGGATGGGGAGGCCACCGGGAGGAGTGAATGAGGTGATAGAAATAGGCGCCGTCAAAGTCAATCGATATGGTGAAATTGTTTCTAAATTCAACAAATTTGTCAAGCCGCATGTCAATCCGTATTTATCGCATTTCTGTAAAAAGTTGACAAGCATTAGTCAGGAAGACGTGAATAAAGCGGATAAGTTCAATAAGGTAGCCCAACAATTTCAAGATTGGATTGACATTTGGGATGAAGACTATCTATTATGCGCTTGGGGAGATTCTGATATTAAACTCCTGAAAAGCGATTGTAAGATTCACAAAATGGACGATGATTGGTTGGATAAGAATATTAATATCAAACAACAATATCATTCGCTCATCAATGCCACGAAGAAAACTGGCTTAAAATCAGTGATTAAAAAAGAGGGCTTTGAATTTACTGGAATACATCACCGCGCCATCGCAGATGCTGAAAATACGGCTAAAATTTTTCAGAAATATATAGATATGTGGCGCTATTAATGGCCAAGAATACTATTCTAGGTGCACACTTTTTTCGTCTACGCCCTTTAATTTGACAATAATGTTTTCGCCCATGGTGGTGGCTAGAGTCAAACCGACATATTTTGGGCTAATAGGGAAGTTTTTATGTTTTCGGTCTACCAATACGGCTATTTCTACTTTTTTTGCCAAAGTTTCCAACAATGGTTTAAAACCATAGAAAAGTGTACGACCAGTATTCGCGACATCATCGACCAAAATAACGACCTTGTCTTTCAAGGCATCTTCTTCAATGTTAATGTCTACTTTATCGGCCAGTGGATTGGCGGCATTGACCTTTATATTTAAATATTGAATGTCGATATCCGTATTGCGTTTAGCGTACAATCCTAGACTTTTAGCAAAATTTAAACCGTTGTTATTTATTCCTGCTAGAAAGATGACGGGTTCACCATAGTTGTGTTCTAAAATTTCGATTGCTAATCTTTTGGTTTTCTGTTTGATTTGTTCCTGGTCGAGAATTAACATGAATGAAATTTTTAATGAATCAGATTAGTAGGATTATTAGATTTTATTCTAGTTTTAATTGTAAAACCTACGTTTTTTGACTTTGAGTCAAAAATTTGTAATATTACGCAAACAAGATATTTTTTACAAAAATACATTTCATTTTCAAATGAGTCTTAATCAAATAGCCTTCATTATCGTTTTTATTGTCTGTTTCTCTATAGCTGCTAGACAATACCGACGATTGTACAGAAATATTCATTTTGGTAAAGAAGAAAAAATCGAAGGTAGTGAAGGGCAACGATGGAAAAATGTGCTGTTAGTCGCTTTTGGACAGAAGAAAATGTTCAAAAGATTACTGCCAGCGGTACTCCATTTTTTTATCTATTTCGCTTTCGTTATTACTCAAATAGAGTTGATCGAGATATTTGTTGACGGATTTACTGGACACCACCGTATTTTCGCTCCTTATTTAGGTGGTTTTTACACCTTTATTATCTCATTCATTGAAATTCTATCGGTGTTGGCATTGATTGCCACCATTATATTTTTAGCTAGAAGGAATCTTTTACCATTGATGGGCAAACCCATTTCAAGATTTCAAAAAACAGAAATGAATGGATGGCCAAAATTAGATGCGAACCTGATACTATTGGGCGAACTAGCATTGGTAACAGGTATTTTTTTAATGAATAGCGCAGATATTGTATTACAAGATGTGGATCCTGCACATTACCATAAGACCGGGTCTTTCGCGATCAGTGGATTTCTTGGACCACTATTATTGGATGCATGGCCTAGAGAGGCTTTAGTATTGGTCGAGAGAACCGGGTGGTGGTTGCATTTAATTACCGTGTTCTTGTTTATCAATTACCTACCTAAATCGAAACATTTGCACATATTTCTCGCGTTTCCAAATGTATTTTTCTCGAAGCTTCAGCCTCGAGGTGAGATGGACAATATGCCAGAAATTATGAACGAGGTCAAATCTATGATGGGATTACTTGTTGAAGGTGCAGCAGAGATGGAAATGACCGATGATTTTCCTGAATTTGGAGCCAAAGATATATTTGACCTCAGTTGGAAGAATATCATGGACGCCTATTCTTGTACAGAATGCGGCCGTTGTACCGATAATTGTCCAGCCAATCTGACAGGTAAAAAATTATCGCCTAGAAAGGTATTAATGGATATTCGAGATCGTGTAGAAGAAGTGGCTAATAATATCGATAGCCAATACGACCATTTTATAGCCGAAGACAAACGGAAAACAGCTCAGCGATTGGATCCATCAAATTATGATGATCAAAAGTCCTTATTTGATTATATTTCTAGAGAAGAAATACATGCCTGTACCACTTGTAATGCCTGTGTAGAGGCTTGTCCAGTTATGATCAATCCGCTTGAACCAATATTGAAGTTGAGACGTTATGAAATACTCTCAGAAAGTGCAGGTCCTGCTGATTGGACCCCAATGTTTAATAGTATGGAAAATAGTGGTTCAGTATGGGCTATTCCAGATGATCGGGATGCTTGGACCAAACAATTAACTGAATAAATAATCTGATCATGCGATTAAAATTAATCATATCCTCCGTTTTCTTATTTTTTGGATTATTCCTTATAGCACAAGATACTTTCTCTATTGTGGCCGTGGATGAATCAACGGGAGAGGTAGGATCGGCTGGAGCGACCTGTCTAGATAATAATGATATTGCTAATGGTGCGCTGATTATTAGTGAAATCGTACCAGGACTAGGAGCGATCAATACACAATCATTTTGGAATCAAACCAACCAAAATAATGCGACCATCAAAATGAATGAAGGATTAAATGCTACTGAAATTATTGCTTGGTTGGAGAGTAATGATGTGACGAATACGCCGGAAACTCGTCAATATGGAGTGGCACTATTCGATACGGAAGGGCAACCTTCTGCCGCTGGATTTACCGGAGATCAATGTTTTGATGTCAAGTTACATAAATCTGGTGTTAACTACTCGGTACAAGGAAACATCTTACTGTCGGAAGATATTGTCAATGATATGGAAGCCAGTTTTTTAAATACGGAAGGTAGTTTGGCAGAAAAGTTAATGGCGGCGATGCAAGCGGCAAACGTTCCGGGAGCAGATTCAAGATGCCTGCAGGAAGGAGTATCCTCGAGGTCGGCCTTTTTACGAGTGGCAAGACCAGATGATACGGAAGGTAACTTCCATATTGATCTAGTAGTAGGAGAGACCCCGTTTGGAGCTGAACCTATTGATAGCCTTCAAGCGATGTTCGATGCCTGGACATTGATTAATAATAATGATGATCTTCCTTCGGAGGAAGAATTCCGAATTTTTCCGAATCCTGTAGTAGACAGTTTCACCATTGAATATAGTCGTTACAATGCATCAAAAAAGACAGAAGTTGTCATTCGAGATGTAGCTGGTAAAATCACTCAAATTATTCCAATAAAGGATAAGAGTACAACCACAAATATTGTACGATCTAAAGTCCCAAGTGGGCAATATTATTATTCCTTGAAAGAAGATGGAATGGTTATCAAACAAAGTGGATTTATTGTAATTAATAAATAAATGAGCGAAGAAACGATTAAAATTAAAACCCTGTCTGAAGTACACGCGGCAGGAGAAAAAGTGGATTACTTATTTTGGGTGGGTTGTGCCGGATCTTTCGACGCCAGAGCACAAAAAGTAACCAAGGCATTTAGCAAAATCATGCATCATGCGGGTATTTCCTTTGCCATCTTGGGAACGGAAGAATCATGTACCGGTGATCCCGCAAGGAGAGCTGGAAATGAATTCGTTTTTCAGATGTTAGCACTTCAAAATATTGAAACACTCAATAGTTACGAGGTGAAGCGAGTCGTGACCGCCTGTCCACATTGCTTCAATACTCTCAAGAATGAGTATCCTGCACTTGGTGGACAGTATGAGGTGATTCATCATACGCAATTGTTGAATGAATTGTTGGCTTCCAATAAAATTACCGTAGAAGGCGGAAAATTTGCCGGTAAGAAAATAACCTATCACGATTCTTGCTATTTAGGTCGTGTCAATGGGGTGTATGAAGCACCACGAGAAATTCTCGAATATCTGGATGCTAATCTCGTTGAAATGAAACGTTGTCGGACCAAGGGATTGTGTTGTGGAGCTGGTGGTGCTCAGATGTTCAAAGAGGATGAGCCCGGTGATAAGCGAATCAACATAGAGCGAGCAGAAGAAGCCTTGGATACCGATGCTAGTATTGTAGCAGCCAATTGCCCGTTTTGTTTGACCATGGTTTCAGATGGAATTAAAGCGAAAGAAAAACAAGATGATGTCATGGTCTATGATCTCGCCGAATTGATCGTTCAAAACAATAATTGGTAATGACAGACTTGATTGCATTAGATGACCAAAGCCGCGTCTGGATATACCAAGCAGATTCTTTTTTTGAAGAGGAACAACTCGATGAGCTGAAAGCAGAAATACGTCATTTTGTGAACCAATGGGTGAGTCATAGTCATGCTTTAAGAGCATATGGGAATATCTTTCATCGACGATTTCTATGCTTGTTTGTGGATGAAACGCAGGCAGTTGCGAGCGGATGTTCCATTGATAGCTCTGTCCGTTTTGTGAATGCAATTGGTCAGAAATATCAGAAGAATATGATCGAACGAGAGCATTTTGGTTATATCAAACAGGATGAAGTTCGGTTTTTGCACATGCATGATCTAAAGCAAGCGCTTGAATCTGGAAAAATCGATGAGGAAACTTTATTTTTTGACAACTTAGTCAGTAAGAAAGTGGATTTTATCAACCACTGGCTGAAACCGTTAAAAGATTCTTGGCACAAACGGTTTATATAACAAAGTCCCATGTTGGTCTATAAATAAGCCTTCGGGGAATTTTATCTCGACTTCTTTGTGTTATACTATCTGAAGTACCATATATAAAATTATGCTAGGAAAAGTTAAAAAGTGGTTTGGAATAGAAGGTCTGAAAATTGCTGTTCGAACAGAAGATCATTATGACCGAAGTGAAGGAACTGTTCATGGAATGATCGTTTTGAAGGCAAAAAATGATGAAGAGGTAGAACATATACGCATCAAGCTGATCGAAAAATATACACGTGGCAGAGGAAAGAACAAGTTGATTGATGAATATATCATGGCAGATGAAACCTTTTATCAATCATATCAAGTCGAAGGAGAGGTGGATTTTGAAATCCCCTTTGAATTGACCTATCAAGAAATGATTTCTCAAATGGATGAGATACAGCGTAAAAATTTTGTTTTAGGAGGAATCATCTCTGCGGCGAAATTTTTAAAGAAGGCAAAATCGACCTATCGCGTAGAAATAGAAGCAAAAGTAAAAGGTACGAAATTTAGTCCTTTTGTGAGTCAAGAAATTGTGTTAAGATAACTCCTTGAAACATACTGAAATAGGGGATTCGGTTTTAAGTCCTTGTTAAAGAAATGTTAGCAATTAATCCTTTTGTGGTTAGATGGGTCCAAGGAGTGTACAAACTAAAAAATAACAGTATGAATCTAACAATCAAAATTTTCGCACTCGTAGCCATCTTCTTTGTTGGCTCTTCTTTTACCACAGCGACACAAGGTGTAAACAATTGGACAAAACTTGGATCTAAGAAAGTTTCCTATAAATTAGATCGAGATGTGATTCGTGTGGGAGCGCATGAAGGAACATTCAAAAAGCTAAAAGTTGTCGTTACAGGTGGTAGTTTAAACATGCATAAGATGGTCGTAGAATACGGCAATGGATCAAAAGACAACATTCCATTGAAACATAATTTTTCAAAGCGAAGCGATTCTAGAGTGATTGATTTGCAAGGCAACAATCGCGTAATCAAGGATATTACTTTTTGGTATGACACAAAAAATAAATCGAGAAGAAAAGCGCAAGTACACGTATTTGGTAAGCGTTAATTTCAAGAATAATAATGAGGGCGTCCGGGCCCTACGTCCATGGCGCGCTGTTCGCTTGGCCTCGTGCCTCGGCTAGGCTACGCCTACCATTCCCATCGGTGACGCGATGTATTCATATCAGATCAAACTTGTCCTTTTAGAGAATATATATCTTTGTATAGATGAGCTCCTTTACAAGATGATTTCCTGAAGGACAAGTTTTTTTTATATAGCAAACCAGAATATGAATGCTTCCACTCCGATTTACAGACAGCGGATCAATACCGCCATTGATTATATCAATAAGAACATCTATCGTCCGGTTTCATTGGATGAGTTAGCTTGTGTTTCCTTATTTTCTCCTTTTCATTTTCACAGAATTTTTACGGCAGTAACAGGAGAAACCGTACACCAATTTACCAACCGAGTAAGATTGGAGCATGCCACCAAAATGGTGCGATTTTCGAATAAAACGATTGCTCATATCGCCCACGAATGTGGCTACTCTTCACCAGCCACCTTGACACGCGCATTCAAACAATATTTCGAAATGACACCCAGTGCATTTCGAAAAAGCAAAAAAATAGAAAATAGCAAGATTCGCAAAGAATTATATCCAGTTAGTGAATATCATTGTGATATGGATGAGGCCGAGTTAAAGACGCGCTTTCCCGTAGAAATATGCCACTTGGATCAGCGACACATTGCTTGTATTCGAGTGAAAAATTCTTTTGAAGATGGGGTAGTCGTTCGCGCTTTTGATCGCTTGATACGATGGGCAAAGAAAATGGATGTTTTCGATACAGGGATAATCTTTGGAATGTCGAAGGATGATCCCACCATCACTCCGAAGGATAAATACATCTATGATGTTTGTATTACAGTCCCGAAGGAATTTCAAGAAAGGAACCACAAAGAGATAGAAATCAAATGGTTGGATCGGTGCCAATATGCTAAGACGACTGTTTCTGGCGATTTTAATACGGCGGCAACTGCCATTCATTTCCTGTTTAATACATGGTTGGTCAATAGTGATTACGAGCCGGATCATCGGGCAGGAATGGAAATTTTCAGAGATAAATCGAAGGTGACGGATTGGACTCATCTAGATTTAGAACTGTATATACCTGTCAAAGCGATAAAAGCTGTTTAATATGAAGTATACATTGAGCAATCAAATCAATCAATCCTTGGAGGAAGTGGCCAGAAAATTCGGTGATCCAGAATCTGTTCGGTATTGGATGGAGGGGCTACAAAAAATCGAACGAATATCAGGGACTCCTGGTAAAGTCGGCGCCCAAAGCAATTTTCATTATTTGTACAACAATAAGGAAATGATCATTGCAGAAACCATACTCGAAGAAAACCTTCCGCATCAAATGAAATTTGCATACGATAGCCCTATGGGAAGAAATATTGTCGACATTCGATTTGAAAAACTGTCGGATCAACAGGTAAAACAAACCAGTTTTACCGTCATGGAATTAAAAGGTTTTATGAGAGTAATAGGCCCTTTATTTAAAGCTATGTTTAAGAAACAATCCTTAAAATATATGACGGCCTTTAAAGAATATGCAGAAAGGTCTTGACAAGAATTTTATCTTTGTGGGATCATGAGTAACGTACGTTCCAATTATCATAAAGGTAGATTTCGTAGCCATGAGTGGGATGAACCGCTTGGGAGATATCTAAAAACGCTGGGAAATCGAAAATGGAGGAGAACTGCACCACGCCTTTTGGAGCTGGGAGAAGAACGAGTTCCTCGAATTAAAAAATCTAGGAAACGATCCATTAGGCGGTCCATTCATATTAAAATCACTCAAGCATCTTGGAATGGAAGGTCCTCTTCCAGTTATCGAAAATATCGGACTTGGAAAGATGTTGAAAACGCCGTAAAAAGACCATCTGTGATTCGATATTGTATTCTGGATGCCTCTGGTCATGCCATCAAAAGTACCCTGAAGAAGTGAATTCCATAATTATAATCTGTATGAATGGAAAATAGTAATTCGCATACTTTTGAGATGGTTAAGAAATTTAGCCCTAGCTATAATAAGGTTTACTTTATAAATAATTATACCATGTTTCACATACTACAAGGTAGCGGAGGTATTGAAGTAGACTTTAAAAGCTATCATGATTGGGGAGATAAACTAATTTTTCTTGAAAAAGGACAGTATATCAAGTTTTTATCGGAAAACTTTGAAGTCAGAAGTATTGAGTTTCAAGAAGAAAGAATATTTCGCAACAAGGAAGTTCGGGTTCTTTTCAAACATTTGGTCGCCTTGGGATATATCAATTTTAAGGAATGTACAACCTGCCAGCGATATTTGAATAGCGCCATTTCTTTTGGAGAAACTAGTGACATTATAGATGTCTCTTCCGAACAATGGTACTGGCAAAATCCTTTTCAAGCAAATCAGGAAGAATATCATATCATCTTCGATATCAAAGATGTTATTGATCAAGAATATCGTAGTCATTTATCCAACGATAAGATTTCTAAAATTTTAGGTCTTTCAGGCATTAAAGCTCAAGCTTTGTTTCAAAATAAAGTAGGTTTCTCCGTTAAATCCATGCTTTCTACAAAACGAATGTTGGAATCTAAAAAGGACGTTGCTTTTTCTAATAAAAGCATTAAAGAAATTGCTTATGAATTTGGATTTAAAGATCCTTCATATTTCAACCGGGTTTTTAGTAAAGTAGCCGGAAAAACGCCTATGCAATTCAGAGAAGAAATGGCTTTTCCGTTGGATGATACATTTCTACCTGAGCTATATTATCTACTTGAAAATCATCATAAAAGTGAGCGAAAAGCGGCGTTTTATGCGGAAAAAATGAATGTGTCCATTAAAACCCTATCTCATAAGGTCAAAGACAAACTGAACATCACTTTAGGAAGTCTCATTCGACAAGAATTAGTAAAAACTGCTAAATTATTGCTCCTGACGGATATGCAAATTAAAATGATTGCACTGGAACTTGGCTTTGAAGAGGCGAACCATTTTTCTTCTTTTTTTAAACATTATACTTCATGGAGTCCTATAGAATTTAGAATGAAGTCTTCAATGAAATAATTTAAAAGTACCATTCATTGGGTATTTTTTGTAGCTATTCAGGCTTGATATAGATTCAATTTTACACTGTAATTATTTTTTAATAAAAACAATGTAAAATGAATATCAATAATCAAGTTCAACAAATGGATGAAATGGTCTCCAAAGGGGCTATCGTAGAAGCCGTTCAATTATTCTTCGCAGATAATGCTTCCACTTCTGACTATAATCAAGTCAAAACGCAAGGAAAAGATCAAATGATTAAAAAAATGGAGGGCTTTGTAGGAGCTATTCAAAAGGTCAATTCTATCAAGCATCATTATACAATTGTGGGTGATCAAATGTCTGCATCCGAATTTACTTTTGATTTCGATATGAACGATGGCAGTAATATTCACTGGCATGAAATTATTCGAAGAGTTTGGAATGAGGAAGGGAAGGTTACATCGGAAGTCTATTTTCAAGCTTAATCGTTGAAATTAATTTTTAAATCATCATAAATAATCAATAAAATGAAACATATAATTATAATTATTCTACTGTCCCTGTATGCATTCACAGGGCTGTTTGCACAAGATAACATGGCAAACAATATTGATAATAGCAATATTGCTCTTCAAGGTTATAGTCCGGTTTCTTATGCCGATTTAGGTTTGGCCCAAAAAGGTGTTAAAGAATTTAAGTCGGAGTATAAGAAAATTATCTATTATTTTACTTCCGCAGAACAAAAAGCATTATTTGATAATGATCCAGAGAAATACCTTCCAGAATATGGTGGTTTTTGTGCCTTTGGAGTGTATGCAGGTGCTAAATTCAGACCAAATCCAAACAAATTTATTTTAAAAAATGGCAAGTATTACTTGTTTTTATATAATCTAGAATTGGACGCGCAACAGTTGTGGATAAACGAAAATGACCATCCAAAACTGGTGAAAGTTGCCAACATGAATTGGAAAAAATTAAGCCAAACGCACAACTAGGAATTACCTAAGCAGTAGTAAATAGGGCGAATTGCGATACAGCAACATTCGCTCTATTTTAATTTATAGACGTATGCCGAGAAAAAGGTAATGAAATCAAGCTCGAAATTGCATCGGTGGGCTTCAGAAATTTATTCTTAAGAATAAATATGTGCATCATTGCTAAATCGAACTGAATTTAATTTTTCGGCCGTATTCTTGTCGAAGTATTTCTATCATTCGATCATACTCTTTGCTGTGTTGGACCGAATGGATTTGAAATTCATGTTCTACGTGTTTTAAGTCCTTCGTTTTGATAATAAAGATATTTCCAAATTCGCGCTTTACTCCGAAGGTGAACTCATCTTTATGAAAGTTACTTTTTCGTTGAAATGAAAGACTGTGGATTTCCGAAAGTAGATAGACTTCATTGTAATCATTGGTCATGATTTTAATGTGATCCTTGGAAATGAATAATTTTCCTTTTCGAATGATCGTGTGGGCAATGATGGTTAATACACCATAAATAATCCATGGAATCAAAAATATATAGAGTAGAGTAATACGTATGTCGGAAACTCCTTCTTGGGATAAGAAGGCGATTCCAAGGAACATAATCGTAAAAGGAGTGAAAATGAGGACTAAGAATGCATAAAAAAGCCATCGAATGGGGTAGAGAATCTTCGATATTAGGCTATTGATGATGTTGCTTTCAAAGTAATCCATGGTGTGCGTTTGTATATTATGATTTTATTCTTCCTGCAGTAACCAGTTCTTTGGACCAGTTTTCTTCTTCCAACGAATTAACATTCAACCCTAAACCTTTAGCCGCTGATTTAGTGGAGGTGGCATGAACGAAATATTGATCTTTGAGGTAGACACCGACATGCACGATTCGGTCATTGGTAGAATAGGGTGCTCGAAAGAAAAGTAAGTCTCCTAGTTTAGCTTCTGCTGTAGAGATCGGGGTGCAATAGGTCTCCAAAATCCCCTGTGAGCCACCCATTACTTTTTTGTCAAATAGTTGGTCCACCATTACTCGAGTAAATCCGCTACAGTCGATACCTTTTTGTTTGGTACTTATGCGCCATTCATCGGAGTAATAACCAGTCCAGTCAGGTGTTTTATAATTGGTTTTTAGCCAAGATACTATAAACCAGTAGAGCTCGGGATTTTCTTGTTTATAAGAAACGATCGGTGCCAGCATCTCCGTATACTCTGCTTCTAGATCTTTGAATGCTTGACTTACTTCCACTGCTGGTTTCTCGATCTCTTTTTCAGAAGTTTCTTCCTGTTCTTCTTCTTTTTGTTCTGAAGAAATGGCTGATGTATTGTTACTTGTTTTAGCTTGACAAGCCTGTAGACTGTATGCTATACAAAGCATGAAAAGGAGCCATTTTGGCCCTAGTGTTATTGATTTCATTGTAAATGAGGTTTATTCGTTGTATAAACTTACAAAAAAGTTTGAGGAATGAATAAACTCCATTTGTGTCAGCGATGCGGAAGAGTGACGAAGTATGAGGAAGACAAGCCCTTCGATTTTTAAATCGATGGGCTTGGCCGAACGAGAAGTGAGCTCTGTAGCGTAGCGCCCGGACACCCAAATTGTTATTATCTCAAAAATAAACTGAATACAAGTTACTATGTAAGAAGTATTCTAGTTCGGAATATTATTGTGCTTCCTGTGCCTTGTTTTTTTGTTGTAAGGCTTCTAATTCTGCCTGAATTTCTTCATTGGTTTTCCCTAGATTATTCAAGGAAAACTTGGCATCATCAGCAAAGTGATGGTCTGGATAATTTTTAATGAATAATTCATAATTTTCTCGAGCGGCATCAATGTTTTTAAGATTATCTTCTAGGATAAATGCTTTTAAAAACTGTGCCGTTGGCGCTTTTTCATCGTCACCATAACCATCAATAATCCAATCATATAAACCGAGTGCTTTTCGGTAGGTTCCCACTGTTTTGGCAATCTCTGCTGCATTGAACAACAATTTTGGCGCTTCTTTGTCGGTAGGGTTTACTAAGACATAGGCTTCAGAGGCATCCACGTATTCGAAAGAAGCAGATCTATTGAGACCACCTACATCGGCATTCTCAAATATTTTTTCGGCCATTGCTTTTAAATACGATTTAGGATCAGATGGTAATTGTTTGGTCGCATCCTGAAAAACGGTGGTTAACTCATCGGCAGGATATTTGTTCGAATAGAAATATTTTAAGGTATTTCCAGCCTTGGTTTTTCCTATTTTATCCATCATGTCGATGAGGTCCGCCAAACGCATTTTGGTTTTATCGCTGTTCGGGAATTGCTTGATTAATTCATTCACAATACCGGCATAAACTACAGATTGACCTTGTTCTGCTGTGAAAATCTTTGCTTTTTCTAATAATTCTTCTGTCTTGGCAGATTTTGGATGCTCAGCGGCATATAGAGTCACTCCTGCCACATAGGCCGCGGAAGATTCTTTTGAAGGAGTTGCCTTGTAAGCAGCTTCCAATTCGTTCACTTTTGCCAGTTCTTCGGGTATATTTTCTGAAC
Organism: Saprospiraceae bacterium; assembly: GCA_020628475.1. Lineage (GTDB taxonomy): Bacteria > Bacteroidota > Bacteroidia > Chitinophagales > Saprospiraceae > JAHDFB01. The sequence continues at coordinate 86,727 of JAHDFB010000003.1, read as the reverse complement.
AAGCTGTTAGAAGTAACATCGATGCGATGCATAAAACAATCCATTGAAGGTTCATAGCTTATATCTTTTTAATTTTTGACAAATATAAAGTATTAAAGCAATATGTTAAACGAGACCGCTTTTTGATTGTTAGGAAAGAAACGAACGAAGCGAAAATGCATAAAAAATATACTAGATCCGTCTTTTGGTTTAGGCGTGACTTGAGATTGGAGGATAATGCTGGATTGTATAAAGCCTTGAAATACAGTGAGTCTGTTCATGCTGTCTTTATCTTTGATCGAGCCATTTTGGATGAACTCAAGGATACGTCAGATGCTCGAGTATCTTTTATCCATCAACAAATATGTCAACTTAAAGAGCGGCTCCAAGAAAATGGCCAAGATCTTCAGGTATATTATGGACATCCTACTGAAGTATGGAAAGAAATTAAAGCTTCAATAAATCCCCAAGCGGTATTCACCAACCGCGATTATGAACCCTATGCGAAGGAGCGAGATGGACAGGTTAGGGCATATCTCAAGGCTCATCACATTGATTTTTTAGATTATAAAGATCAGGTGATTTTCGAATCGGCAGAAGTTCGTAAGGATAATGGAGATCCTTATGTTGTATTTACACCTTACAAGCGTAAATGGTTATCCGTTATTGACAGTCGGGGCGTTGGAAAAGCTTCATATTTCTTAAAGTCTTATCCGTCGGAGGCTTATCTCTCGTCTATGGCAAAAACAGAGGCACTACCCATGTTATCGCTTGAATCTATGGGTTTTAAACAGTCAGAATTAATGTTTCCTTCTAAGGTGGTCTCGCAAGGAATCATTCGAAATTACACAGAACAACGGAATTTTCCCGCGGTCGATGGAACGTCTAAATTGGGAATACATTTCCGTTTTGGAACGATTAGTATCCGAGAGAAAGCCAGAAAATCATTGTCTCTAAATGAGACCTATTTGAGCGAGTTAATATGGCGGGATTTTTATTCTTCGATCATGGATACCTATCCGTTTGTGGTGGAAAACAGCTTTCGCTCAAAATATGATCGAATTGAATGGCGCAATCAGGAAGAAGAGTTTCAAGCATGGTGTGCTGGAAAAACTGGATATCCAATGGTGGATGCTGGGATGCGAGAATTGAATGCCACGGGTTATATGCATAATCGAGTTCGAATGGTGGTTGCTAGTTTTCTTACCAAACATTTGTTAATTGATTGGAGAAAAGGGGAGGCCTACTTTGCTGAAAAATTGTTGGATTTTGATCTGGCTAGTAATAATGGTGGTTGGCAATGGGCCGCTGGATCTGGAACGGATGCGGCTCCTTATTTCCGCATATTTAATCCGACCTCACAAATGGATAAGTTCGATAAAAAAAGGCAATACATAAAGAAATGGATTCCTGAATTTGGAACAGAGGCTTATCCTGCTCCTATTGTGGATCATAAGATGGCTCGGGAACGTTGTTTAGAGGTATATAAACGCGCCTTAAATGATGGATAAGTTCGATATTTTTATAAATGTTTTAAATTGACTATTTTCGCGGTCAATTTAGTTACTATGAAAACAATTTATCTCACTACTTTCTGTGCTTTTCTGTGCTTTATTACCAATGCTCAAATTCGAGTAGCTATCTATGACATCGATGCGAATCAAGAGCGGAAGCAATTTGTTAATTATGCCGGTTCTTGGTTGTCTACCATTCCAGATTATTTAATTAATTTCTATGTTAATGACGATCGTTTCATAGTGATCGATCGCAAGAATGATCAGCTTATTAAAGAAGAGAAAGAACGTCAAAAGAGTGAATCATTTATTGATGGTTACATCGTGGAGCAGGGTAAAGAAGAGGGCGTTGATTTTATCATTCGAAGCTGGCTGTCTAAAAATAGTAAACAACTAAACGTTCGGTATTATGATGTAAAGAATGAAACGATTCTATGTGAAAAAAGTATTGAATTGAATCGTTTTTTTACAGTGGTCACTAAGTTGCAATTAACGGTTGAGGAATTGGCACATGAGGCGAATTTAACTTGCTTCAATTTGAATTTTGAAGTGGTACGAAGTCTCGAAGATAAAAAATCAAAAACCAAGGAATTATTGGTGTTAGCAGGGCATTCTAGAAACGTTTCGAAGGGAGATTGGTTTGTAATATTTGAAATTGTGGAGGAGGAGATAGGAGGCAAAATATATGCGCGCCAGCAGGTCATTGGTGAAGGAGTCGTTTCTAAGATCCAGGATCAGAATTTCTCGGAGATTAAAGTGAAAAAAGGTGGTGATATAATCTATCAACGCTTATCAGAAAAGATACCTATTTACTGTACATACGAAAACTAATATGAAAAATTTTGGAATGACACTACTTCTAATAATTTTAGGAGTTAGTTCAACATTTGCCTCTGAAGGCAGTAGCGTAGCCGTCTTGTTTGACGAAGAGGAAAGAGAAGATACATATACTTCTATGTTTATCGATTCTATCATTAGCCGTTTGGATTATTCGAAACGCATGGATTTTGATTATTACAGTTATAATGAATCGACTTCCGAAATTAAGCCACTCAGGGGTGGAAATACTGGATTTTCTAAGAAGATTGTGGCAATCAAACCGAGCTTATACTATCAAGATAAACCGGAAATCGAGATAAGCTATAACAAAGAAAAAGAGGATCATGAGGGAACAATACGATTGGTGTTTCGAATAGAGACTTACCTAAAATTGATTGATTTGGCTAGTTCTACCGTTGAATTAATGGATTATTTTCTGTACGATAATCAAGAAGATCAATTTGCGGAGAAGCAGTTTACCTTTAGTATGAAAAAGTATTTTAAGGGGACTTTACCAAAGAAAGGAACGAAGGCTTATAAACTCATGATAGACAAAGTTTATAAGGATTATCTTCCCAAAATCAAAGAGTTTCATCTTAAAACGCTCCGTAAAGATCAGAAGATTCCTTTTCATCTTAGAAATTCGCTCTTCTCTTTTAGTGATGATCGTTTATTCGAAATTTCTCCAGTAGAAGGAAAATCTAGAATGAGTCAGTTTATGATCGATGCAGGAGTAGAAGATGATATTTTTTGGTTGGATAATGTCCGTGTTATCAAGGAGGTGCAATTTGGTAAATATACATGCGGCGAGTACATTGGGACGGCTATTGTTAAAAAAAGAATGAACGATCAGAGTAAGTGTGGCTTTTTACTCACGGGAGGGAAAAAGCTTAAGACTGCGGTAGAAGAAAGTATTCCAGTCTATGCGGCTCGCAATCGTTCATTGATCAATACATTGAATTCAATTAAGCGAGAACGTGTTCGTCTGGCTACAGATGCGGATTGTTTATTTTGTAATGCGAAAACAGAGAAAGTCATTTTTGATATTGAGAACATCGAATTGATTGAACGATCTCATGACTTCATATTAAATTATTTCATCCCTATGTATAAATCTGAACAGTTTATAGATTATGATGTAGAAACGGTGTTGGGATTACAAGAAGGGGTGGATTATATGATGCGTTCTAAATCGAAAATTATTACACTCACAGATGTTAAAACCAATCGGGTTTCGTCCATCGGTGATAACTATAACAATAATCAAATGCGGCATTTTTTATTGGAATTCTTTGAGGAAGAAATGGAAGTCTTGACGATTTCAAAGAGGAAAAAGAACATTGCGAAGCGATTGGTGATTTATTCACCATATGGTTTTGAACCGCTGGATGTGTTAAATACCTATTCCGTTACAGAGGAAGTAGTCGCTGGTAAAAGCTATGATCGAAAAGAAAAAATTGGAACGGCTAGAATAATGAAGCGATATTCAGATAATATTGTGGAAGTATCTATCAATAAAAATGAAAAATTAATAACGTCTATATTAGACTCTGGTGGAACCATAAGCATTGGTTATTTCTCTGGGGTTAAAAATTAAATGAAGAACCAATGAAAAATTATTTCCTATTAGCCATTATATTATTTGCCTTCGCATGCGGATCGATCAAACCCATTCCTTTTAGTAGAACTGGAGCCGTAGAATGTGTGGCAAAGGATCGTACCACGATTACATTACAAAGTAGATCTGTAGCACATACGGCTGAATTAGCTACAGAATACGCTATCAGAAATGCTTTTGAAAATTTACTGTTTAAGGGTATTCCCAATAGTAATCAAGAACGTGCATTAATACCGGATGAATCGAGTTTTTTAACGAATCATTCAAAGCTGTATAATCGTCTCATGAAACAGAAAGAATATCAATTATTCATCATAGACTCGATTTCGGAAAGTAATACCAAACAGAAAGATGGCTACCAATCACAAGTTTCACTAAAGGTAGATCTCCATGCTTTGAGAGCTTTCTTAGAAAAAAATGGAGCGATTAGAAAATTTGGAATTTAACTATTAAACACAAAAAAACATGAAGTATATCAACTATCTTTTATTATTGACTTTTATCTGTGCAAGTTTGTCCGTACATGCACAAGAAGAGGTCAAGACCATACAACCGACGATCATGGTTGTTCCATTTACCAAGAAAAATCAGAATTTTCGAAGTGTTTATGAATACAACGAAACCGTTCGTATTGCCATGACAAAGGTCAAGGAAGCCTTTGACGAGAGAGGTGTAAATACCATTGATTTGGTAGCTAAGTTGAAACAAAACAACAATAACGAAGCACTGACTGAAGAACAAAATAGTGCTCTAAAAGATGAAGTATTGAAAAATTCTGGAGCAGATATTTTCGTAGTGGTCGAAGCGAATAGGAATCGACTAAATTCAGGAAATAATGTCAATATAATCTTGACGGCCTATGATGTATTTTCTGGAGAATCATTGGCCAACAAAACGGCATCGTCACCAACTATGTATACGGATAACTTTGATAAGTTAACCGAAAAGGCCGTTGAAAAAGAGATTGATAATCTGCTCAATACGATTCAAAGTAAGTTCGATCTTATTGTAAAAGAGGGAAGAACTGTTACCTTGACAATCGGTATTTCAGAAGATGCCGACTACGATTTGGATATGGAAACGCCAGATGGTGACTTTTTGAGCGATTACATTGAGATGATGATGGAAGATATTGCTGTCAACGGAAATTTTCACGTTCAGGGGGTAACTAGCAATAAGATCATATTTGACTTGGTGAAAATTCCTTTGAAAACAGATAAAGGCCGAAATTATAGAGTGTCCAGATTTGCAGCTACGGTGGTCAAGAAATTAAAAGCGCTTGATTTAGAAGCTGAGCGAACCATTGTTGGAAATAACGTTATTATTACTCTAAAATAAGATTGATGAATAAGACAAGTATTTTAATATTCGTAGTATTTGTATTCTTCGGAGGTGCCTTGAAGGCGCAAGAAGAATTTTCGCTTGTTCTAAACGTAGAAGCAGCTCCTTTAGTTTGTAGTCCTAGAACAGCGAAGGCTTTAATCCGTCAAGTGGAGAAGTCTTTTTTAGAAGAATTAGTATTCGTTGATCATGATGGCATTAATACCTTGAAATTGGAATCTGAAGTTCTCAGTTCGAATCTTTTAGAAGGTATTGATAGTTACTATTTTGCCAAACTAAGCACTACGGTGACTATTGAAAGCAATATCAATAGTCTAAAGAAATCCATTGTTGTAGAAAGTGAAGCCAAGGGGAATAACGCTTGTGACGCTGAGCGCAAAGCGATGATGAAGGCGGTCAAAGGAAAGAATAAGGTCAAAATTTTAGAGCTGTTAAAAGCCTTTAATCATGAAAATTTTGAAACTTTTTGTTCTTCGTTAGCCGACAAAGCGAATGCCCTTATAGAGGCGCAAAAATATCAAGAAGTTCTTTCCTTACTGAATGCTATTCCAGAAGAACATGCTTGTGCGTCTAATTTGATTCGTATTCGTAATAAGTCATTATTGAAAGTGGCCGAGCAGAATTGTCAGAAAGAATTGCATGAATTGAATTTAATCGTTTCTGCGGGAGAGATCAATCAAATCAAGCGAAATATCTATCGTTTGTTGCGTATACCTCCCAATGCACCTTGTAAGGACGAAGCCATTGAACTGGCGGAGAAAATCGGCGCCTTAATGAAGGAACAGAACAAATCAAGTAAAGAGCTGAATACGTTCCATTTGTACATAAACGAGAACGATGAGACAGCTTGGAGAAATCGATATATTCGGTCGAGTAAATTATAATTTGTCTTCTCTTGTTTCACATGTTGGAGATCAAAAAGTATGGATTAAAAAATTAGGCATATTCGGCAGTAAATTAAAAGCCATTTTGTTTTCACAAACTATTGATTTTTACCCTCTACTTTTGAATTACTCTAATTTGTAGGGTGGATGATCTAGAATGAATTGAACAGCTTCCTCTTGATCGTCGGTAAAATGAATGGAGTTTTCATATGCCTTTCCTTTGCTTAGATTTGACAAAAGGTCATGGACTGGTAATTTTTGGGAATAATAGTTGGTCCCGAAAAATACCATTGGACTGACGTATTCATAGGTGGTGTAATGATTTTGAGCGGCATCCGCGAATACTTCTTGAATGGTTCCGGCACTACCTGGACAATAAATCACGCCATGTATGGCAATGGCTAATAATGTTTCTTCTCGATTAGCGTTCGAAAAATACTTGGCGATGTAAGGAGCAAATGCATTGCTCGGTTCATGTCCGTAGAACCAAGTTGGAATGGCCAGGTTTTCTTGACCATTGGGATATTTTTGAATAATGTTTTGAGCCAGTTGTTCATAGTCATCATCTGTATACGTTGGTGCCGATTTGAAGTAGTCGATGGCCTCCTGTAAATCTTCTAATTCGTAGTTGGAGAAATAGGCCCCCATGTTGGCTGCTTCCATGATGCCTGGACCTCCACCTGTAATGACAAAATATCCTTCTTTGGCTACTCTCCAAGCTAACTCTGCACATTGCCAAAATTCGGTAGAATCTCGAAGAATACCATGTCCTCCCATAAAACCAACGCATTTGCGAAGTTCACCGGTACTACTATCTTGTAGTAAATCCAACAAAGCCTCATCAATCGCATGATCATGTGTTTTTTGCCACAAGGATTCATTGATATTTCGGATATTCCTATAGGTACTAAAGTGCTCGTAAATCATAAGATCGACAGTGATATTATCGACTTTACGGTTCAATTCTGCGTAGGTATACAAGCTGGTTCTATACACCTGATAAGGCAGGCTTTTAGGTTCACTGAAAATGAATGCTCCTTTTCGTATCAAGCTTATAATGTCATCGCTTTTAAAACGACAGGCGATGAAGGTACTGTGATCAATTTCAATATTGTCCCATTGGAGGTCTACTTGTGTGAAATCAATATTCCGTACAGTACAATTTTTAAGGGAAATGGCTTTGGCCAAAAAGTCTCGAAACGATTTAATTTCATGAATTTGGGTAGGGCGTTCGGTCGGTTGGAATTTATTCTTCATTCGGTAATTTTACGTCTTTTAATTTTTCAAGGAACCAAGGGCGAGATGCTAGTTGCTTGGTGTCCATGATTTCTTGTTTAATTTTTGGAAGGAGATTTTTATCATAGCGTGCTTTACTCATTTTTTTCGTGAATTTGATCAAATTAAGAAAATCCTTTTTAACCTTGTCCGAAATCCCTTTTGATCTGCGCATATAAGCCGTAAAACTTTCAGAGAAGTAAGTAAGGGCTTCCTCATCGTATAATTCATAGTAAGACAACATAATCAATGTTTTACTAACATTGGCATATATAGGATCTTTGAATTCAACTTCTCTTACTGTTTCAATAACTTTTTTAAAATCCTTTTTATAAAAAAATAGTCGGGCTAGGTTGAAATAAAGAGCATTTTGTCGAAATTTGGGATCGATCAAATTGACTTTATCTTTAATAAAGGTTTCAGTCCATTCAATCCGACCTAATTTTAATCCAACAGCTACAATATTCCTAAAGGAAGTAGGAGAAAGTAACCCTTT
>JAHDFB010000003.1:0-78791 GCA_020628475.1 Saprospiraceae bacterium | reverse complement strand
CGTCAAGCATTTCAGAGTAGAAGTTTTCGTCCCCTTTATTTACATGTTTGATAGTGAAATTGATTAAGGACTCGTAAATTTCTTTTGCATCATGTGGAGTAAAAAGATCATTATATTTATGTATAAGTTTTTTTAAATTTTCATAGCTCTCTAGATCACTATCATTTATTGCAGTTTTGTACATTGCAAAATATATTTGAAGAGCAGGAGGCAATTCTTTTTGATGAGTCTTTACTATAGCTAATACCCTATTTATATAGGGGAATTCATAATCCGCTTTAATGATAGATTTCCAGGATAAATAAGAGTTGTAGTATTTCAATTTTTCGATCATGTAGAAATAATCCAAATTATCATTTATGTTTAAGACGGTTATTTTTCTTTCGTTTTTCCGAATCGTTGTCTTTTTCTCGAATTCGGAAGTAAGATTGAAAATATTTTTTTCTAAATTGAATTTTTGCAGAAAGGTATTACCATCTTGGTATTGAATTTTTTCCATCCATTTGTAAGCAGTACTAATGGATTTGTCGAAAAGGCCCTTCAAATCTCTTTCTTTTACGGATAGTATTAGATTATTTGCTTGTGTTTGATGATCTTTCTCATATTCTTCTTGCGCTAAAAACTTGAGGGTCAATTGAAAAAGGTCTGAATGCAGGTTTCTAAACTTCTGATCGTTGTATGGCTGTTTTGGATAAATAAGATTATAATAATAGGATTTATCGTTCCATTTATTTTTTAAAACATCTGCTTTCAATGCGTCGAAGAGCGCGATGATTTTTTCATTTTTGTTGAAATAGGGTGAAACAACAAATTTTCGCAATTTATTGAGTTCATATCGAGATAAATGTTTAAGTAAAACTAGTAAATTACTCTCTTTCATATTATGATTATTCCCTATGTATAATATTCTGTTATTAAAATTTGTACATATGCTAATAATAAATATTTGATTAGCGTATTCTTTATAAAGTTATGCAAAAAAAATATCTAATTAAATCCTTGATGTATAGTTGTATATAAATTAACAAATATTTTAATATGATTGTTTCAATGGTTTAGATATATTTTATTTTTATATATGTTTTATTTTTTGATGTAATAGAACTATCTTTACACGGCAATTCTATGACTCGTTATTTTATGAAACAAATTTACCTACATATCAAGCTCTTAGGTTTGTTGTTGATTGGTACATTTTCTTGGGCTCAAGAAAATCCAGGACAGCAGTCTTTTGAGTTGGTAAAAAATACGATTTTAGATGGAGTTTCGATCAATTCTATGATCAAACCGATCACGATCGTTCAAGCTGCACATGGCTCTGTAAGCTATACTTATGTAGCTTCTGGCGTCTATGAAATAAAATTTACACCTGATACGGATTTTATCGGGGAAGATTATTTTGTGGCAGAATATTATCAAAATAATGGAATCCCTACACCGAAATACATTCACTTTACCCTTCAGGTCAAGGAATCGATCATAAACACTCAAGCAGATTATACGAATACCGATATGAATGTGGCTGTTACGGTGGATGTGATCGCCAATGATTTAGCTTCTCATGGACCGCTTCAAATTATAGGTGCCAGTTTTGTAACGAATGGTTCTATTAATTTGATCAGTGCAACTGAAATTGAATTTACGCCAGAAGTTGATTTTGTAGGGAATGCCTATGTCAATTACATCGTTCAAGATACCTTGGGATATACGAGTGCAGGAATGATTAAAATTGGTGTTCAAGATGTGCTTAACATTCCTTCATTTGAAGAAATTAAAATAGCCACGACGAATAAAAACCCTGCCACTGTTTTATTACCATTAAGTGGTTTCGATTTGGATTCTACCGATTTACCCAATCACGGGACAGTGGAATTTGTAGGTTCGGATGTGTTGGAATATACCAGTAATTTTGGAAACTCAACCATAGATAGCTTTACAGTAGTTGAAGGTACGAATTATGAACGTCATATTATTGTTGAAACTATTCATATTCCAGAACCGAATGGTTTTGTTATTGATGATTATGTGATAACAACCGTTGGAGAAGCCGTAACTTTTGACGTGCAGGCCAACGATGTAAAGAAAAATTTCCCTATTGTTTCTTACACGGATGCGACCAGTTTAGAACAGGACAGCACGGATGAGAGTATATTTACCTATACGCCTCCAGTAGGTTTCGAAGGCGAGCAAATTTTTTCCTATACCGTTACGAACGGTGCTTACAATGAAACTGGTTATATCACTATTTTGGTGAGTAATTTCAATCCGGAAAATAATGCGATCTATAACCTAACGACACCAAAGAATACGCCTTTAGTAATCAATTATGATATACCGATTTCTAATTTTTCATTTATTGAAAATGCAGCACCCATTTCTGGAGCTTTAGAAATTCATGAAGGCTTAGATACCATCGATATTGGATGTGATGAAATTGCTGGTTATAATTTAGTTACTTATACACCGAATACGGATTTTATTGGTGCAGATCAGTTTGAAATACTGTATTGTGTGGATAACAACAATTGTGAATTGGTGAAAGTCTTTGTTGAAGTAGAGGATATTGGATTGGATTCTATTTGTTTATGTGTTGCGGATTGTGTGTGGGCTGGGGATGCTGATAATGATGGTAAAGTATCAGTAGCCGATTTGTTGCCCATTGCTTATCATCAAGGAGAATCGGGATTGATCAGAGAGGAGGCTGGATCTGCAAGTTCTTGGTTCGGTCAGCATGCCGATGATTGGAATATTACGCAAGTATACAATTCTAAAGACGTTAAACACGTTGACTCGAACGGAGATGGTCTAATTGCGGGAGATGATCTATTGGAAATAGAAAGTTATTACAATCGCTTTCACGATTTAGTCGCTCCGGATAATCTGGTAATCAAAGATTATCCATTTACGATTCACACAGATCAGGATACCGTTTATGCGGGAGAATATTTGAATTTAGAAATACACATCGGATCGGAAGCATATCCAGCTATCGGTTTACATGGATTGGCATATGGATTGAGCTTTCCGGCTGAATTAATTGATTCATCCACTGTTTCTGTGGATTATTTAAATGATGAATGGTTCGGAGCGAATTCGCCTTCTTTGGAAATGGCGGTTCAACCTACGGCTGGTCGAATCGAAGCTTCTTTCTCAAGAACTTCAGGTATACCTGTTTCAGGTTATGGATTGGTAGCCAAAGCTAGTTTTATTGTAGAAGATGATGTTTTAGGGATTTTTTCTACGGATGATGTTATTCCAATGGATTTCTACATTGATGCGATGAAAGTTCAAGGAGTAGGCGGGCAGTCTTTCACTCTGCCACCATTCAAAAAGACCTTGTACTTGGATTTGAAAGGAAAAGCTCCGTTCAATGTTGAAGCGGATATTAACATCTATCCGAATCCTTCAACGAATCAATTCTTCATACACGCCAATGATCAAGTTCAAATTTCGAAAGTGGATATTTTTGGAATGGATGGAAATTTAGTGGAATCCAATATTATTAATTTCGAAACGGCAAGAATCGATGTGTCGGAATATCAAACGGGAATTTACATGGCACGCGTGGAAACAGAAAAAGGAACAGTGATGAAGAAATTCATCGTTCAACAATAGGAAATAAACACAAAAATAAAATACATAAAGCCTTGAATGTAGCATTCAAGGCTTTTTTATATGATCTATAAAAAAATAGAATGGATAAATTAAGTTACAGCTTGGGGACACTCTTGGCAACAAATCTGCAGCAACAAGGATTTAAAAACGTGATTGGTGATGATTTCTTTAAAGGATTTCAGACCGTATTGAATGGTGAACAACCAGAAATCTCGATCCAAGATGCCAATAATCTTGTGCAGAATCACCTGGATCAATTATCAGCTCAGAAGAATGCTGAGGTGATCAATGAAGGAAAGGCATTTCTAGAAAAAAATGCGAATGCTGAAGGTGTGGTCGTCTTACCAAGCGGTTTACAATATAAAGTATTACAAGAAGGATCAGGCCCGAGTCCGGCATTGATGGATCAGGTAACGACGCACTATGAAGGAAAGTTAATCGATGGACGAATTTTTGATAGTTCCGTTCAACGTGGACAACCAGCTAGCTTCCCGGTAAATGGTGTGATCAAAGGCTGGGTAGAGGCCCTACAATTAATGTCTGTTGGTTCTAAATGGCAATTGTTTGTTCCTTCAGATTTGGCTTATGGAGCAAGAGGAGCAGGTCAAATGATTGGTCCTCATTCTACACTTATTTTTGAAGTAGAATTATTGAAAATCAACTAACTATTTTCATTTTCTTTGCTTGCCCAAGGAAAGCTCGAAAATCACAGGGTATCTTTAAGTGAAAATTTCTTATACAAAATCATAATACACTTATATACTCCCAACTCTTACATTCACTTTTTGACGATAAATTAACCATAGGAGCTTCATTTACGAAGCTCCTATATTTTTTGAAGTATGTTGATCACACGTTGTATATAATGTCCTTGAAAGAGTAGGGCATGTACCATGAGCGGATATAATTGATGCCATTCAATACGCTCTTCAAAACCCTTTTCCAAGGGATATACTTCCTGATATGCTTGATAAAAAGTCCTTCCAAAAGATCCGAATAAAAGACTCATGGCCAAGTCCATCTCACGGTGCCCGAAATAACAGGCTGGATCAATCAGATAAGCGTGACGATTATTGGCTATTATAAAATTTCCTCCCCATAAATCGCCATGTAGAAAAGAGGGTTTTTCATTGGGAATAGTGTCATTCCATGTGGATTCTAATCGCTCAAGATTATAGCCTACATGACCAGGGAAAATCCCTCGATCGATACCTTTTTTCAAGAGCGGTTCGATACGTTGTGTCAAATAGAATTCCGACCATGATGCATGCCGTCCATTCACTTGTTCTACGACGGATATATAATTAGACTGATGCCAACCGAATTGTTTGTCATGATTTAAATGTAGTCGGGCTATACACTGTCCAAAATTGGATAGATCCTTGTCGTCGGGGATTTTTCGTTCGATCCATTCCAATAGAAGACCGTTTTTATTATCGGTATGAACCTGACTGACTACAGGAGGAATCTCACAGGAATTGCTAGCACCAATTCGTTTTAAATTATCCACTTCCGATGCAATGTTTTCAAGAGCCTTCGGATGTTCTAATAATTTGAAAAAGAAGGTGCTATTCTGGGCGGAAGAATATAGTTTGTATGAGGAGCCTGTATCTCCGCCTCCGATCATTTCAGTTTCGGAAATACGGGCTTGAATGATCGACTCTATTTTTTTTAAAATATTGTGATCTAACACCTATTATAGTCTATTTTCATTGATGACCTTAAGTAGGTCCTCTTTATAGTTTTTACCAATTGGTAATAATTTGGTCTTAGCGTTTTCCGTAATTTCAACCATATTACCCATCAATGCTTTAATTTCGTTGGTGGCTACGATATAAGAACGATGAATTCTTCTAAATTTTTCAGACGGTAATTTGGCCTCCAAAGATTTCATGGTCTGCAGTGTAATGACACGCCCTTCTTTCAAACGAATAATTACATAGTCTTTCAGACCTTCTATATATATAATATCAGAATGATTGACCTTGACCAATTTTTTATCAGCTTTTACAAAGAAAAAATCTTTATCCTTGGCTGGGCCTCCTACATGATCTCTTTTATTTAATTCTTGTTCCGCTTTATTGACTGCTTGCATGAATCGATCCATAGAAATCGGTTTCAACAAATAATCCGTTGCGGATAATTCAAAACCTTCCACGGCATAGTCTGCATAGGCTGTCGTGAAGACAATTAGTGGTGGATTTTTTAAGGACTTTACAAATTCGATTCCCGTGATCTGAGGCATTTGAATGTCCAGAAATATGATGTCAACATCTACCTCTTTGAGGACTTCGTTAGCTTCTATAGCATTCGAGCATTTTGCAATTAATTCTAGGTTTGGAAGATTTTCAATATAACTTTCCAATATTTCTTGAGCCAAGGGCTCGTCATCTACGATCAGTGCTTTAATCATTCGTCCAATTTAATTTTTAAATTAATATTATAGTGATCTATATCATCTACAATATCTAATTGATGTGTAGAAGGATAGAGAATTTCTAATCTTCTCTTCACATTTTGTAAACCAATTCCGCCACTTTTTTTAAGAGGCTTTTCCTGAGGCCCTTTATTCCCTTTACTGTTTTGTATGCTGAGATGTAGCATTTCACCTTCAATACCTATAGTAATATGAATATATCCTTTATCGAGTTGTTGATTGATACCGTGTTTGAAAGCATTTTCAATAAAAGGGGTAAGTAGTAACGGAGCAATTTTGTGATGACCAATTTCACCATTTACTGCCAGTTTTATTTCAAATGAATCATTCAAACGAAGTCTTTCGAGTTCGATATAGTTTTTTAGATAGTTTATCTCTTTTCGAAGTAATACCTGCGCCTCGTTACATTCATACAACATATAACGCATGATTTCACTCAGTTTTAGCACAGTTTCAGGAGCAGAATCGGATTTCTTAAGTGTTAATGCGTACAAGTTATTCAATGTATTGAATAAGAAATGCGGATTAATTTGACTTCTTAAAAAGTTGAGTTCTGTCTGTGTTGTCTTGTATTCTAACTCCCTTTTTTCAACATCCGATTTTTGCCAGTCTGACAAAATTTGAAAAATTGTGGACGATGCTCCCACAAATAAGCTAGAGAGAAATATAAATGCTTGATTATCTACAAATCCTTGTTGTATTAAAGGAGATCCGATAAACATTATATAAAGACAAAGCGTCTTGATCGGATAAATCAATAATACACTGAAAAATAGAAAAATCGCATAACTCAATAATTTTCCCTCCTTAAAGTAATGTGGAATTAAAAAAAGAAGATTGAAATAAACCACTATGGCATAAAAAATCACATTGACGACTTCTTTAAGTAACGTTGTGTGAAATTCATATTGATTTCTATCCGTAATTACCAGTACAAAAAGTACAATCAACCAAAAGAAGATGTGATACCACAAGTTTTTTCTTGTAGAGTTCAAGAACCGTTCTTTGATTCTAGATTCTTCTAAATTGGAGATTTTTGTAATCACGTATGCGAAGTAAAAATCTTTATTTGAGTTTACAACATAGAAAGATTAAAAATCTATCCATCTTCTTACTATAATTCGGCGAATTCCGCAAGATAATCGATAAATTACGAATTAAGCACTTTTCATTGAGGGAATACGAAAATTTCGCCTTTACCAATTTTAACATAGATTCTGGTTTTATTTGAAACCATTATTATATTATAACGTTGAAACATTGACTTTTGGCGTAAGCCATTCATTAAACCGGATATATTTCCAATAAAACCTGTACATGAGTTACCAAAAAGAAGAAAGATACGACGAGAAAACAACGGAAGCTTTAAAAGCGAATTTTAAGAATATTCTTGAGCTGATCGGAGAGGACCCTATGCGAGAGGGGCTCGTTAAAACTCCAGAAAGAGCGGCAAAAGCTACCCAGTTTTTGACCCAAGGTTATTACATGGACGCTAAGCAGGTTATTGAATCTGCTATGTTTACAGAGGATTATAATGAAATGGTCATCGTCAAGGATATTGAATTGTATTCTCAATGTGAACATCATATGTTACCTTTCTTTGGTAAAGCTCATATTGCCTATATTCCAAATAAAAAGATAGTCGGTCTTAGTAAATTACCGAGAGTAGTAGATATCTTTGCGCGACGATTACAAGTTCAAGAACGATTAACTCATGAGATCCTGAATTGTATAGATGAAGCGTTAAACCCTCAAGGGGCAGCTATAGTAATAGAAGCAAGGCACATGTGCATGATGATGCGCGGGGTTCAGAAGCAAAATTCATTAACTACAACTTCAGCATTTACTGGGCAATTTAGAGAACCAGAAACACGAGCAGAATTCTTGAAGCTTATTCATGGATCTAAATGTTTATAATTAAATGAAAGCTTTTGTTTTTCCTGGCCAAGCGAGCCAATTTCCTGGTATGGGAAAAGATTTATACGATCAATTTCCTAAGGCCAAAGAACTATTTGAGAAAGCCAATGAAATACTGGGATTTAATATTTCGGACATCATGTTTAATGGTACAGCCGAAGATTTAAAACAAACGAGTGTTACCCAACCGGCTGTATTTTTGCACAGTGTTATCAAATCAATTGTTGCAGGTGAAGCATTTGAACCAGATGTAGTTGCTGGACATTCTTTGGGAGAATTTTCTGCTTTGGTAGCTGCTGGTGCTATGGATTTTGAAGATGGTCTTCGTTTAGTTAGTGAGCGGGCTCAGGCGATGCAAAAATCATGTGATGAAGCTGAAAGTACCATGGCGGCCATTCTTGGATTAGATAATGAAGTGGTTGAAGAAGTTTGCGCCAATATCGATGATGTTGTTATTCCTGCTAATTATAATTGTCCGGGTCAATTGGTAATTTCTGGATCCATAGAAGGTGTACAAAAAGCGTGTGAAGTTCTTACCGAAAAAGGTGCTAGACGCGCGATAATTCTTCCTGTCAACGGAGCATTTCATTCTCCTTTTATGGAATCGGCGAAATTGAGACTTGAAAAAGCGATCGAATCAACTGATTTCAAAACGCCCAATTGTCCTATTTATCAAAATGTGGATGCTCAAGCTCAAACCGATCCAGAAGTGATCCAGAAGAATCTTGTTAATCAATTAACTTCTCCAGTTCGATGGACACAAATCATGTTGAATATGATTGAGGATGGCGTTACATCCTTTGTAGAAGTAGGCGGAAATGGTAAGACCTTGTCAGGTTTTGTGAGAAAAGTGGATAGAAAATTCCCAACATCGGCATTGTAATACAAAATGTCGTAGTCAGATTAATTTTAAGATAATATTAGCGCGATCAGGAGAATTTATTTCTTGTTTCACGGGTTTAGTATATACGATGGAAGATAGAATAGGACAAATATTAATAGCAGAACCCTTTATGGAGGATCCAAACTTCAAAAAGGCGGTTGTGTTAATTTGTGATTATGAAGTGGATCACGGGACCGTTGGATTTATATTGAATAAACCAATCGATATGCAAGTGGACCAATTACTGGCTGATTTTCCAGAATTTGATGTCGAGGTCTATTTTGGTGGACCTGTAGGACATGATACCATTCATTATGTACATACTGTAGGGCATATCTTAGATGGAAGTGTCCCAATCCGCGATGGATTGTATTGGGGCGGGGATTTCGAACAATTAAAATTTCTTATTACTTCCGAATTAATCACCAAAAAAGATATCAAATTTTTTATCGGTTATTCCGGATGGTCTCCAGGACAATTGGATCAGGAATTAGAGCTAGGCTCTTGGGTGGTCGATGAAATGGATAATAACTACTTACTAAACATTCCTTCCGACCGTTTATGGAAGTCTTCTCTTCAAAATAAGAGTGATGCCTTTGGAATTATCGCGGAAATTCCGGATCGAGTAAGCTGGAATTAAAAACAGCATCGTATTTTTGATCTATGATTCAGCTTACAGATATTTTCATCAAATATGGTGATCGTGTTCTATATGACTATATTACTTTTCGAGTAGAGAAGGGGGAACGCATTGGACTAGTAGGAAGAAATGGAACAGGTAAATCGACCTTGTTAAAACTAATTGCTGGGACCATGTCTCCAGACGATGGGCAAGTAGATATTTCCAAGCAAGTTAAAATGGCTTTTCTAACTCAAGATTTGCCGGAGACACAAGATATTAGTCTTAAAGAACTGGCACAATCTGCCTTTCAAGAGGCGAATGCCATTCAGGACCAAATTGATGCCATTAACCAACAGTTGGAGTCTAATCCTGAAGGGAAGGATCTAGACCTTGCTATTTTTGATAAGCTAACGGACCTGAATGAAGCATTTGATCTTTTGGGAGGTCATAATATCGAAGGTCAAATAGAAACCGTCCTAATGGGACTGGGTTTTACGTCGGATGATTTCGAGAAAAAAATGCATCAATTTTCTGGAGGATGGGCCATGCGAGCAGAATTAGCGCGATTATTGTTGAGTCATCCTGATATTCTTCTTTTAGATGAGCCAACCAATCACTTGGACATTGAGTCTATTTTGTGGTTGGAACAGTATCTTTCGAAATCCTCTATGACCATCATCGTGATTTCACACGATAAAACCTTTTTATCGAATGTAACCAATAAGACAGCGGAAATTGAATTTAGTAAAATGGAGGTCTATAAGGCGCCGTACGATAAGTACTTGTCTATAAAAGAAGAAAGACGAGCCATTCAAATTTCGGCCTATAAAAATCAGCAAAAGGTCATTGCTGAGAAGGAGCGAACCATCACACGTTTTATGGCAAAAGCTACAAAAACAAAGATGGCGCAATCTATGAAAAAGCAGTTGGATAAGATGGAACGCGTAGATGCTGTCGAGGAAGAAGCAGCTACGATGAATATTCGATTTCCGGAAGGCGTTCGAGCAGGAAGAGTCGTATTACAGGCGGAAAATATATTCAAAAGTTATGGTAATAAAGAGGTATTAAAAGATATCACCATCTCCATCGATAATGGAGAAAAAGTGGCTTTCGTTGGACAGAATGGTCAGGGAAAAACTACCTTAGTTAAAATATTAACGCAACTTATTGAAGCCAATAGCGGTGTAGTCATACCAGGACATAATGTGCAATCCATTTATTATGCCCAAAATCAGGCGGATAATCTAGATAATTCGAAAACTCTTTTGGAGACCCTGGAAGCGGTCAGTCCAGCGGAAATGCGAACTAAATTAAGAAGTATTCTTGGTTCATTTTTATTTACAGGAGAGGATGTGGATAAACGTGTTTCCGTCTTGTCAGGTGGAGAAAGAGCGCGATTGGCCATGGCCATGATGGTATTACGACCTAGTAATCTACTGATAATGGATGAGCCCACCAATCACCTAGATATGCTTTCTAAAGAAGTGTTGAAAGATGCGATAAAAAAATACGCTGGTACTGTAGTGATCGTGTCGCACGATCGGGATTTTTTAGCAGATTTATGTCATATCGTTTATGAATTTCGAGATAAGAAGATCAAGAAGTATTTAGGGGATATTAATTATTTCTTGCAGAAGCGCGAAACCGATTCCATGCGTGAAATAGAGAAGGCTAGTGCCGTCCAAAATACACAGCCAAAGCCTAAGAAACAGCAAGCTTCTAGGGACGAAATCAAGAAAAAAAGAAGAACGCTTCAATATGTTGAAAGAGACATGGAAAAACTAGAGTCTAAAGCAGGGGAAATTGAGGAACAAATGGCGGATCCAGCCTTTTATCAGCAGTCAGATCATCAAGAAATTATTGCGAAGTACAAGCAATATAAAGCGGAAATAGAATCTAAAATGGAAGAATGGGAAAGCTGCGCAGAGTGGTTGGACAATTTTGATGCTAATTAGTATCCCACTTCATGATTTGTTTCCAACAAGCTTTCATATCCTTCGGTAAGTCTGCTTCAAACGTCATGCGTTCTTGCTTTGTGGGATGCTCAAACTGAAGTGAAAAGGCATGCAAGGCGGTTCTAGGCATTAATGGGCGCTCTACTTTATCCTTTCCAGATGCAACATACTTCTTTTTGATATCACTCAATTTCAAATACGGATTGAAGTTGTATAGGGAATCACCAAGAATAGGGTAGCCTTCAGAAGAAAGATGAATTCGAACCTGATGTGTGCGCCCGGTTTCAATTTTGATTATATTTTTAGAATATCGATTGCTCGATTCTAAGGACTTATAATAACTCAAGGCTTCCTTACCGCGTTGATCTACTTTCATTCGATTTGTATTGCGATCCATAGCGAGGCTCTTATCAACACGGGTCCAATCACTGGAGCTAACGCCGCTGCATATGGCTAGATAGTGTTTTTCAACGGAACGTTTATAGAATTGTACATTGAGCAATTTATGACTCGCCTCATCCAAAGCGAAAATAACGATTCCACTGGTTTCTCGATCAATACGATGAACGACATATATATGTTGATCATAATGATGCTGAAGTAGTTTTACCAGCGATTTTTCATTGGGATCTCTCGAAGGGACGACAGGAATTCCAGGAGACTTGTTCACCACCAGAATCTGTTCATCTTCGTAAATCAATGTATAAAACTTCGATTTACTCATGCATGTTTAATTTACTATATACCTTTTTTGATCGAACGAAATATTGCCATACAATACTGGAAGTATAAATGCCTTTTCGATTGCTATTATCAATACGAACTTCTTCAATCCGATCTTTTAGTTGTTTTCTCTGTCGAATAAAATGACCCAGTCGAGGAAATATATACCAATGAGCGCGTACAATCGCCCACATATTCTTTGCTTTTCCTTGAACCAACATTTGTGCCCCAGCCAATCCATCCAATAAAACACGAAGGACAAATTTGAAGAACCAAAAACCACTCTCATCATTTTTGATCAGATTGATCATACTATTTCGGAAATTTAAATAGGTTTTATTGGGACTTTCATAGGCCAAGGTACCACCACCCAAATGATAAACATGTGATCCGGGAAGCACCATAATCTTGTAGCCGGCTCTTTTCATTCTCCAACACAGATCAATTTCCTCTTGATGGGCGAAATAATCCGCGTCAAATCCACCAAGCGCGTCAAAAACAGATTTTCGTACGACCATAGCCGCACCGCTCGCCCAGAAAATTTCTTGTTCACTTTGATATTGGTCACTATCTTTTTCTACGGTACTAAATAAGCGACCTCGACAGAAAGGGTAGGCTAATATATCAATAAATCCTCCTGCTGCGCCAGCATATTCAAAATGATCTGGTTGTTCTATGGATCTAATTTTTGGTGAGATAGCTGCAATGGAAGGGTCTTCTTCCATTTTATCTAAGATAGGATCCAACCAGTTTTGAGTACACTGTATGTCGGAGTTGATCAGAGCAACGTATTCATAATCCAATTGCTCTAGTCCTTTATTATATCCGCCAGCATAGCCATAATTAGAGGTGAATTCTAATAATTTATATTCAGGGTGCCATTCTTTAATAAAAGAAACCGATTCATCGGTTGACGCATTGTCTATAATAACAAAATCTACAGGGCGATCTGTGGAGTGCAAAGTAGAAGGTAGATACGATTCCAAAATTTCTTCTCCATTATAGTTTAAAATGACAATCGCCGTCTTGGCTTTTTTAGATTGATAATTCTCCTTGAAATTTAACACTGAACGCGCAGAGATCTCATCTTTAGCCAACTGGGTTTTAAGGGCTTCCAGCCCGTCGAATTTTTGATCATTTCGAATAAATGAAACAATTTCGAGTCGAATGTAAGCGCCATAGATATTTTGGTTGAAGTCAAAGATATTTACTTCAATGGACCGTTTACCATCTTTATGAATGGTTGGTTTATTACCGATATATAACATGCCGTCATAGCGTTCCTGTTCATGAAAAACATAAACCGCATAAATACCTTCAATGGGAATCAATTTATTTCGATCATCAATTTGAATGTTGGCCGTTTTAAATCCTATTTTTTGACCGATTTGTTCACCATAAACCACTTTCCCAGATATCATATAGTGATAATTCAGGTATTTGTTGGCTTTGGATATTTCATTTTGGAGTAATGAATTTCTAATCTTGGTAGAACTAATGGTAATGTCCTCAATCTCCTGTTGGTCTATTTTTACCGTTTTAAATCCAAGTTTTTCTTCATAGGATTGAAGAAGTTCCATATTGCCTTGACGATTCAATCCAAATTTATGATCGTAGCCGACAACAATGAAAGATGGTTTGAATTTTTCGTAGAGAAATTTTTCAATGTATTCTCTTGGATTTTGCTGCGAAAACTCGACAGAAAAGGGCACAACGACCACATGATCCACACCGAACTTTTTGAGCAAGGCTATTTTTTCTTCAAGAGAAGTGATCAATTGTAGACTTTGGTCATTGGGATAAATGACTTGCCTCGGGTGTGGATAAAAAGTAATTAGTACACTTTCTCCCTTAATTTCTGCTGCCAATTGATTGATTCTTGAAATCAATTTTTGATGCCCCATATGAACCCCATCGAACGAACCAATGGTAATGACGGCTCGGGTAAATGTTGGAAGCTGATCAAGGTTTCTATGAACTTGCATGCACGTGGATTATGGCGTAAAAGTACGCTATAAGTTGGATTATAATAAATCGGAACATTATTAATTTATCGGCCGGCGGTTTCTACAGAAAAGGCTGGTCGGCAGATAGCTACATATTCACATGGTTCGTCAAATGGATTCGAATATTGAACCTCTGTATTTTTAAAGACTTTGATAGATTCTCCGGCTTCTAAAATAATCGTTTCTTGATCAATAAGCACTTGTTTTTTTCCTCTTAAAACTATGGTGTATTCATCAAATTGCGGTGTTTGAGGAGCCTCTGACCAATGAGGAGGGGCAATCATATGGGCGATACTAATTTCTTTATTGCCGTCGGTCGCTCTTCCCCAGTGCTCGTTGATCACTTTGTTGTCCATGGTAGGAACCGTAAAAGGATTTTTTTGAAGTTGATATTTCATAATATATAGAATGATTTATTCAAAATGAAAGGAATTACTTCACTAAAAGTTTCAAAGATCACAATATTTAATTCAGTCAAAAACGTTATTGTCTGAAATTAATAATCCATGCGTTATATTTTCGGTTTTTTAGTGCTTTCAGTATTCGGTTTAACATCTTGTGAAGAACCTATGGTAGAGCAAGATCCATATCAATTAATCATTACCTTTACTTTAGATGATCAGGCAGACCGACAGGATAATTTGGGAAATCCGGCAACCATACCTGCTGGAAATGCAGCACAATCTCCAGATTTTAAAGAAATGGGTATTCATTTCCTTGGATTGTATCCTGATAAATTTACGGCTTATGATCAGGGAGTGACACTTTTATCCACACCTACAACCGATCAAGGAGGCATCAAGGCGATAGATTTTGATCAAGAATTTATGTTCAATCAAGAAGATAATATACTCAAGGTGAATTTGGATGATATTGAACCAGGTATTTATGAATACATTCGTTCTTCGATCGCCTTTCAGAAGTATGAAATTGATTTTAATTTGAAAGGAGCAAATCTACCCAATGGTATAGATGATGACATTGATGCGAAGGGATTGGTAGCTTCTTTCCTTGGATATAATACCTATATTAATTCATATCAATTAAACGACCAGACGGTACAAGTTCAACAGAACAAAGCTCAAGGATATTTTGGTATGGAAACTTCGGCAGATATTAGCGGGTTTCCGTTTTCTGAAATTATCGAAGCAACGGCCCCACAAACAACCGTACCGAATCCGATATTCGATAGTTCGCCAGTCCCAGCGGAATCTTGCGTTGTTACAGGTAGGTTTCCGGAAGCGCTGATCATTCCAGCTGATCCTTCAAAAGACATAGAAATTGAGGTCATCATTTCAACCAATAACAGTTTTGAGTGGGTCGATACGAATGGCAATGGAGTTTACGAGCCATTGTTACAAGAACAGGTCGTTGATATGGGAACGAGAGGCTTCTTTCCAGTGGTTCAATAAAACACTAAGATTCCAATATCTCTTTCATGATTTCTACCAGTTGTTTCTTTTGAATCAAAGCCCGATTATGTAATAATTGTGGTATATTATGTAGAATCAAGACAAGTCGTTCGACAACAAAATCATTGTAATGTGATCCATTAAAAAGCGGCCGTTCATTCTCTAAATATTTGTCAAACTCTTGACCGAGGTAGTGTCCTAGTAAGGTTTCGAAAGATACTTCTTCACGCACTTGCTTCAGGTACTTTTTCCAATCGATTTCGACTGATCTGAATTTTATCTGTTCGTCGGAAATCACCTCAGGTTCAAGTGTATAGGATAGGAATTCTGCTTTTTCTGTTAATTCCAAATAGGATTGCTCTTTACTGATAAGATCTTCTTGAATATCCTCATATTGCTTCAGGGCCTTTTTTAAGGATTTCTCTAGGGCGCTTCCCTCCGCTTTTTGGAGACAATACGCCAGAATGAATCGATTATGCTTGTTTACCTTCTTTTCGTTTTTTTCTTTTTTTGCTTCTAATTTTTCGATCAATGCATCAATTTGATTTCGAGTATATTTCTTACCGTCATATTCGAAAAATTTAATGCCAGATTCTTTAGGCTTGATCGATTCTAGTGTGGCTAAATCGTTGACCAAAGCACCGTATTTTTGGGCCATTTTAATGTTCTCAGGACTATAGAAATCTTGAAGACTTTCTACATTGCTTACAGCAGCATCTTTCTTTTTGATACGCGTGGCAGGATCGGTGTAGCGATAATAATTATTAAAATAAGGATCGATCGCAAACCGTTCAAAATCGTTGGCATAATCCTTTTCGAACTGTTTGTTTTCAACCTGCACCAAGGCCCCTTTATATGGAACGTGTTTGAATAAGTTTTTAGTAATCTTTGAAACAATAGATGCTTTATTGGCCAGCAAATCAATGGCTGGGGTCTCATTGGAAATACGTTCTTGATGTTCGATACGTTCGATATTTTCCAATCGATCCTGCGTGGAAGGATGAGAAGCCCATTGATTTTCAATGTTAATCTTTGTATTCTGATAGGCATTGATATCGTCTAAGGACACATCGGGAAATCCATTTTTTACAGCAATTTTATTCTTAGAAGCGATATACTTCATGGTATAATCCTGTAATTCGTAGACATCATCCGTCACCAGATTTTGTGACATTCTATTGGTAAAGAATTGTAGCGTTTCTTGATAGGAAAAGCTGGCAAGATCGGTGCGCAACAAAGCACTTTTAAATGGTTTTTTGCCACTATAGTGTGCCGCTACCAAATCTGCCTGAAATTCCATTTCTCGAGACAAGGCCAGATAACTTTTGTTGACAAATTCATAGAGTTTCGTCAATAAGAATTGAATGCCTATAATTATTTTGACTCCGATCACCATCATCAAGGTTATGATACCGGACTGATTAAAGCGTTGAATAAAACGATTGATAGAATCGTTGTCATATAATTGATCGAATAGTATACGGTTAATTTGATATACATAAGAACCGAATTTCATGGAGTCCTGCGAAAAATGACCAAATTCATGGGCAAGAATAGATTCAAATTCTGCCGTTGACAGACTGTTCATTAGGCCTAATCCGATAATCAGGTTTTTTTTCGTGGGAACGAATAAACTCATGAAACTAGAATCATAACTAACCATGGCATTGACATCGTTGGTCAGATAAACACGCTTTGGATATACACTGTTGGTTCCTTGAACGACGCGATCGATCGTATCAAAGAGAGCGGGTTGATCCGTGCGATATACCTCTATATAATCAGATCGATCTATTTTTTTGATGCTAAACATGAACTTGAACAAGAAAAATAATATCAATGCTCCTGCTACCATCAATCCACCACCCAATAACAAGGTAAGGAATGAAGGATGACTGGCAATAATAAAGAAACCACCAGCCATGATAGCGATAGCCAGGGCTAAAGAGAGTATAAAAATGATAAAGTAACAAATCAAGAAAATTACAATAGATCTTGCGGCTTTCTGAGCTTGCTTTTTAAAGCGTTCTTCATTTGCGAATAAGGACGTTTCCATAGAGATGTAAAATATTGAAATACGAATTTAATAAAAGAATCGGTGTAATTTCAAATTACTTATATGTATAACACTCTATAAACGGACGATTAAATATTTTTTTATGATTTATTGATAAATAATAAGGAATCCTAACTATATTTGTTCTAGCAATATTGCTAATGTCCTTTTTAAAGATTTAAATTATGAGTAAATCTATTTTTTATCATGCTGGATGTCCCGTTTGCATCCATGCAGAAGAAGATATCATCCAATTAGTCGGAGCAGAAAATGTCGACGTCGTGCATATCGGTGAAGACAGCAGCCGCGTGGAAGAAGCCGTAATCGCTGGTGTCAAATCTGTTCCAGCCTTGATTACACCTTCAGGAAATGTGTTACATATCAACTTTGGCGCTTCGATTGAAGACCTTAGAGCTTAAACCAATCTATTTTTTTAATTTGGAAAATTAGGATTCCTAACTTAATGTTGACGCCTGCGTCTCTTGTAGTAATCCTAATTTTTTACAACAATCATATTTATGAAACCTTTAATTATCCTGTTTATGTTCTTTTATAGTATAGCAATACTTTCTGCACAGGGAGAAAATGAAGACCCATCTTTTCAAAATAGTCCAGATTTGAAAATCACCAATACATCGGTGCTTTATGATGATCGGTTAGAGCATTTCATATTTACTATAGCGGTGGCGGGAAAGGCTGGCAAATCGTATCCAGAGGCAGTCGGATCTATGGATGGAGCTCCTGTGTTGGGATATGTTTTTCCAACCACTCTGAAGCCAGCTGATGTAGGATTTAGTCAAACTGATGGAATTGTAGCTCTTGCGGTGACCTCTCATCCCGATTTTGATGATACCCCACTGTGGGATGAAGATATGGATGGTAATCCAAGTAACATGAGCGAAGGAGGAATCTGGCATCCCCATTGGGTTGTATTACAGGAAGACAAAAGAGTGCGAGGAGGACTTTCTGTTAAACAATTTGACGCGGCTCGCGATCAAGTGATTTTACCGACTACTAATCCAGGAATGCCCATGTACATGGATTCACCAGGATTTCATGTAGTTGCGAAAGGGCATACGATTCGAGTAATTGTTCCAGCATACCGAATTAAGAATAAAACCAATTTTCAGTTTGATGCTGTAAGTGCTTATATGCAAGTAAATGCTTCAGATTCTGAGAGACCTATGCTTGGAGTATATGCCGTTTATTCTATTGCATCCGGTGACTTGTCACTTCCTTATACCGTAAGTTATTAAATCTGCATTCAACTTCAGAAATCGATGAAAATGATTAGAGGGATAGGGCTATTACTGCTCATATTGTATACCGGAAAAATATTTTATTCACTAAATCAAAGGAATATGGAAATGAAATTGCAAAGGAAAGTAAATGTTTGGGATACCTATGTGACTAAAAAGGATGGTTCTTTGATGCACTTTGACATCATCGTACCCATTGAAGTCAAAGAAAGAACGACCATCTATGAGTACGGGAAGGCGTATCTTAAAATGAAAAGTCAGGAAGGACAGCCATTAAGCGCGAAGGAATGCAGACTTTGTCATATAGAAAGTTTACGGCCAGAATGGGAAGCAGAAATTAATAAGAAAGGATATTTTATCATTGAAATGGAAGGATGTACTTCTTGATTTAAAATTAGGATTACTAACTTTGAGTAATCCTAATTTTAAATAATTTCTGATAATTTGAAAATAGAAGCCAAAATTCTCAACGGATTGGAGCGCATCTCAGAAGTGCTTAAATCACTATTGTGGGAAAAAGCTAAAGTCCATGGAATAAGCCCTATACAAATACAGATTCTTTTATTTGTGGAGCATCATAAAACAGAAATCTGTAACGTGAGTTATTTGGCCAAGGAATTCAATGTAACCAAGGCTACTATTAGTGATGCCGTACGAGTTCTTGTAAGGAAAGACCTTCTTGACAAAGATTTCTCTCCTCGAGACAATCGAAGGTATAATCTATTACTTAGTGTAAAGGGAAAGGAATTAGTGAAAGATTTGGTTTCTTACGCCTTTCCTATAGAAAATGAGTTGTCGACCTTGAAAGAACAAGATCTCGCGATGTTTTTTGATGTTATTACTAAGCTGATTTATCAATTAAATCAAAAAGGAATAATTCAAGTACAAAGAATCTGTTACAATTGTCGCTTTTATAGTGGAGATAAAAATGCGAAGCATTATTGCACCTTACTAGATCAACGCCTTCAAACATCAGAGGTACGAATAGACTGCCATGAATTTGAAGCATGACATTAGTCTTAATGTCCATAGTATTTCACCAGTAGATAGAATTCATCAAAACCATCTAGAATTATTAAGCTATGCCATCAATTAATCTCACGATTACTCCTCGAGATGAGGCTCTTCCACTTGATAAAATCCATTTGAGTGATTCAAATAGGAAGATATTGACTCATTTGTTGGAAGAGTTTCATTATTACACTGCATTGAAAGCGTTTAATCTTCCAATCGACAATAAAATTTTATTACATGGATTCACAGGCTGTGGTAAAACGGCTACAGCTCGTTCCATTGCAAAGGCTCTTAATAAAAGAATTTTCATTCTGAATTTGAGTGGGTTTATTTCAGCAAGATTAGGCGAAACCGCCAAAAATGTAGCTCATGTATTTAATCAGGCTGTTCGAGGTAAAGCCGTCTTGTTTATTGATGAATTTGATTTATTAGCAAAGACAAGGAGCTATGAGGAATCCAATAATGCTTCGGGTGAAATGAGGCGATTGGTCAATACTGTGATCCAACTCGTTGATCAGTTACCAAATGATGTGATACTAATAGGAGCAACGAACTTCATAGAAAGTATTGATACCGCTCTATTGAGACGCTTTCAATTAAAATTGTGCTTCAAACTTCCTAATAAAAGAGCTCTAGACAAATATTACGACGATCTACTCAGTGATTATCCCAAAAAGTTCAGGAAGATTGAAAGGTCCTATCAAATTTCATATGCTGAGGCCAAGGATATAACATTACGATCTATTAAAAGGCAAATTATTCAATTAGAAAAGCAGAAAGAAAATGAACAAAAAAGTTATCTGTTTTCGTATGGAACATTGCAATCGGAGTCAGTCCAAATGTCCACCTATGGACGCAAATTACAGGGTGAAAAAGGCTTCTTAAATGGGTTCAAAATCGAGGAACTAGAAATCCAGGACCCAGCAGTTGTTTCAATTAGTGGAAAAAGTGTACATCCCATTGCCATTAAAACGGATAATCCCAAGGACCAGATTCAAGGATCAATCTTTGAGCTCAGTTATCAAGAACTTTTAGCTTCAGATGAATATGAGGTGGATGCTTACGAAAGAGTAAAACAAGTGACTATTTCTGGAAAAGAAATTTGGGTCTACGTCGCTAAGAATCAAAAATAATGGAAGAAAAATTAAGGTCTAATCTGCTCAACATTCATCAACGTATAGAAAGAGCATGTAATAGGGCGCATCGAGATATAAACGAGGTTCGTTTACTCTTAGCAACAAAAACAGTCAATGTAGAATCAATTCGAAATGCTTTGGAACTTGGAGAGACTCTAATCGGTGAAAATAAGGTCCAAGAATTAAAACAGAAAGCAGATGCCATTTCTTCTTTGAAACCCGAAATACACTTCATAGGACATCTACAAACGAATAAGATTAAGGAAGTCATTAAATATGCGAGCTGTATTCAATCCATTGATCGTCTGGGGGTGGCAGAAAAATTACATAAAAGATTAGTACGAGAAGGAAAAACGATAGAGGTTATGGTCCAAGTCAATAGCTCGAATGAGAAGAGCAAATTTGGAATAGATCCCGCACAAGCCGTCGAGTTTGTTCAAAAAATCGCAACTTTTGATACCTTGAAAATTAAAGGACTCATGACTATTGGATTATTAAGTTCAAACACTGAACATGTACGAACGTGTTTTCGTTTATTAAGAAAAGTGCAAGAGGAGATTAATCAATTAAGAATTCCTAACGTACAGATGTACGAGCTTTCGATGGGGATGAGTAAGGACTTGGAGATAGCTATTGAAGAAGGATCAACTATGATTCGTATTGGAACCGCCATTTTTGGAGAGCGGATACAACCCGATAGTTATTATTGGAATGAAAATATTTGACTTCTCATTCATCGGCTATTTCGGAATTAAAGTACTCGAAGTGTGGAAGGTTTACTAATAACAGTAAAATACTAGAATGACCAATTCGGATGATGCAAAACAATTTGTGCTGAGAAATATTCGCTTATCTTGGAGCCATGAAAGTATTTTATCTATTCTTCTTTCTTTGCCTGCCGGGATGGATACTTGGTCAAACTCTACAAGGGCAAGTCATAGACAAGGCGACTAAAATTGCGCTTATAGGAGCGATGGTCGAGAATGTGGATCGAGATATCACTATTCAGACAGATTTTGAAGGTCGTTTCGAAATCGAAGCATCTATAGGTGATAGTATTCGAATAATACATGTTTTTTATGAACCGATTGCGCGCCGAATCAATTCCCTGGAAATCACTTTTAAGATGAAAGAAGCAATGTATGTGCTTTCTGATCCCGTTCTTATTGCAGTCCCTGATAAATATAAATATGCGCATAGCTTCGAGCGGATTGAGAAGAGCGATATTCCGTCGAATGTAGTACAAGGTCAACAAGATATATACAATGCCAAACCTGGCCTCTTTATGCATGCTGGAGCTCTGAATACCAATCGATTGACCATACGCGGAATTGGTAGCCGATCGCCTTTTTCAACCACCAAAATCCGGGCTTATGTCAATGATATTCCAATCACGACAGGAATTGGAGAGAGCAATTTGGAAGATATCAACTTATCATTTATCGAAAAGATCAATATCTATAAAGGACCGACAAGACCGGTATTTGGTGCTGGATTAGGTGGTGCGATTCATTACAGCATACGGAATCATACCCAGGACAACATTCAAGCTTCCAATCAATTGTCGGTCGGTTCATATGGAACACTGAAAAATAATACCGAGTTCTCGATCAAACATAAAAAACTCTATGTTGCCGCTAATTACGATCGATTGTTAAGTGTGGGATATCGTGCGCACAATAGGGTGGGACGTCATATTTTTTCTTCCGTGGGATTTCTAGATTTGAAAAAAGGCGCCTTGAAATATTATATAAATCATACGGATTTATCTGCTCAAATTCCTAGTTCATTATCCGAAATCGACTTTGACGTGAATCCTAGAAAGGCGGCCTTCAATTGGCAACAAGCCGATGGGAATGAGCAAAATAATCGAAGTTATGGTGGACTCTCGTATGAATTACCAATTACAAACCATTGGATGACCAAGAATATCATCTTTGCAGGCAGGTATTTCAACGATGAACGGCGACCGTTCAATGTTTTAAATCAGACTTCGGCTTTCGTAGGATTTCGATCGGTCAATACGGTGGAGTATTTACGTAAGCGAGGCGAATTTCTATTCGGAACAGAGATGTACCGAGAAGGAGAACGATGGAATACCAGAGAGACGCTGGATCAAGGTGCAGGAATGTTACTTTCTGATAATCAAGAACAAAGGACATATGTCAATATATTTCTTGAACACCTTTATCGCTGGAAATTCTTACATCTTCGAACGGGTTTGAATTTAAATGCCACCCGTTATCAATTGACTGATTTTCTGCTCACGAACGGGGATCAAAGCGGTCAGTACCGTTACAAACCGATTTTGAGTCCATTTATTTCTTTGGAATACAAAACCAAAGACCATTATTTATATTATTTGAGCATATCGCATGGATATTCGATACCTACCTTGGAAGAGACGTTGACACAAGAAGATTTGATCAATGAGGCCATCGAGCCAGAGACTGGTTACAATGTTGAAGTGGGTATGCGCCGAAAGATCGGTCAATGGGAGATCGATGCAGCATTGTATTATATGTATGTGTTTAATTTGTTGGTGCCTGAACGTGTAACGGAAGATCAATATATCGTGGTCAACGCTGGAGTAACAGGGCATCCAGGCGTGGAAACGACCATTAGACGATACTATAAGCTTGGATATCAATATTATTTGAAAACCAATTTTTCCTATCAATACGGCCCACACCGATTTATTCAGTTCAACAATAAAAATCAAGACTTTTCAGGAGCCTTTTTGCCAGGTAATCCGAATCATCGCGCACATGCGGCCTTCATATTACAACATTATCGCGGAAAATTGGCTTGGTCGCACCAGTTGGTTTCTAAGATGTTTGCAGACGATGCCAATACGATCGAAGTACCGGGATATTACTTGAGTAATCTTCATGCAGAATATCAAATATGGGCGAATCGATTTTGGTCCATTCGTATACACGCATCGGTGAATAATATCTTCAACGAGCAGTATGCATCCATGCTGGCAGTTAATCCAAGAAGCTTTGGAGGCAATGCGCCAAGATATTTGTATCCGGGATTAGAACAGAATTATTTCGCTGGTGTTCAAGTGGGGTATAAATTATGATTAGGGCGATCCAGCCGCGGGTTTGATGATGGAATAGATCCATCTACCATGAAGAATTTCTTGCTCAATGCATATTTCGGGTTTATGGATGCGGCTGTCGCAGTATTGCGCATTCGCAGTCAAACTGCTCATCCACTCGTGATACCATCACTCGGGACAAGTGCTTCATGTTGCTATCGCACGAGTTCGATGATCCACTTAGCTTATATGCCACGATTATAATTTATTAGACGGTATCGTTTAGATTGAATGCGTTTTGTATATTTGTTTAATAAACGCAACCGTTTAATAAAATGCCAAAAATAATAGCTACGAAAGAAGACTGGATAGTATTGGGATATAAACAATTCGCAGATAAGGGGATTGATGGCCTGATCGTAGAACGTATGGCCAAGAAATTGAGGGTGAATAAGTCCAGTTTTTATTGGCATTTTACCAATAAACAAGCCTTCGTCCAAGCCATCATCCAATATTGGGAAATGCTGAGCACTTCCAAGATTATCGAACAGGTCAATAAGGCCTCTAGTCCAATGAATCAATTTGAAAAATTGATCGAATTATCTTTTCTTAAAGATGACGAGATTGATTTTTTCTTTTATCTGAAAAAATACGCTCAAGGCAATCCTCCACTCACAGATACTATCACTCGATTGGATCAACAGCGCATTCAATTTACTGCTGATTTATTACAAGGACTTGGATATACGGTGAATGATGCTGCTATAAAGTCGAGTATTTTTTACAAGTATCTCATCGGATATCACGAGATGATCCGATATAAAAAGCAAGAGGCGGATTATTTGAGCCAAGTAAAACACGAATTAAGTCACTTTATAACCATCTGAAATGCGAAAATGGTCTATTAAACTAGCTGGGATTATCAATCTTTTAACTGCCTTCATCCACTTGATTGGAGGAGAATGGACGCTGGTCGATCCTTTGATGAATAGTTCGCTTACGGCCCAACAACAAGCGGAGTGGATTGGTGCTTGGCATATTGTCACCATAATACTTTTTTATAGTTCCTACCTGATATTAACCGTTGGATTTTCGGAGGTAGAACGATCTAGATTGCAAGCCTTGCGCCCCTTGGCAATACTATATATTTTAATGGGCATTCCATTTGTCATTTCTAGTATTTATTTCTCGGTTTTTGCACCTCAATGGATTCTGTTGCAACCCATAGGCGTATTGTATCTCATCGGACTTCGTAAATTTGGATAGTAGAATGTTTAGATCTCCTTTTACCTATATCAAAATGATTTTCAGTATTGGCACTGTTATACTGTTGACAGTCCAAAGCTTGTATGCTCAGGATAGCGGTAAAACTATTGATCTATCCATTTCACCTTTGTATACGAATTATTTTTCCAATAGAGCAAACGTAGGAAGTATGTCATATTCGCCCTACGATAGTCTTATTTATGTCCGTGGAAGTCAAGGCATTGAATTGGACTTGAAGTATGCTTATATTATTGATTCGAAATACTCGCTGCTCCTGGGTATACATGGCGTGAAACGATCTTATAAGGAGCGAGTGGTTCGAGAATATTTTTATTATGATCCATTTCCAGTAGATTATTTTATATTGGATTTAGAAATAGATATTTATACCTTTGGGTTGTCAGCTGGGGTGCGATATATCTTATTTGATCTTAAAAAGGATAAGATCTTTATGGATCATTCTATCAATATGGATATATCCATTTGGCAATATCATTTTAAGCCTATATTGAGCTATAATTTGGGGGTTCTATATGCTCAGAAACTATCTAGACGGATCGATTTAAGTTATGGAATCTGTGCTCAACAGGCCTTCTATATGCACAATTTTTTGTTGTACAAGGTTTATCCATATCAAATTGGGGTACAACTAGGTGCTATGTATACACTTTAATTATTAGATCTTCAATCTGCGATACAGATCGTAGTTGCCGACTGAAAGGAGGTCCTGAGCTATGCCATAGCGAATGGATGACCCTAGGGAAACAACGAAGAGCTGGGGCCGACAGGCATCGCCCTCTTTCGAAAAAGAAACAAAGCATTGAGAAAAACTAAAATCAATTCGGAGTTGTTTTACCTTTGTGCCAAATTTCTAAAAGAATACGCAAAACATGATAGATAGTAATGTTATAGTGGAGCTTTTGAGAGCGATCAAGGACCCTAGAACGGGGATGGATATCGTCAGCGCCAAATTGGTGAGTGAGTTGAAAATCAACGGTGATAAAATCAGTTTTGCGCTCAATAATTCGGACATGGAGGATGCTGTCAAACAGCAAATTAATTTTGCTTGCATCTCCGGGATTCAAACCAAATACCCTCAAGCCGATGTACACATTCATATGCATTCCGATGCGCAATCCGCTAAAGATCGAGCCTTGCCTCAGGTGAAAAATATCATCGCTGTAGCCTCCGGAAAAGGAGGTGTTGGTAAATCTACTATGTCTGTTAACTTGGCCATGGGCTTAAAAAATGCGGGTTATCGAGTTGGTATTTTGGATGCCGATTTATATGGTCCTTCTTTACCCACCATGCTCGGTCTCCAAGGTAAACGACCAAAAATCGAAAGTCTTTACGGTAAGCATAAAATCGTACCGCTTCAATTTGAAGGCGTCTATGCTATTTCGATGGGATTCATCATCGAACCTGAACAGGCCGTTGTTTTGAGAGGTCCGCGTCTCGGGGGTATTATCAAGCAATTTATCAATGATTGTCTCTGGCCGGAGTTGGACTTTATGATTATTGATTTGCCACCGGGAACGGGGGATATCCAATTGACCATGGTACAGACCGTACCTGTCACAGGAGCCGTCATGGTGACTACTCCACAAGAAGTGGCCGTGGTTGATGCGGTCAAAGCAATGAACATGTTTTTACTTCCTAATGTACAGGTACCTATTCTTGGTGTTGTTGAGAATATGAGTTGGTTTACTCCAGCGGAATTACCGGATAATAAGTACTATTTGTTTGGAGAAGGTGGCGGAAAATCACTGGCGAAGGCAGCTAATTCTGTGCTTTTAGGACAGATTCCGTTGATTCAGGGTATACGAGAGGGAGGCGATCAAGGTAGTCCTATCATTCTACAAGAAGGAAATTTGGCCAAGCCTTACTTTGATGAGATGATTGGGAACTTTATCCGTCAAGTCAACATTAGAAATGAAGTACTGAAACCTACAGAAACAGTCAAAATAAATACCTAATTTTGTGCTATGTCAAATACAGAAAAAGCAGACATTTTAACGGCGATCGATAAAGCATTGGATGCTGTTCGTCCACATCTAAAAGTGGATGGCGGTGATGTAGAGGTGATTGATATAACAGATGATAAATTGGTGAAAGTCAAATGGTTGGGCAATTGTAGTTCGTGTAATATGTCACACTTTACCATGAAAGCTGGAATAGAACAAACAATAAAATCAGTACTGCCTGAAATCACAGGAGTAGAAGCAGTCAACTAATGAGCAGAAGTAAGTTATTTAAAAATATTTTACAAAAGAATTCATTCCTTTGTATAGGTCTGGATACGGATTTGAAAAAAATCCCTCCTTTTTTGTTGGAGAAAGAGGATCCGATCTTTGAATTTAACAAGCGGATTATCGATGCCACCAAAGATCTTTGTGTAGCTTACAAACCCAATATTGCTTTTTATGAGGCGGAGGGTATCAAAGGTTGGAAGGCTTTAGAAAAAACGATCAATTATATTCCAGATGATATTTTAATCATAGCTGATGCGAAACGTGGAGATATTGGCAATACCAGCGAACGCTATGCGAAAGCGTTCTTCGAACAATTGAAATGTGATGCTATTACCGTAGCGCCTTACATGGGTGTTGACTCTGTGACACCTTTCTACAGTTATGAAAATAAATGGGTGATTGTGTTGGGATTGACGAGTAATGTTGGATCTCAGGATTTTCAGATGATCAAAGATTCGACAGGAAACGAATTGTATAAAACGGTCTTGCAAAAGGCAAGTCTGTGGGGCACACCAGATGATACGATGTTTGTAATCGGTGCTACACATCCCGAGAAATTTAAAGAAATTCGAGAACTTCTTCCTCGTCACTTTTTCTTGGTTCCTGGTGTCGGAGCGCAAGGTGGCTCTTTAGCTAAAATTGCTGAATATGGAATGATTGACGAAATCGGATTATTGGTAAATTCTTCCCGAGGGATTATTTATGCTGGTCAAGACGAGGATTTTGACATTGAAGCTCGTGTGGCGGCTATGAAGCTGCAAAAGGAGATGGAGGAGATTCTGTATAAGTCCATGATGGGGGATATGGAAATGGATGATATGAATTTTGATCCGAGTGAGTTCGATTTATCTGGAGATGTCAACTTTGATTTGGATTTAGGGGACGATTAACAATGATTTTTATATTTTCGAGTTGTGGAATGGCTCAGTTCATATTTTGAATCGATACCTTCCTCGCATAGAACTTTGATTCTTGTGGGCGGTATTAGTTTCTTCTGGATTCTGGAAGGACTGTTTCCCATTGTGCGCTTCAACTACAAAAAATGGAGGCATTCGCTGCCCAATTTTTTCTTTACTCTGACAACGATTGTTATCAACTTGATCTTTGCTTTTCTAATTGTTAAAGCAAGTGATTGGGCCATTACGAATGCCTTTGGAATCTGGGCATTGATGGATGCATTTCCAAGCTTATTGAAGTTGTTATTTGGCCTCATGTTGATGGATTTTATTGGTGCCTGGCTGATTCATTGGACGGAGCATCAAGTATATTTTATGTGGCGCTTCCACGTCATACATCATAGTGATGAGCATGTTGACACCACAACGGCACTTCGCCATCATCCAGGAGAAAGTGTTTTTCGTGCTGTTTTTACCTGTTTAGCGGTCTTGATTGTTGGCGCACCGATATGGTTAGTGATGCTGTATCAGAGTGTATCCGCTATCATGTCTCAATTTAATCATGCTAATTTGCGTTTATCTCCGCAGGTGGATAAGTGGATTAGTTATTTATTGGTAACTCCGGGCATGCATCGCGTGCATCATCATTATAAGCAGCCTTATTCCGATAAGAATTATGGCAATATTTTTAGCCTTTGGGACCGTTTGACGGGAAATTATGCTTGGATGGCATATGATGAGGTGACTTTCGGCTTGGATGTTTTTCATAAACGTAGCCAAGATATCAAAGACTTATTGTTAGTACCTGTTGATGGGGAATCGTACAGCAATAAGAAGAAATACAATACTAAAAAACGATAGGGGACAGATTATACTTTTGTTCTAAAGATTCTATTGTCCCCCAATTCTTCTGTTTATATACTGGTTTATACTTGGACGTTCATCTTTAGATATGTTCATCAATTTAAGACCGGTTGAGATCTAGTTCTAGATCCATTTATCAAATCATTAATAAGATAACAAAAGAGCATATTAGAACAGCTAACTGCTTGCATTTTATGCCATGAAATATCCTTTGGATATATTCTAAAACATTTAATAAATTAAAAAATAAAATGAATCAGATTGATTTTAGCCAATTGGCACAGGAATATGGAAGTCCCTTGTACATTTATGACGGGGATCGAATCGTAGAAAATTATCAGCGCTTCGTGAATCAGTTTAAGGTGCCGAACTTAAAAGTACATTACGCCTGCAAGGCATTAACCAATCCGGCTATATTAAAACTGTTGAAATCCTTAGGAAGTGGGGTAGACTGCGTTTCTTTAAACGAAGTTCGATTGGCTTTGGAATGTGGATTTGAGCCAGATCAGATAATGTATACACCCAATAATGTCAGTGAAGCCGAATATGAGGCAGCTATCGAACTGGGTGTGCATGTCAATGTGGATAATCTAAATATGCTTGAATTTATCGCCATGAAATATCCGAATTATCCGCTCTGTATTCGCTTCAATCCTCATATTATGGCCGGAGGAAATTTAAAGATTTCTGTAGGGGCCATCGACTCCAAGTTTGGTATTTCAATACATCAATTTCCCCTGGTCAAACGCATGATTGATCGGTTGAACATACGAGTGGAAGGTATACATATACATACGGGTAGTGAGATCGCTGATGTTGAAATATATATGCGCGGGGCAGAATTGGTTTTCTCGATGGCTCAAGAAATTGAAGGCTTAGAATATATTGATTTTGGGAGTGGATTTAAAGTACCCTATAAAGAAGGGGATCGCACGACAGATATTAAAAAATTGGGACGTGTGTTTTCAAAGCGCTTTAATCGATTTTGTGAAGCGTATGGAAAGGAGTTGACCCTGCGATTTGAACCGGGGAAATATTTGGTGAGTGACGCTGGCTATTTTCTTTGTCGGGTGAATGTGATTAAGCAAACGACAGCTTGCACATTTTTAGGTTTGAATTCAGGATTTAATCATTTAATTCGACCGATGTTTTATGATGCTTATCATCAGGTTGAAAATGTATCCAATCCTGCTGGAGACAAAAAATTGTATAATGTGGTGGGTTATATCTGCGAGACGGATACGTTTGCGAATGATCGGATTTTATCGGAAGTGCGTAAAAATGATTTGATTGTCTTTCATAATGCGGGAGCTTATTGTTTTTCGATGGCCAGTAATTATAATTTGCGGGCGAGACCGGCTGAAGTATTGATCTATCAGGATCAACATTTTCTGATTCGTAGACGAGAGCGCTATGAAGATTTGAAGCAGACGTTTGTGGATGTAGCTGTGTTTGAACAGGAGAATTTGATGCCGGCTTAAGTGGTGCTTAAAACCGAAATATGCATTAGAAAATCTATTACGAGGTCAAAATACTTCAAAATAAGACGTTAAAAAAGATGTTGAATTAAAAGATCCCCTGGAAATGCTTCACTTCGCAGGGGATCAATTCAACTAACTAACTAAACTAATGTTATAATTTCCAAAAATAATTCTACCACTAAACCATTTTTGTAGTATTGTTTATGCTACTCAATCACTATAGTATGAACAGGATGTTTGAAAAAAGGTTTAAACTCGATTGTTAAAATTGATGATTAATTGTCGTGTTAGAGATATGCGGAGAATCAATCGTTCATTACAAGTTAGCATTCCTCTAACATTATAATTACATGAAACGTATAATTTTAATACTTGATTTATGGTTATCATCGAAAAGTAGGATTAACATGGAAGCGTTTACCAAGCGAACATATAGTAGAAAGGAATTTCTGTCATTTTTAGGAAAAGCGAGTATGGCGGTTGTCATTCCTCCATTTTTGAATCGTTGCGGTAATACAGCGACGGTGCTTACGCCTGAAGTATTGTCATCTGAGGTAATCAATTTTTTGAAAGGAATAAAGCTAAAGGAAATAGCGGCTTCTGATAAAGATGATCTGTTGTTATCGGAAGGCATGGATTATTACCCTGTGATTAAGTGGGGAACGTCTATTAATGATGTGGACCGATTTGGATTTAATTGTGATTTTACCTGTTTTATTCCGCTTGATGAAGCGAATCCTGAAGATGGATTATTATGGGTCAACCACGAGTATATTGATTCGCTTTTTGTGTCGAATTATAATTACCGGGATCCTGCTCAAATCAGAACCAAAGTTCAAGTGGACAGTGAAATGTATAATGTGGGAGGGAGTATCGTACGCATCAGGAAAGAGGATGGTCAATGGAAATTGGTTGAAAATGATCCATATAATAGAAGAATCACTGCAAAGACACCAATTCCTTTTAATTGGGATGTAGCCATCAAGGGTTCATCGATGGCGATTGGCACCTTGGGAAATTGTTCTGGAGGCATCACACCTTGGAATACCTTTTTGACTTGTGAAGAGAATTATGATGGTTTTTACGGAGAAACCATTTATGATGAGAACAATGTCGCCAGCAAGATGCCTAGTAAATACTACGGTTGGGATTCGTTTTATGATTATCCGCCCGAGCATTACGGTTGGGTAGTTGAGATCGATCCAAAAACGGGTAGTGCTCAAAAACATGTTGCTTTAGGTCGTTTTGCACACGAATGTTGTACCTTGTATCAATTGGATGACAATCGTATTGTGGCATATACAGGTGATGATCGAAATGATGAACACATGTATAAGTTTGTTTCATCGAAGCCGAATTCATTAAAGGAAGGAACCTTATATGTGGCGGATACGATACAAGGAAAATGGTTGGCCCTAGATTGGGAACGGCAACCTTTGCTTCAAAAGCGTTTTAAGGATCAAACAGAAGTAATGATTAGAGCCAGAGAGGCTGCGGCCATTTTGGGTGCGACTCCATTGAATCGCCCAGAGGATATTGAGATTGATCCGATCACAGGTCATGTCTTGGTTTCTCTGACAAATAATAAATACAAGGGCGATTATCACGGATCTATCTTGAAGATTGAAGAAAAAAATGGTGCATATGATGCTTTGAAATTCACTGCTTCGACTTATTTGGCGGGTGGAGAAGCGCATGGTTTTTCTTGTCCAGACAATTTGGCCTTTGATTTGGCTGGAAATCTTTGGATGACGACGGATATGTCTGGTAGCGCTATGAATCAACCTTCGGGACCCTATATGCCCTATAAGAATAACAGTTTGTTTGTGATTCCGCGATTTGGTGATGACGCCGGCAAGGTTATACGAGTGGCGACGGCGCCCAGAGATGCTGAATTTACGGGACCTTGGTTTGCCCCAGATGGGAAAACCTTGTTTTTGAGCGTACAACATCCAGGTGAGCAGACAAGCGATCTACAGCATCCAACAAGTTTATGGCCTTTTGACGACGATCAGATTCCGAAACCTACGGTGGTTGCTATTCACGGTGATTTGATTTATAAAATGAATAATCTACATCGGCTGCAATAATTTCGTTCTTATAGTAGTTTGTTCAGCAACGAAGCATTGGCTTTTGACGAAAGTGGAGAAGAGAGCCAATGATTTGGATTATCTTTACTATTAGAAAAACAGATACGATGAATACTTTTAGCAGCCCTGTATATTGCTTATTATTTTTATGCTCGATACTTTGTCTAGCTTGTGCAAATCCCGAAATTGAGTTTCCCGAAGAGTTGGAAGAACAAACCATCGTTGCGGATGGTCAATTGAATGGAGCAGCTTATGCTGGATGGACTTATGGCATTCGAAAGATGAATGATCACTTTGATTTTGGATTAACGCAAAATACGACGGATTGTGAACGAGTTACACTGAGCTTTAAGGAAGTTCCGCTCCAAGAAGGTAATCATCTTTTGAAGGATTTTCATGAAGAAGATAAAGCTGGCATTGCACTTTACATAACTACTGGTTGTGGAGATATATTATTTGGTTGTTATAATCTAGATGATGAAGATTATTTCTTGACGATCAGTCATATTGACGATGATTGGATAGAAGGTTCGTTTAGTCTACGGTGTACTTTAAAAGAAGATTTTTCCGAAGATTTTATTCCTTCCTTTGATTTTGAAACAATTCAGTTTCAGTTGGAAAATATAGATTAAGGCGTTCGTTGAATATATTAGGTCATTAAAATTTGTTCAACGCTTTGATGGAGCCTACTTTTTTCGGCTTGAAAACCCATGATATGGCTTTCTACTGAAGCTTCGATAGTAGAACTGAGCAAAGCAGGATTCTGTTGATCGATGGCCATTAACCAATCGGCTACGAGCTTCCAATCACCACCGCCATGACCATCGGTTTCCATTGCCCATTCGGTTTTTTCACCAGTATTGAAATTGGTATGAACATATTTAGACATATCACCGACGATATCTCCATGAGATCCCATGATTCTCGTTCTCCTTCCATGATAGGATGTGAACGCTTCCATACTGAATGAAGCAGTAATTTGATCTTCAAATTCTATATTGCACACATAATGATCTGGTTGATCATTTTCCATATCATATACGCAACGCCCATAATTTGTTTCTTGTAAGTAGCGCTCTATTACAGCACCGTGATCCGCTGGATTATCTGGTAAGTCA
The DNA here is from genome assembly GCA_020628475.1 of Saprospiraceae bacterium. GTDB lineage: Bacteria > Bacteroidota > Bacteroidia > Chitinophagales > Saprospiraceae > JAHDFB01. The sequence continues at coordinate 44,743 of JAHDFB010000003.1, read as the reverse complement.
AATACGTAGGTCCAAGTTCTTCGATCAAGATAGATTCTTTTTGCACTGTAAGGACAGTTTTTTTCAACGGCACAACCGTCCATACATCGAGCGGTTGCTCCCTTCGGTTGATTTGATTTTTTAAACCAACTCAGTGCACCAAAAGCAGTTACTTTCTTGGCGGGTTTTCCAACAATCCATCGAAGGATATCGAGATCATGACAGGATTTTGCTAGTATGATAGGTGTCGTTTTTTGACTATTATGCCAATTACCACGGACGTAACTGTGCGACATATGGATGTGTTGAATAGGCTCGAAATGTTGTACGCTGACTAGCTGCCCAATACTTCCATTCTGTACTAATTGACGCAAGGATTGGAAATAAGGTGCATATCGAAGCACATGACATACCGCTACGATACGTCCTGTTTTCTTGGATAGTTCTAGTATATCTCGGCATTCTTCTTCCGATGGAGAAATGGGTTTTTCTAACAATACATCATAGCCCATTTCCAGAGCTTTCATACAGGGGCCATAATGTAGGTCATCCGGCGTTGTAATAATGATGGCATCCGCGAATTTATCTTGTTCAAAGACATGTTCCCAAGTAACAAAACTGTTTTTTGCTTCAATTTTGTGTTTTTTGCAATATCGTTCGTTGCGAATAGGAATCGGTTCTGCAACTCCAACAATTTGAAGTTGATCAGGATATTGAGTAGCATAATTACCGTAAATATTTCCTCTGGCTCCAGCTCCTAAGGTGATGGCTGTGATCGTTTTAGAAAGTTTATTTGAAAGATTATGGTCTGGTCGATGCAAACGTTGTCCAAATTCATCCCATTGCTGGAGGGGTTGTAGCATGATCGTTCCACCAGCCAATCCAAGTTTTTTCAAGGCTTTTCTGCGTCCATTATCCGTTTTCATGGTACTAAATATACAAATTATATATTCAGTATATTTTCATACTTCTTATCGAGTACGTAATTTTTAACGATACCATTCATTTCTGGATTTGGTTTCACATATTTGATGGCTTCAAGCATTTCTTCTATACCTAGATTTAGTTCTTCTAATCCGATATAGCCGAAACCTTGAAAGTGTTCATCTTGAACCAAGAAAACGGATTTTTCTTCTTCGGATCTTCCACGATCAATAAGTATAAAATCCTTGTCGAATTTTTTTTCTAGAAATGGTCTCGCCAGACTGGCTCTTTCATTATAATCTTCTGCAGATTCTTCATGAATGCAGGCTCCGTAACATTGTTTTAGTTTGTAGGAATAACAGGGACCATCTTCTTCTTTGACCAAACCGGTTTTGTATTCACATAATTCCAGTGCTTTGAGTATGTTATTTATCTGTCCTTTGGCATTTCTAAGGGAACTGAAGTAACCCAGTATGTCCTTGTTTTGTTCGTTTTTCTTGCTGGTTTTGAGAATTGCATATCGCACATATCCCTCCGTATCATAGTATTGATGTATAAAATAGGGATATTCTCTTGTGCGTTGAGCCTTATTTATCTCAGGTCTGAATTTCTTGATTTCCTGAGATTCCAAAATCATGGAAGCGAGTTCACTTCCTGTTAATTCAAAGCTGATGTGGTGTACGAATTTCTGTAAATTTTCTGCCTTCTTGGTGGTTTTTGAAAAATGCTGAAATACGCGTTTTTTAATGTTGATACTTTTACCAATATAAACTGGGGTGCCATATTCATTATGAAAGTAATAAACCCCGCATGATTCAGGAAGACTGTGTAAGAATTCGAGATTGATGTTTTTTGGTAATCGACTCTCTTTGATTCCTTCATTAATCAAGTGATTAATATGTTCGTTATTGGCTTCTTGTTTAAGGATTTTGTCTAATAGGATTGCGGTAGCTTTAGCATCGTCCAACGCTCGGTGACGAGCATTGACCTTAATGTCAAAGTGCCGAATCAGGTTCCCTAAGCTATAGGATTTTAGCCCAGGAAAGGCTTTACGGGATAATCGAACGGTGCATAGTTGTCTTTTTGAAAAGGTATAGCCCAATTCTGCAAATGCCTCACGAATAAAACTATAATCGAAGCGAACATTGTGTGCCACGAAAATAGCGCCTTCGGTCATTTCGACAATGGTTTTGGCTATTTCATAAAAGGGTGGTGCATCGGCGACCATGTCGTTGGTTATTCCTGTAATTCTTGTAATATTCGCCGGAATGGATCTACCGGGATTGATGAGGCTTTCGAACTGATCAATCACTTCTTCACCATTGTGAATGACTATGCCGATTTCGGTAATTTTGTCTCTTTTAGCCATGCCACCGGTGGTCTCGATGTCAATAATTGCGTATTTTTTTTTGGCCATGCAGTTGAGAAAAATTTAGGCTGCAAAGGTATGTATTTTAGCTAGGAATTTTGGTCTGGACGGTGGATTGATCTTGGGATAAGCCTTTAATGATGGATTGAAATATTAAAGAAATTAAGTAGCACCATTTTATCTATTCAATTGTGCTACTTATTTATTTTGATGATTTTTTCGATATGTGATATATTCTGTTCTTTATTCGAAATTTCTACCATATAAAGACCGTCATCAAACGCCGAAAGATTTATGCTAATTTGGGATCCCTCCATTATCGTGCTCAAAACCCTCTGGCCAGTCATATTGTAAATTTGTATATTAAAATTATAAGGGAATAATTCTTTTAATAATACATTCAGTCGGTCATTTACAGGGTTCGGAAATAGCATAATGGATTCTGAAATTGATTCGATGATTTGATCTTGGCCATCACAATTTTCATCTATAGCATTATTCGAAATTTCAATAGCACCTGGATAGATATTTGGATTTGTATCGTCACAATCTTCTTCTAAAATAAAACCATCTTGATCTACATCGTTATCAAATGTCAAAGCGTCACAATCATTATCGATGCCGTCATATGCGATCTCTTGTATTCCAGGGTTGATATGTTCATTTTGATCATCGCAATCAATATCATGTGTATAACCGTCTTGGTCTAAATCATCATCGAGAGTCAGAGGATCACAATCATTATCGATGCCGTCATAGGCGATCTCTTGTATTCCAGGATTAATATGTTCATTTTGATCATCGCAATCAATATCATGAGTATAACCGTCTTGGTCTAAATCATCATCGAGAGTCAGAGGATCACAGTCATTATCGTTACCATCATATATGATCTCTACCATATCTGGATTGATATGTTCATTTTGATCATCACAGTCCAATTCATGCGTATAACCATCCTGATCCAAGTCATCATCGAGCGTTAAAAGATTACAGTCATTATCGATGCCGTCATAAGCGATCTCAACCATTCCAGGATTGACATGTTTGTTTTGGTCATCACAGTCTACGTCATGCGTAAAACCATCTTGATCCAAATCATCGTCTAAGGTGTTAGGGTCACAATCATTATCTATGCCATCATAAATAATTTCTTCCGTAGCTACACCTATTTCTGCATCGTGATCATCGCAGTCAATCCAAATATAGATTCCATCTTCATCTGCATCAAAAGTGTGCACCATGATACTTGTAGTGGTATTGGTAGTTATAGCGGGATTGAAATCGAAATAGATATCGGCATAATTATTTATTATTGTTTGGTCAATTATTCCTTCCTTAGTTCGGATACTAAAAGTAACGAAACCTTGACTTTCCTCTAAATTTTCTGTGCTGTCTGGTAAATAAATTTCGTGAAAGTCAAAGGTTACTTGCGCATTATCGTTGATACTGGCAGATAGCACATCGAAGTGACTTGCATTTATAAGTTCAAAACTATTTGCATCAAGATTTTCATCTAATACATCTTGAATAATGACATGTTTGGCATAGGCATTCCCTGTATTTTGAAATCGAATGGTGTAGTATAACGCCTCTTCAATTAAGGCATAGTTTTTTGGATAAATAGGGGCTACTAATTTATCATTTGGATCATAGGCGCATTCAAGCAAAGCACTGTTTATCTGTGAAGTAGAATCTTTTCCATTTGAATCTGTAAAAATGACTTTGCTGTTGTAATTTATAGGATCACCAATTGGAAAATCAGGAGGACCTGGTAATTGAAATTCTATTTCTTTTATGAGGTTCGTTCTAGGAAATAAATTTGCAAAATACCAACCAAAAAGAGTATCGCCAATTATAGTGTCAGGTACATCTACATATTGAATATTTTGAATATTTGCATCGGCTTGTAGCCATAAGGTTCCAGATGTAGAAGTGGTACCCTTATTTTCTGCCATGACAGAAATTTTGGCAAATTCATTGCAACGATGGTTTGAAGGAAAAATGTTTGATTGCATGTTTGAAACTTGTTCAGCTGGATAAACTCCAAAAAATAGGGAGTCCATGAACCCAAGACTGTCAACATGAATCGTGTAACTTATGGAATCAGAGCTGACATTCCATTCATCTAATGCTGTAGTATCAATACCAACTTCATAGAATCCTGTTGGAAGGTATATTTTACCTCCATTCGATTGATTTGTTAAAGAATTGAAATTACCTGGTTCGGCATGAATATTAAATCCATTTAATAAGGGTTCGTCTATTGTGTATTCCCCGTCTTGATTAAAGTCATAAAAAACTGGATGAAGAATATTTCCTAAATATTCGCAGTTGAATTTCATTAATTCTTTATCAGAGCAATCAATTCCATTATTATTTAGGCTTATATAATTATGATTAGTAATTGCTCTACAAAATCCAACATTTAGACATGAAAGATTTTTGTTATGCCTGATTGTGATTGATTGAAAAAGAGTATCAAAAGGATTTTCAGGGGCACCATGATAATACCAACCAGTGCCTATTTTATGTAAGTTGTGTAGAACTTCTCCTTCAAGTTCTTTGTTATCAATAATTCGTAAAGCACCCGTTAAGTCATTAACTTGATTAAGTCCTTCAATAGATTGAAGTGTAGCATTGGAATCGATAACGATCGATATATTTGAGGTTAAATGCGAATTGGAATTTTCAATATCATAATAACCCCAATTACCACTGCCTATGGATTTTAAGTTTGATAAACCATTAATATGGAGTAATTTACTGTTCTTATATATCCAAAGCATTCCTTCGATATTTGTTAGTTTTTCTAATCCATTCAAATTTTTTAAGGAAGCGTTGTTGTGGATAAATAAAGACAATTCTTTGCGTTTTCCATATTTCGGAGTTGGCTCATCACAAGGATCATTTTGAAAGAAATAACCAGCGATGTAAGTCACTCCATCTCCTTTCAATTTACCAATAAAAACTAAACTATCAAGACCAATAAAATCATTTAGATGATTGTTCTCTTGTAAAACCACCCCTCCATATATATGTGTAATTCCAAGAAGTCCATGCAAATTTTCAATATCAGCACCAATATTTAAGTTGCCTAGTATTTCTTTGCAATCTGGATATTTAATTAATAAAGAATCTACCTGTTCTTGGGTTTCAAGTGAAATATTTACGTCTGGACAACCTTGTGCTCTTAAATGATTCGTATTTACAATAGTGTAATATAAGCATGAAAAAAGAATGATAAGTTTGCTCTTCATCGTTTGTGAATTGAAAGTGGTATAGCTTAAAGTTATATATTTTAAGCGAATCTAAGCTTAATTATTACAGATACTATTTTTGGAAATTTTATTAATAATATCATAATGAAGAACAAGCATCATGTAATTCCTCTTGGATGCATTAATTTAGTGCAAAATAAACGGAACTATGCGCATTATTGTGATATCCTTACTCGTCCTTACGGCCATTTTTGGATTAGTTGCTTGGAATTTAAGCGATCAGCCAGAAGATTCCTTGCCCGAACGGATAGAATCGAATGAAGTGATTCCCGGAGCAGAGAGAATGAGAAAATATATTCCGGAGCTTCAAGGAAAGCGAGTCGGTTTGGTGGTTAATCAAACCAGTATGGTTGGAGACAAACATTTAGTAGATAGTTTATTGGATTTTGAAATCAATTTGGTGAAGATATTCGCACCCGAACATGGTTTTCGAGGTCAAGCGGATGCAGGCGCACACATCAATGATGGAAAAGATGTTAAAACAGGCTTAGCCATCAAATCACTTCATGGGTCAAGTAAGAAACCTTCTCCTAAAGATTTAGAAGATATCGATATCATGGTATTCGATATTCAAGATGTTGGCTGTCGCTTTTATACCTACATAAGCACGATGAGCTATGTCATGGAGTCTTGCGCCGAAAATGATGTTCCAGTTATCGTTTTGGATCGACCCAATCCCAACGGCCATTACATCGACGGACCAGTTTTGAATCCAGAATATGCCTCTTTCGTTGGTATGCACGAAGTCCCCGTTGTATACGGAATGACCATTGGAGAATACGCAAAAATGGTCAATGGTGAGGGCTGGTTAAAAGGTGGTATACAATGTGATCTGAAAGTGGTCAGCTGTTTGGAATATGATCATACTTGGAGCGAGGCATTGAAGATTAAACCTTCTCCGAACCTGCCTGATCATCGCAGTATTTTATTATATCCTAGTCTATGTTTCTTTGAAGGCACCGTGGTGAGTATCGGCCGTGGAACGACTACACCATTTTCTATTATAGGCCATCCTGATTATTCTCAGAAGGATTTCGCTTTTACTCCGCTCAGTGGTCCAGGAGCAAAATATCCGAAATTGGAAAATCAAACCTGCTATGGTAAAGATTTAAATCGTCTAAATCCTCGTTTCATTAAGACCGAGAACCAACTAAATCTGAACTATTTGTTGGATTTTTATCGTGATCTAAATCTCGGAGAATCCTTTTTCCTTAAAAATCAATTTATTGACAAATTAGCAGGAACGGATCAATTGAGAAAGCAAATTCATGCAGGATTATCTGCTGACGAAATTCGCTTTAGTTGGGAGCAAGAATTGGACGCGTTTAAGTCTATTCGATCTAAATATTTGTTGTACGATTAATAGTACTTAAGCAATTTCGTAGGCTATGACCTGATCTTTTTGCACGATGGCAATACGATTATTCCATTGGCAAACTTGGTAAATGAATCCGTCCAATATAATGGGATCTTGTCCGTCAATATAGATCATATTCCCCCAATTGGATTGACTGCTAAACTGTCGGTCGATCACGAGCGCTACGATCTTTGGACCTGCAATAGGAACAACAACACCGAGTCCAGCTTTGGCAATCGCTTTTTTATCCTGTTCATACATACCCGTTTTTATCCAAAAGGATTCTTGATCCTTCCAAGTAAGTACGGGATAGTTTTTGCAAAAAGCAACACGTACATCATCGTTACCCAGTTTATCCTGAGCGATCGGGCCAGTATGAAATTTATCTTGATATCCATCAATAGGATCGAAGCTGTAAATGTAATTGTCCTCGTACCAGCATGCCTGAATATAATCTTTATTTCCTGCAAAACGTAGATGTTTATTGGCAGGAACTTTTCGCGAGAATGCATTGAAGTATGCTTGTTTTTTAATGTTGAGAGAGACCAAATTGATTTTACCGATTTCATCATAATTTGCTAAAGTAAGATGTTCATCATAGCGTACAGTGGGAAGATGACCATGTATGTAGTCTTTGTTCAATGGATTGGTCCAATTGACTCGACAGTCTTTATCAATGGAAAGAACGTATTGCTTGTCAGCAGTTTGACCAACTAAGACTATATGACCTTCGTACGCGTAGGTATGCACGATTTTCATTGGAAATGAATGAAAAAAGTCAATTTCTAAATCAGCACTAAAACGAATGATGGAAGTCGAACTACCATGGTTTCTGTGTATAAAAAGAAACAAATATTCGTCCAGTTTCTCGATTTTAGCGTCGCTATCGATGGGATCATTCAGATGACTAAATAACTTTTTATACATAGATATTGGGATTGTAGATGGATACTTACATTTCCTCAGTAATATTAGAGAAAATCTCACTATTTGGAAAAAGCTACCTAAGAAATCTTTACTTTCGTATTCACACAATAGGATTATGCATTCAAAAACAAGGTCTTGGGTTTTACTGATATTGATTATAATAGCTGGTGAATCCGTTTTTATTTTACCATTTGTTTTAGCCAGAGTTTTCCGCCCCACCGTTTTAGAGGCGTTTCAGTTGGATAATGTTCAGCTTGGGCTGTGTTTTTCGATTTATGGCTTGGTAGCCTTCGCATCATATTTGTTTGGTGGTCCGCTGGCAGATCGCTTTTCTCCTAGGAAACTTATGTCCACGGCGCTTTGGATGACAGCGCTTGGAGGTATCGTATATGCAAGTTTTCCAAGCCTGTTGGTTTTAAAACTACTTTACGGCTATTGGGGATTCACGACCATATTTCTCTTTTGGGCACCCATGATCAAAGCAACTAGAAGATGGGGTGGGGATCAAGCGCAAGGAAAGGCTTTTGGATTTTTAGACGGCGGACGAGGCATGGTAGGAGCCTTGTTCGGCCTAATGGGTGTTTATGTTTTTTCTTTTTTCGTACCCGATGTGACAGTGGAGTTAAGTTTTGCTGAAAGTCAGGAGGCTCTGAGATATATCATTCTAATTTCTTCAGGGATCGTAGCCTTGGTTGGTCTGTTGGTCTGGTTCTTTTTGCGCTTTTCCAATGCGGCAGAAGATACCGTCGGGGTGGAAAAGATACAGATTAGCCAAATCAAGGAGATCCTAAAATTACCCTCTGTCTGGTTATTAATGGTGATTATATTATGTGCCTATGTTGGCTATAAAGTAACAGATGTCTTATCATTATATGCTAAAGAAGTAATGCATTATTCATCTTATAATGCTGCTAAAGTAGGGACCTTTTTGTTATTTATTCGACCTGCCATGGGAATACTTATCGGCATTTTAGCCGATAAAACAAAGGGGATTTTATTGCTTTTATTAAGCTTCGGCATCAGCTTGTTGGGAGCTATTTTATTCGCTTCAGGTATGTTGACAGAATATCGAGTAGTTCTATTTATGATGTCCGTTTTTATCGTGGCAGTTGGAGTTTATGCGGCTAGATCGCTTTATTTTGCTGTTATGAAGAGTGGGAAGATACCACTGATGCTCACGGGAACGGCTGTCGGATTGATTTCTCTGGTTGGATACACGCCCGATATATTTGCCGGACCCATTATTGGTGTTTTATTGGATGGATCTCCTGGCGCGCAGGGGCATCAATATGTATTTATGATGTTGGCTGTTTTTTCCACCATTGGTTTAGTGGCTTCTTGGATTTTTCTAAGAAAGTATGGAAGGAGCTAGCGTGATGCCTTAGAATTTGTATTTTATCTGCGCTTTTACTTGAGATCGAACGCGTCCCTCAATAGCGGTCACACCCGATCCAAATCCGGTATTTACCAATTGACCGTTTTCGTCGTTAAAAGGCTGTGTCAATTTGGTCATTTCATAACGGGCCTCTACCGTTAAATTTCGAGTGGCTCTCCAACGACCGTTCACATACAAACGTAATCCTCGGCCTGAATAGGCCGGAATGTAATATTCATTCAGAATATCATTTTCATAGGCATAAATTCGACTATCGTAATCTTCTATATCAAATAAGGCATATCGAGCATTGAAGCTATACGATTTTCCAACCGGTTTGTAAATGATATCTTGATAGACCATGAAACCTGTAAAATTGAAATCAGACACATCATACCAGGAAAATTCAATCCGCTGACGCAATTTAACATCTTTGGAAATACTGACGATTCCATTGATTCTAAAGCGTTGGCGAAGATTTTGAACGGGAGCATCCACAAAGCCATTGATATTTCTCAATTTATCTTCTAGAAAATACTGCATGTAAAGTTCCCAAGTTCGCTTTTTAAAATACTTTACCTTGAGGAAGTACTCTTTGCCAAAACTCGGTGCATCGACTCTAAAGCGCAGCCATGGATGTCTCCAATAATCTACATAAGCATTGATCTGCCAACCTTTTTTTGGTCGAAATTCTATCCCGGAATAAATGCCTTGTTCGTTACTACCGCTTTGACTTTCTCCAAAAGTATTGGCACTCAAACTTCGATAACCACGACTGTAATTTCTCCAACTTAAGACCCAATCAAGTTTAGCATCTAAACCGATTAATAGTCCGTGTATTTGTGCTGTTGAAAAGTTACTAGCTACCGCATATTCACCAAAGAAATTAATATTTCTCCAGTTGAAACCGAAGTCGGCCGATGCATTCCAAAGAACACTTCCCCTAGGAAAGAAATCTTGATACAATCCAACAGGAACAAGCGTTGCATTGAATTGGTCCACAATTCCATTGAAGGCGATATGGCCTTGACCAAATCGATATTTGATCGAATTCCCTAGAGTGTTTTGCCGTATTTGGTTTTTTCGTTCCAACTCAGAAATTGTACGATTCAAGCCTCCCAACGGAAGCGATTGCGCATTCGCCCCTGTGAATGGATCGGTCGCATCCAATTCAATGGTGCCATTCCGAAATTTTGAGGAAAGGAAACTGGTCCATTCTACTTTATTTCCAAGCCGAAGGGTTGCAGCTACTCCACGTAAGAAGTTTGCTTCGGCCACAGAGGAATAGGCACGTAATGGATATCCTCCCTTTCTGATGGAGGTCGTTAGCGAACTTTTACCGGCACCAAAACCATTATGCATAATCAAACCTTGTCCAAGATTTACACTGTAATCTCCCAAGGCTAGGAAACGAATTGTTTGATTAAAATCCTTGACAAAAACATGAAAACTTAAATAATCCGCTCCGTAAGTTTTGCCGGGATAGAAGTATGGTTCACCATAATCTTTCTCGGCGATGAATCCCATTTTAAATGTATTGCCAATATTCATTTTGTAGCGTAAGTACAAGTGATTTTGATCCCCTAAAAAACGAGGAGGATCACCATCTTCATTGGGAAGAAAACCTGCTTGCGTTTGTAAGAATCGCTTCCACTTTAGGTAGATGGTATGATCTGCATTTTTTAGTTGATCGCTTATGGAGATTTTCTGAAGAGAAAGAGGTCTTTGGGTGGTAGCAATACCTTTCAGCAAACGAATCGTATTCGAATCAAAACCAGGTATGGTCTGTAATTCGTACAAATTATTCAGCGCTCCCAGCTCTTTCCTATGCTCCAGTAAATTGGAAATTTGTATTTCATTCAAAAAGAATATTTCTTGAAGATCGGAACGATCGGCTCGATTTAAATCGATGGGTGTTTTCTGTAGGTATTCGTATTTTTCATAAAGTGTATTAAAATCAAAACTTCCTTCTCCGCCACCCGCATTTTCAACCACTGCCGCCAGAAGGTCGGCGATAACTTGATCCACTTGTTCGGTATTTTGGGCCATGAGCCCAAAATAACAGAGCCATATCAAAGACATAGCGAGTAGCGATTTGTAGTAAGGGTTGATCATAAAGGGCAACCAATTTACTAAATTTTGACAGATATCAAGGGGAGCTATTTCATATTTAATATTTAATTCAAATGGGCAATAATTTTTTCGTAAAAACCGTCTTGATTGATAATTACATTGCTTTGGAAAACGAAACGATAGCATCGGGAAAAGTAAGCTAGAAATCCTTATCTTTGAGGGATATTTCGCTTTCCATTTGAAAAGCTAATTTTCATTCGTTGTTGAATGAGCAGAATAGAAGAAGTATAAATGATTAATTACGCTAAAATGCTAGAGTCGGTTAGCCGAACTTTTACGCTGTCCATCAAGCAATTGCCTGGGATTGTAAAGGATTCGATCATGCTAGCTTATTTGTTATTGAGAGTGTCGGATATTTTAGAAGATAACGAGGTCATGGAAGTGGGGCGTAAGGTCAAATTATTGGAACTGTGGAATGATATTCTAGACGGTAAAAAACCAGTCGATGAATTGACCAATCAATTGGATGATCTTGATAAAGACGATCCCGAAGTCCAAGTCGCTCAAAACGCCGGCGTACTCATGTCGCACTTGCATACCTTTCCAGAAGAGATTCAAGAATATATCGTCAAACATGTGAGCGATACCACAGAAGGTATGGCGCGTTGGCAAAAACAAGGTCCTTATATCCAGACGGAAGACGAGATGGATGATTATATGCATGAAGTGGCCGGTCGAGTAGGTTATTTAATTACAGAAGTCTTTGCCTATCATTCTCCAAAAATCCGCGCTAGAAAGGAAGAATTGATGCCATTGTCCAGAGAATATGGCCTCGCTCTCCAGACGGTGAATATTCTCCGTGGAATGAAAAAAGATTACGAAAGGGGATGGGTGTTTACACCTCAAGAATTTTTGGATGAAGTTGGCCTTTCACGAGATGAATTATTTGAGCCAGAAAACGAACACAAGGCCTTGAAGGTTGTCAATCGTTTAACGGCAAAGGCAGAACGTCACTTACGTCATGGGTTAGAATATATTGCGGCTTTTCCAACGCATCAACATAGAATCCGATTGGCTTGTATGTGGCCACTATTCTTTGCCGTCAAAACCTTAGCGCTGAGCCAGAATAATATCAATGTTATATTTTCTGAAGTGAAGATGTCACGAGATGATGTCAAGAATATTATGTCTAAAACAACCTTAAAAGGTTGGTCCAATAAGTGGTTGCAGAAGTATTATCAGGATATTTTGTCTGAGGGAGGAATTTCTCCGGCAACTTAAGCAAATCATCATGTTGCGGACAATTTTGCTTCAATCTGCAAAAATTGCTAATTCTATAGTAGGTGCGTCTCGTTTGAAGTTCATCCTTCTAACGTAAACTAAATAAACTTAACGATGCGAATTATTATAGCCATTTATATATCCCTATCGATCTTTTCTAGCTTAGAAGCACAGATTGTTGATGTCAACCAGTTTTTTCAAAAAGCCGACGAATTATTTCAGGCGCATGTTCAGAATGGGCAAGTCGATTACCCTTCCTTGCAGAATAATGCTTCTTTTACCGATTTGATTCAATTTATAGAACAGGTTGATTTGACGGGGCAGAATGATGAGCTCATCAAAGCCTTCCGAATCAATGCGTACAATCTGATGGTGATGAAACAGGTAGTTGATATATACCCGGTACGCAGCGTGCAAGAAAAAGCTGGTTTCTTTGATCGAGTCAAACATCGATTCGAAGGTAAAGAAATGACCTTGAATGTGTATGAGAAAACGAAGATGTTGAAGTTTTTCGATGATCCTCGCTTCCATTTCGTCTTGGTTTGTGGGGCATTGGGATGTCCTCCTATTATTAATGAGGCATACACTCCAAGTAATTTGGAAAAGTTGATGGATCAGCAGACGAGAAAGGCATTAAATGATCCCAACTTTTTAAGAGAAAAAGAGGGGGGAGCGGCGGCACTATCTCAGATTTTTAGCTGGTATGCCAGTGATTTTGGAAATTCATCAAAGAATGTAGTATCCTATATTAATCAATATAGAGAAAAACATATACAATCGATTGATTCTTACTACGATTATGATTGGACCTTGAATGCGCGGGAATTACCTGTGATTACTGGTGGAAGTAATAGTGCTAATCGTTATGTTGTGTCTGCTGCCATTCCGAAAGGTACCTATGAGTTTAAATTATTTAATAATTTATATACTCAAACACTCGGGAATGAGTCAAATGGTGGAAGTCGATCTACCTTTTATACAGCTGCTATTTCTGCATTATATGGCTTAAATAATCGATTTAATATTGGATTAGCTGCTCGATACCGATTTGTGCGAAACGATGGTTTGCCATCTTCACCCTTGGCAGCTTTTACCTTTGAAAAATCTCCTCAGAACCGTACTGGATTGACAGCACTTGGACCACAAATTAGATGGGCACCTTTCCCCTCGCTGAAAAACTTTTCAATTCAAAGTGCCTTGACCTTTCCTATTGGGAGAGAACTAGCTGGATCCTCGGATAAACCATATATTGATTGGAATGGTGCGGTTTTTCATACGCAGTTTTTTAATGATTTTACCTTATCCAACAGTTTTTCATTGTTTGCTGAAGTAGATGTACTGTTGGAGGATATCGGATTTAATGTGGAAAATCACATATTCAGATTGTCCACACCGGTCATTGGAATTCTTAGTTATTTTCCAACTCCGCAATCAACCATCTATGCCATTTCTGGATTTTCACCCTACTGGCAACAAACGTTTGATTACTTTTATCAATTTGGAGTAGGATCAAAGTATCAAATTTCGCCGCAATTCGAGGTGGAATTATTGTATACTTATTTTCAAAACAAATTTTTACTGTCCAACGATGGATCGGCCTTTACGTATAATCTAGGATTGCGTTACTCGCTCTAATGAAAAAAATACTGGCCACATATTGCGCATTTTTTCTTTGTCTGACAGTGATGTGGGGTCAGGCGCTGGACTCCTCAACGAGTCTTGAAGTTGTCAGTATTCAGTTTCAAGGAAATAAAAAGTCAAAGACCAGTTTTCTAGAGTACCATCTGTCTTTAGAAATTGGTCAAAGTTATTCGGAATCGGATATTATTGATCATATAATGGCCCTTTCACGGCTCAATGGAATATACGATGTCCAATACAATCTAGGTAGGGAGCAGGGCCAAGCGCATATTTTGATTCAGATTGAAGAACAACGAACGCTTTTACCCGTCGTAAATTTTGGTCGAGCCGATCAATACAGTTGGTTCCAATTGGGATTTGTCGATATCAATTTCTTGGGCAGGGGCGATGAAATATACAGTTATTATCAAAATAATGCCGGGCGTCATACGGGACAACTGTATTATAGAAAGCCAAGAATCAGGAAGACAAATGTAGGATTTGCAGTCAATCTGCTGAAATGGGCCTCCATAGAACCATTATACTTTGAAGATCAACGCGTGTTGTATAATTTCGATAACAATCTATTCGGATTGAGTCTATATTACATGTTGAATAGAAATTGGACCGCAGAAATAGGGGGATCCTTTTTTAATGAAAACTATGAACGACGCGATTTTACAGTCGATATTGAAAATGCGCCAGCTGCATTAAATTTGAATAAAGCCTTGTTCAAATTAGCGCTCAATTACGATGGCTTGAGTTATTATCAAAATTTTATATCTGGTCATCATCTTGCGACTAGTTATCAATTTGTGGAGACCTTTGAGCAACAACAGCCCCTTTTTAATATTGTAGAGGCGCGATATCGCTACTTCAAGAAATTTGGCAATAAATCAGGTAAGACCAACTCAAACTTGGCTTTTCGAGCTGTAGTGGGCCTAGCCACCAATAATGATTCGCCCTTTTCTCCTTTTGTCATTGATAGTTATAAAAATATCCGAGGAGTAGGGGATCGTGTCGAAAGAGGAACCGCTATTTTGAGCTTGAATACTGAATATCGCTATCAAGTTTGGGCTGGAAATAATTGGGCGATTCAAACGGTTGCATTCTTGGATATTGGAACCATTCGGCAACCACAGGCCGAAGTCATCGAGGCAATACGTTCAGAACAAATCAATGAATTTGCTGGAATTGGTTGCCGGTTCATTTATAAGAAAATATTCAATGGATTGATCCGCGTGGATTATGCCGTTGATTTGTCAGCATGGAATAATCGTCATTTCGTCCTTGGCTTGGGGCAATATTTTTAGCCGCCCATTTCTGCTTTCATCGTTTCGAATTGCGATCTCCACAAGGATTTTTGATCTTCAACCTCATCTTCATCCGCATAATCCGTGATCTCCACAATGGTCTCGTTGGTGACTTCACTCTTATACATTCTAAATTCTAGGTATTCTCCATCTTCGGCATCTTCCCAGTGAAAACGAAGACGCTCTTCTTCGATATCATCGATTAATTCAGCGATCTCGTCATAGCCATCCCAAGAAAAAGTATAAATTTCTCCCGTGATGTCGACACTGTCACAAAACCATCTTACCAAACAAGAAGGGGTTGTAAGAAATCGATAAACGATGGCTGGAGATGCCCGAAATAAGAACTCCATTTCAAAACTCACTCTTTCCATGAATTATGCTAATTTAATATTTGACTGTTCAATGATAACTATCTCTATAATAAAGTATGAGTTCGCCAATAAATGATAAATAAATTAATTTGTCAAATTTTGAGCACATTTTTTTACAAATATTAACGCATTAGCATTTTCTATTATGCATAATTCTTTGATATTTCATGCTATAGATTAGAAAACAGACCTTATTTACTACTGTGTAAGCCCTCGGGAGTAAAATTAATGTTAAGAATTTATTAAAATTTGCCAAAGATAATATTGTGCAATTCCGTTTGAACCTATAAATTTGGGAGCAAACGAACGAAATAATTGAATGAGACAACTAAAAATCACAAAATCTATCACTAATAGAGAAAGTCAATCTCTAGAAAAGTATTTACAAGAAATAGGAAAAGTTGAATTAATAACCGCAGAGGATGAAGTTCGATTAACGCAGCGCATTAAACAGGGGGATTCGGATGCATTAGAGACGCTCACGAAAGCCAATTTACGTTTCGTGGTTTCGGTGGCTAAACAATACCAAAATAAAGGACTTTCTCTACCGGATTTAATAAACGAGGGAAATTTAGGATTGATCAAAGCGGCCAATCGATTTGACGAAACTCGAGGATTCAAATTTATTTCCTACGCCGTTTGGTGGATTCGTCAGTCAATCATGCAAGCGCTAGCCGAACATTCAAGAATCGTACGACTGCCACTCAATAAAGTGGGTAATCTGACAAAAATTACCCGTGTTTTCTCTGAATTAGAACAAGAATATGAACGTGAACCATCCGTTGAGGAGTTAGCGGATAGCTTGAAAATTCCCGTTTCAGAAGTAAAGTCAACCATGGGTTTTTCAGGAAGACATGTGAGTGTGGATGCGCCTTTTGCCAAGGGAGAAGATGGCTCTTTACTCGATGTATTGCAGAATGAAAGTATTCCAGATACAGATAAGCAATTGGATTATCACGATTCTTTGAGTAAGGAAATTAACCGTTCATTGAGCACATTGAGTTGTCGACAAGCAGAGGTCTTGAAATTGTATTATGGAATTGGTCTGGAGCATCCTATGTCATTAGAAGATATTGGTTTGCGTTATAGTCTTACGAGAGAACGAGTGCGTCAGATCAAGGACAAGAGTGTAAATCAACTTCGCGCTAAGTCTAAAAATAAATTACTGAGATCTTATCTGGGTGCCTAAGGAACTTGATTAAATAGGGTAATTGGTCGTTGAATGCCCTCTTCTAACGAGATCAAGGTTTCTGTTCGCTGGATGCCTTTGATGGATTGCACCTTTACGGATAATACATCTCTTAAGTGGTTGGTGTCTCGGCACACTATTTTAGCCAATATGGAGTAGACACCGGTCGTGTAATGTGCTTCTATCACCTCTTCAATGCCGGATAAACCCTCGATCACCGTGGTATACAAAGAGCTCTTGGATAAATAGATGCCTATAAAAGCGCTCACGCCGAATCCTAACTTGTCATAGTTTACTAAGACCTTGGAGCCCGCAATAATACCGGCTTCCATCATTTTCTTCACACGGACATGCACGGTACCCTGGGATATGAATAGGGCCTTTCCAATTTCCTGATAGGTCATTTTAGCATCGGATAACAGGAAGTTCAATATTTTGAGATCAATGTCATCTACCATAGTTCAAAAATACATATAGTTTTAGTAAAGTGGGCGTGCCCCCGCCAAATTTCATTGCATTTCATTAGCGGGGTCGGAGAGTTTCGAGTTTCGTGCGACTCATCCATTCCGTCTGCGACGTCAGGATGGCTCCGTTGTCGCCACTCTCCACATTCCTCACGCGGGTTTCGATGTTGATGAACCCTTCGATTTTGTTGGTACATGAATCTTTATTCCTATTTCCCAATAGACCTGAGGGAGAATAGGAATCGTATTATAATTAGTTCTTGCAGCAGCGGTAATCTTGCTAAAGGCACTGCATTTTGAATTGATTCGTTTGCCTATTTCTGCGTTGACATTGGGTAAAAAGTATGAGCGACTTGCCCATCTTTTGGCTTCTAAAGATCCATCATCTTGAAGTTCATATGTCGTCCCCCAATTCAAGTGTCGTAGATTGCCTATGCCTAAGGAGTAGGCCAGATGCCATCCCAGAAATAGTTGATGCTGAACGGATAGCTCTAGATTTGCAATCCATACGCTATGATTTTCATAGTGAACATTGAAAGCCAATTGAGGATGGAGGCTGATACGATTTGGTTTGTAATGCCTATTAGAATTTTTAGCTTTTCCCCATTGATGAATGACGTGCTCGGTGCCAAGTTTGAGCCCTGGATGAATGTATTCATGACTGAAATAACTGACCACAATCGGAATGGTTTTTACTGGCTGACTAGAATCTTGTGCAAGACTTTTTATTGAAAAAAGTAATCCAAATAGGCCTATGTATGCGAGGGATTTGAAATGTGAGGTATGGTGAAACATGAGAAAGGGCATTGAAATTTTAAAGTATATTAATCAGATTATTTATGAAGATCGATAAAGCTAGTTACATCGGAGACAAACAATTCAGCTTCTGTATACATGGGACCATGTCCTGAATGTTCATAAAGTTTGAAGTACTTAGAATCACTGCTTAAATGGTCATAAATAGCTTGTCCTTGAATACCTGGAACCACAAAATCGTATTTTCCATAAATAAGTAATGTTGGACTTTTAATGATGGAAAGATCCTCTGGTCCATAGTAAATCTGTTGGAGCGAATCCCGAGCGGATAAAGGGCAATTGTTAAAATTCCATCCATTGACGCGAAAATCATGCGCATTGGAGGTTTCTCTAGATAATAAAGTGCCAGGATGGATGTAATCGATGATGAGCTCATGTAATATTTGGCTGATATAGTTTTGTCGCACAGCACGTTCTTCAGGAGATAGATTATTGATCGTATCCAGGGCACTGAAATAAGAGACAATTTCTTGCCAGGCTTCCAATTGCTTGCCTTTATTTATTTCTTCAGCGGCTAAGTTTAGTACCCATTCATTACGATCCTTGTAATCATTGTCGGTATTGACACCTGCTACTGAAATCCATCCTTGAATGTCTTCTTGAAGTTGTCCTGTTACAAGATAGGATAAGGCCAGTCTTCCTCCCCAACTGGCGCCCATTAAGAAAATACTACTATCATCTCCATATCGGAGTTTGATCGTTTTGACTAAGGCATCTAGATCCTGCACCAATGTATTAATATTGATGGCTTCCTTATTAAAATGTCCATGTGCATTTCCTGTATGCCTCTGATCCCAATAAATCATGGCATAATCTTTCTCTAAGTCATTTGCAAATGGATGACCTTCTACGGACAAAGAGCCGAATCCTGGTCCACCTTCTAAATAGACAACGAAGGTTTTTGATGCTGTATTACCGCGTACAAAAGCAGGCATGTCACTTCCGCCATTGCGGACATAAAAGGTTTCTTCTTCCCATTCGGAAAATTTCGGACTGTGATCACAGGATATGTAGAGACTGCAAAGCATTAGCGATGCAACGAATAAAAGAGCTTTGAACATGCGAAAATGCGCTTAAATTATGTGTAAAATAGGCTTTGATAACGGATCAATCTTTTAGAATATTTTTTGATATCTACATTTAGTATAGGAATCGTCTTAATAAAATCAAGCGGTTATATTGCATGCGAATGGTATACTAGGATCGATGATGCTTCTTTTAATGGCGATGTTTGATATCGGAGTAGATTCAACAGGTTCTGATCCTCTGATTTTCAACTAAGTGAGAAATTCAAACTTTATCGACGTCAAATAAGACTTCATCCAATATGATCTTCAACTTTTTTTCCTTTTTATAACTTTGTACCTATGCCAAGCATCCAAAAAACAATCTCATGTCCGAGCTAGAAAACTTACAACAAACCATTCGAGATCTGGAAGAAGAACGAAAATCAATCCATGAGAAAGCTTCCAGTGGAATTATTGGATTCATTAAGACGCGGGTTTTCTCAGCACCTTATTTAAAGCTAAAAAAGAGATATAAGAGAGCATTGGTCGATTTGTACATGCATCAGTATCATCCAGCATGTTTTTATGAATTTAAGCTGGCTTCTAATGATGGATCAGATATCGTTCGAAAGTCTGGTTTGATGAGTTTCGACGAATGTGATGAGGAAGACGTGATCAAAGGTATTATGTATGATATCCCATTCTATATTTCAGAAATTGACTTGATCGATATCCATCGAAGTACGGATAAAGATGGAATGACCAAGAAAAAACGAGTCACGAAATTCAGTGGAATCCTATTTAGTTTTGCTACGGAAGAATTGATATTTCCACGATCTAAGATAACTACGAAACAAGGCGCTTTTTCACGCTTCTTTACAAGATACACCAATCATGAGGAATACGATATTTCGTATATCACAAACGATGAAATCGCTTTTCACGAAACGCTGGATCGCCTCTTTCCGTTTATTGAATATCTGCAGAAAAATCAAGGATCTGTGATGGTATCGACGGATCATAAAGAAATTAGTATTTTATTTTCTTCCAACATGCGGTTTTTGGATCAAGACGTTCCAAAATTAAAAGAGAGTTTTCTAGAGGGTAGTTATTATAAATCGATGGTTAAACAGTTTAATTCCCTGTTTTTCATTTTAGAATCCTTTGCTCAAGAATTAAATATTTTGGATATGGACGAGACCTTAAGTCATCGATTGGCATCGATTGATGAATCGGATCTCTTTCGTTTTTAGTCAAGTTCGAAGGTGTGTTGCCAACAATCAGCACAGGGTTCGAATAAGATCAGTTTATTCGCTTCTCGAAATACAGCATACCATTGACCACTTTCTAATTTGAGCACGAGACTATCATTCGTAAATGTTTCTAGCTCATCCGTCTTAACATATTCATAACCTGTATATACGGTCATGCTATCATTGACAAAGCCTTGGAAGCTATTTTCGTCAATGATTAGTTTTTTCGTTTCATTTTCTGTTTCAGGGGTGATGGTAATACCAGCGATGGAGCCATAGGATTCTAACCAATTCCAATGACCATCAATACAGACATCATCGATGCAAATTTCTTGTTGTTGTAAGTCTTTAGAACAAGCATAAAGGAGGCAGAAAGAAAGTAATGGAATGATTAGCTTATACATAGAACGAATGCTTTTTACAGTATAAGACGTTCCAACGTAGAACATGGTTGGTCAGGGCCAGAAAAATGTTCATCCGACGAAGCAGTGATTGAATGTATAGGCTAAGGGGTGGTAGGAGGCGAGCGGACATGAAATGGATGCTCGATCCTGAACGCACATCGTGCGGAAGGATGAACTTGTGAAACTCCGGACGGCCCGACCAGTGTATAGCATAACTTTTGTGACGCTATACACTGGACGCCCCAGATCCATTGCTTACTCTTCTAAAGGAGGTAAAATCGTCATAGATTTTGTCTCGGTATTGTCCTCTGTAACCAATCGAACTTGAATGATTTCTTCCGGTAATTTCTTGGTTCTGATCCGCTTAGAATAGACTCCCTGAGCCCGGTAATCTGTATCTATAATTTCCGATAACAGTTGATTGGTATGATCGTATAGACTGAGATTTACATGTTTCGCTTTATCCAGATAAAATTTGATAAGATAATCCCCATTTTTCATCGGAATGACTTGTAATCCTGCGATCTGATCTTTTTCGCGTTGTATTTTCTGCTTTTCTCGAATCGCTGCTTTCAAGGCTGCCTGATTGGATTCCAAAGGAATTTCCAAACACTCAGCGATGGCTGCTAAAAATAGGGTGCTTTCTTCTGTTTCAAAACCAGGGTTAAGTTCCACATATTGCCCACCGATCATACTGACCTGCTTTCCTGTCTCTATTTGGCTAATGGAGCTCACGTAATTCTCGGCACTGAAATTATTGGTGCTAAGCAGACTGTCTCCTAAAATAAGATACTCTTCCGTACATAGGTTGGCATCAAGCGGTACCCCTCGACATTCGCAATTGTTATCGATATGATCCAATATGGTATTTGGATCTTGATCATCACAAACCGTTCCAGCTGAAGGGCAGGATACTGCGGCAAAGGTCATTTTACCGATACCCCGACAGGCCATGTCCATATCCAGCGACGTTACTAAGATATATTGTGCTTGAATGGCATTGAAATTTGGTCCTGCAAATCCACTATATGGGCTTTCTCCCATTGACAGCGGCCAGGTATATGTGCCAAATTCCGTCCAGTTTACGCCGTCATCTGAAATATCAATCGCTACATTTTCAAATCCCAAATCTTCCGATCCCTCCACATTGTAATTCCAAACATGGCTCGTATAGATTTCGTAGGGTTGTCCAAAATCATACATGATCCAGTGACTAGAATCTCGGAGAGGATTTGGATTTTCATCTTTTGTACAAGATAACCAGTTGTTTTCAGGATTATTATCGATCAACTCGGTTACATTACAAGGTTCATATGGAACGTAACTAGCCAATGGATTATCACAGTCTGGACCAGAGCATGGGGTTCCTACGCAATCGCAATTTGCATCGAACATATCATTATTGGTGAAAATGTCGCCGTCGTCACAAGGCGTACCTTGTTGTACACACGCCAATTCGCAATCGTAATCGTACAGATAGAAAAGCGGTGTACGTTTCCAAATACCGGGCGTCGTAAAAGGTGTTTGCCATTGAACCGCATAGAATTCGTTTCCACCACCTTCTTTATGATTGACTTCAAAGTAATAGTAATTGTTCTTTTCGAGATAGACATTACCCGTTGATTGCCAAACGTATTTGTCAAATTCATTAAAGGAAGTATGTCCACTGACCAAGCAGAAGTTATCCTGTTTGTTGGCTGGATCTTCGTCGGAGCTTATATAAAGAATGGTATTGTCATCTCCTGTTACGTTGAATTTGTAATTTCCAGTAACTGGAACGGTTAGATATCCTTGCATCAAACTACCGATTTCATCATAATTGTTTCCCTGTTCGATTCCGATGAAGTCTACGTTTACAGCGGTGGTCGGCATCGTAGGATAATTAGGCGCTTCGTATAGATCATTGAGCGAGCTTCCTGTGATTGTGTCATATCGATACGAAACAATTTTGCTTCGTTCTCCAATACATGAATTGGGAGCAGGCGGTGTTCCCATACAATTACAAAGTCCGTCTTCCTGATCGTCCGTGGTTGTCGCGTCATTATCATCGCAAGGTGTTCCTCTCTCTGGACAAATCGTTGGTAGGCAACCCAAATCCCATAAATAGGCGGCTGTAATAATGTTCCATTCATTCGGATCTACCAAGTCCGTTTTCCACCAGACTGCTGCATAATCTCCGCTTGTACCTTCTACCTGTCTGAATTTGAAGTAGTAATAGGTGTTGCCCTGAAGTGTCACAGGAACAGAAGTCTGTGTTGTGTCCTGATCGTGTTCTTCTTGACTAGTCGCGGAAAGATTGTAAGCTAATAGGACTTGATTATCTACTTGATCATCGGTGCTAAGATAGAATTCTCCATATGCATTGGCGGTGATATTGAAGGTGACCGTCGTTGTTTGAGGTACTCGGATATATCCTTCCATCAAAGAACCAAAATAATCATTGTAGTTCGTCGGTGTTTGTAAACGATAAATCGTTTTGGTCTGGTAAGGTTGATTGGGGTAGTTTTCATTGATTTCCATTTCTGCAAAATTGCTCACATAGTAATCATCCCAATATTTCCAGGTAATTTTGGCAGAATCGCCCACGCAGTATTGACCGGATAGCGTGTGTGCCATTGCCAGCAATACGATTATGTATATATATTTAGTCATTATTTCCCGTTTAATTATTGAAACATTCCAATTGGCATGTAAGAAGAAGGAGGTGCTGTCGTACAATTTGAAGAAGCATAGAAATTACACAAATTCGGAAGTACATAGTCTAAGTCATTGACAGAAACTCCATACCACAAGGCGATTTCCGCATAGAATTCATCGACAGAAGTCGTTGGAATTAAATTACCGCGATGGGAGACATTTAATGGATCATCCAAATGTAAGGAAGGATAATTTCCAAAGATTTCACCACCTTTGATCGGTCCTCCCATGATCATTTGATTTCCTCCCCAAGCATGATCCGATCCATTTCCGTTGGTTGTCAAGGTGCGGGCAAAATCACTGACGGTAAAGGTGATCACATCGTTTGTTCTGCCCAACTCTGCCATTGCATCATTGAACTCGAACATGGCATTACTCACCTGAGGTAATAGAATGTTTTGTCGAGCGATCACGTCATCATGATGATCCCATCCTCCGATGGTTACGAAAAAGATCTGACGATTGGCGCCCAAATGCGATTGTACTTGAATGATCTCGGCAATCTTGCGCATATCTTTGGATAGATTCGTGTCGGAGAAGGATGTATTAAGAGGTACTACATTACCCAATGCAGCTCTAAATATTTCTATACTTTCGACTGTCTGAGATGTTAGATCGCCCATTGTTTTATGGAAAATATTGGCGTATTGTTGTTCTGCTGCATTGGTGATCGTACCAGCTACTAGATCATTTAGATAGCCTGCATTGGAATACCAAGAAGGTACCCCTGTGAAACCAATATTGTTGGAATCTGTATTGTTTTTGATGGAATATTCTGGATATAGATTACCGGTTTGGAATCGATTTTTACCACTTAAGGAGATATTCATCGACACCCCATCAATCGTATTCATATCATTGAGAATGTCTGCCATTCTTCCTCCGAACCCTATGGCTGATCTATTCAATGGAACGGAGGTTTGCCATTGCATGATTTGATCACTGTGCGAAAATAATCCAAGCGGTCGTTTTTTTGTACCACTTTGGTATTCGGCTTTATTAGCGATCGGTTCTGCCAATGTTCCGATATTCGATATAAAGGAAAGTTGGTTAGCATCGAACATATCGCGAACCTTTTCCATAGAAGCATTCACTGCAAATGTTCTACCATTATCATTGTAATCCAAATCGAGTAATTGATAGGGATCCGTAGCATCTTTATCAAGGGCAATAGCACTCCTCGTCGTTACATAATCATCGTATTCGCTTTGTTCGGTAGGAACCAACATGTTGTATGAATCGACGCCTCCAGCAAGTAGTATACAAACGATGGCCTTGTAATCCTGCGAATTGGAGAGTATATGAGGCCTTGCAGCCAAGGTGTTAAGCATTCCTAAGTTGACAAAAGATGAAAGGAATGCGGTGGAACCCATAGCAGCACAGGAAGCGTCTGCCAGGAATTTTCTTCTTGTTAATTTACGTCCCATGATTTATCTGTTTATAAGGTATTCCGGAGCAGATACTACCAAATAGATGGCAAGTCGCACGCGATCTTCTTGTTGCTCGGCTGTATTGTTAGGAAATTCTTTTAAGGTTTCTATAATGGTGTTTTCGGTTAGATCCGATAATCGACCCTGAGCTAAAATGAGGTTGAGTCGATCGAGCAGTATATGTAATTCATTATCATCAGTGTACACGGTTTCATCACCCAAATCAATAAAACTTCTTTCATCGGCGTATCCAGCATCGTCCTCTCCACCAAATAAATCATATTCATCGGCTATATTGTCCCTTACAATCCATTCATAAACTGCATTGATGTATCCAGCGATGGTTTGAGCATCCGTAATTTGGAATTCAGGTGCTACTAAATTAGCATCATTGATGGGGCCTAAAGGTTGATAGTCTGCTTGGAAGAAATTGAATACACTTGGACTAAATAGTGGACTTTGTTCGACCAACGTTTCTACAGTCTGCATATCATTTCTATATACACCTGATATCGTACTTGCATCAAAAGCCTTGTTGATCTGCATATAGCGCACAAAAGGTTCACGCAACATACCGAAATCAAAATTGTCGATGGCTTCACAATCGTTTGCATAAGGATCTAGTAAAATCGCTTTAATAATCGATTTCATGTCTCCTCGAACACCTTGACCATTATCATTGAATACCGTGGCGACTCGATCTACATAATCTGCTGGCGGATTGGACGTAACCAATCGTTGAATCAGTAATTTACAGATAAATGGCCCTACATTCGGATGTTCAAATAGATTGTCTAAGGCATCTTGCACATCGGCTAAGCCATCTACTGGATTACGATCGGGTACAACAAATCCATTTAATAAATACTTTGGACCAGGCTCGTGCCAAGAATCAAACATGATCATATCTGGAATGTAACTGGTATCTTTTCGGGCTCGCTTTCCAAAATCGTCTCGATCGGCCCAAGAAAAACCAGTAAATACCTTGGCAAATTCAGCAATATCTGTGTTGTCATAGGTACTGATGAATTGATCTAAAGAGTCCAGTTTTCTGGTTCCATCATTATTTAATTCATAGAGTCCCAGCGTGAATAATTGCATGATCTCTCGGGCATAATTCTCATCTGGAAACCGATTGGTAGAAGTATCAGTTTTCGGATTATTTAAGTAGGTAAGATAGACACCCATGGAGGCATGTAAGGTGACATCATTGAGAATATCGCGGTAATTTCCGAATGCATGACGCAAAAAGATGTCATAATAATCCGCTAATGCATAAGGATTTCCTCCGAAACTGGATTTTTCCGATATTACTAGTATTTCACTTAAAGCTAAGGCAATACGCTGTCTCAGGTGATCTTGATTGGACATGTGGTAATCCCACCAAGCATATTTCCACTGACGATTTGTTCCATTCGCTTCGGGATTTTTAGTGGAGTCCCGATAGGTTTGAACCAGTGCTCGCACATTTTTTAATAAGGTATCCGTTTGGATTATCGTATATTGACTGTCGATCCAGTCTTCGATTCCCATATCGGTGACGGCCACGATTTCTTCGTAATTATACCCTAAGGTAGCTTGCGATAGAAAACGAGAAGCCTTGTTTAAATTGGGAAGGAATCCTGCTTCGTTCAAGGTGTTTTCTGCTGGAGATTCGGCAGTTTGTGAGCTGGTTGATACGGTGACTCCAGGGTGATAACCTTGACCTAGAATAATGGTATCATTCGCTTGTGCCAAAATCTGGAATGGAATGACCAACATCAATATAAAGAGATGCAGGTATCCAGACCATCTATAAATTGCATTCATTGATAGGAAATTAAAGTTGTTTTTAGAAAGAAAGGGATGGAACTATTTTTCTTTTTTTAGTTCTTCAAGTTCTTTTCGTAAGGCTTCATTTTCCGCTTTTAGCTCGATCATATGTTGCCAGAGCCATTCAATTTGTTCAAGAAGTTTGGCATCCATATCTTGGAGTTCATAACCATCGTTGACAACTTCTTCTGCAGAAGGAATATTAATAAGGTGTGAATGTTCTTTTATAGATTGCTCTACTGCCTGAAGACTCGGTGTTTTATCGAAAGAATCATCGGACCAATCGAGGGATTCTTTGAGGGCAACTTTTACCCTTTCTGTGAGTATTCCGTTTTGAATGTAGAGGTTGTAATTTCCTGGGGTGCTGATTTGTGAAGTGTCTCCAATGACTACTTTTCCATTTGTTTTAAGTAACAAAATGTCTTGGCCTTGAAGGGATCCATGACCAAAAAAGCAAGCAATAAGAAACAGTAAAAAGTAAATTTTTTGCATTGTAATAAATTTATTAAGTACCTATGATTCAGTAAAAGTCTTTGATGATATATCGGAAGTGTAATGCTACATATTATAAAACATACATACTTGTTGAACTCAGAGCATCAATGTCAAATATATGTATAACTTGTGTATATGTTAAATTTTCGTTCAACAAGTTCCTAAAAAAGGGATTCCATCAATGTTCGTTTCGCTGCTTTTTTAACAGATTGGTCGAGTATATCTCTGAAGCTTCTATTAATACTATATATTTGAAGCAGATTTGAAATTATGACAAGAAAATCGAAGTTACAACAATCAAAAATTTGGTATCCGCTGTTATTTGCTGGTTTTACGGCTTTTGGAATGCTCGTCGGTTTTAGAATGTCCGGTGAGCAAAACGGGCGATCCATGAGTCTCATAAAAAGTTATGAAGGAGAGGAAGGAAAAATTGGGAGATTGGAAGAGTTGCTTCGTTTTATCGAGTCAAAATATGTGGATGAGGTCGATGAAGAGAAATTAATGGATGCCGCAACAATCGCTATTTTTGATCAATTAGATCCTCATTCAGTATATATTCCTGCAACGGATATTGGAAAGATCAATCAACGTATGTCTGGTTATTATAGGGGAGTGGGCATAGAAACCATTGTACTTGATGATACGCTTCGAATTACAAAAGTGATGGAAGGTTCTCCTGCTGAAAAGGCCAGCTTGTCATATGGTGATCGAATTATCAATATTCAAGACACCATGGTTGCCGGAGTGGGTATGGCCGTAGAAGATCAGTGGGCATTACTGAAAGTGGATGATGGACAATCGATCTCCATGCAATTACTGGATGTTCAGAATCAGCTGAAACAGGTGGAAATTAAACCAGAAAAAATTCAATATCCAAATGTAGATTACTTTTATATCGGTGATAATGCCTACATGAATATAGAAAAGTTTAGCGATGATACCTATGAGGAAATTGTAAAGGCTTTGGAATATTTTCAAAAGGATAAGATCATTGAATCTTTGATCATCGATTTGAGAAATAATCCTGGTGGATATCTTCAAGAAGCCACTAAAATCTTAAATCAGTTATTTGAGGAGGATAAGCGTTTACTTGTTTACACGCAAGGGAAAAATAATAAGTCGGAATATAAAACGACAGGTAGGCCCTTCTATAGAGTGGAAAAATTGGCGGTCATTATCAATCGAAATTCAGCTAGTGCTAGTGAAATTATTGCAGGAGCGGTTCAAGATTGGGATCAAGGAATTATAGTCGGTGAACAGTCTTATGGTAAAGGCTTGGTTCAAGATCAATTTGATTTGAACAATGGCGGTAGTATTCGATTGACAACGGCACGATATTTTACGCCGTCGGGAAGATATATTCAAACACCTTACGATATTGATCAGATCAATGATACCATTGAATATAAGACAAAAACCTTACAACGTCCTTTAGACGCGCAGGGTGGTATTATGCCAGACTATGTCGTCCAGTATGATGATGTCATGATGAAAACAGAAGATATAACCAGAAGGACGGTTGTGTCTGAAGCTTTTAGCATTGTCAATAGACTCGGACTACGGCCTGGTCAAATGCCCGATTTCAATGCGCAAGTTATGGTGGAAAGTGCTAAGGAAAACGAAGAACAATTTATGCTGGATCATGGAATTGTTGACCCAGCTGCTGTTGATTTACATACTAATTTGGTTCAGACAGAAATATTGTATCAATTAGGATTACAGGATCCAGCTCGATTGCAAAAATATGCTAGAGATCCATTTATTCTAAAGGCCCAAGAAGTACTTAATTTCGAAAATATATTTGCCGATTTTTTAAAGGACTAGTGTACATCTAAAAAATGTAACACATACGCAGCAGAATATTGCTAAAAAGTATTCTTAAACACATATTGTAATACATTCATGTAATAAAGATGTATTAAGATGGCGATCTCTTAATAATCCCTTATCTTAGCAATCATCTGCATATTACTATTACGTAAAGATTTGTTTATGTCTACTTATTACAGCATATCGAAACATGTAATGTTCGTCCTTGCTTTCCTGATTTTCTTGATCGGCCCTCGTGATCTGTATTCTGCGCATTTGGTAGGAGGTGAAATAACCTATGATTGTTTGGGTATTGATGTGATCAATGGGGTAGAATACGCAACGTTTGCATTTACAGCTAAAATGTATCGGGACTGTCAGGGTGGAGGAGCACAATTCGATGATCCGGGTGATTTTTATTTGTTTCGAGGATCAGGTGATGATTGGGAATTTGTTGAGTTTAAGAATGCGGGTATCAGTATTGATGCGGATTTACCTTTGACCGATGATCCTTGTATCGAACCACCAGCAAATGTATGTTTGGACGAAGGAACGTATGAATTCGAATTTCAATTTCCGGTTTCAAATGATGAATCTTATATGGTTGTTTACCAACGATGTTGTAGAAATAATACGATTGTAAATATCGTACAGCCGGAGGAAGCTGGCGTTTCATTCACGGTTTCTATTTCTCCGTTAGCACAACAAATCTGTAATAACTCACCAAAATTTAATGACTTACCACCTCCCATCATTTGTGGAAATAAAGATCTTGTTTTTGATCACAGTGCTACGGATCCGGATGGACATACCTTGGTTTATGAATTTTGTGCACCATTAGATGGTGGAGGAACGAATGGTTTATTTGGAAATCCTGGTAATGTCTGGGATTGTGAAGGAATCAATCCAGATGTTTCCATGTGCCCACCACCATATGATGAGTTGGTGTTCAAATTACCCAATTTTAGTTTTTCGAATCCACTGGGAACTGCGGCAAATTTGCAGATTAATTCCAATACAGGAATGATGACTGGAAGTCCTATGGAATTGGGGCAATATGTGGTCGGGGTTTGTATAAGTGAGTATCTGGATGGAGAATTATTAGGTGTTGTTCAACGAGATTTTCAATTCAATGTTACGGAATGTATAATCAATGTAAGTGCGGCTATTGAAGATGCTGAGGTTATCGTTGGGAAAAATCTCAAATTAGAACATTGCGGAGATGAACCATTGGATATTATCAATGA
The DNA here is from genome assembly GCA_020628475.1 of Saprospiraceae bacterium. Lineage (GTDB taxonomy): Bacteria > Bacteroidota > Bacteroidia > Chitinophagales > Saprospiraceae > JAHDFB01. The sequence continues at coordinate 14,247 of JAHDFB010000003.1, read as the reverse complement.
ATCGGAAGATGAAGCGACGATTGAAGGATATTTGTGGAGATTCTTCTTATCACCAACAGAAACTGTCGAATATGATACGAGAGATGTTTCCGTCCCTTTTCCTGAACCTGGTTTTTATACAGGTTTAATGGTTTTGAATCCAGAAAGTAATGGATGTTCGGATACCTTATTCCTTGAAATCGATGTGTATCCAGATATGGTGGCAGATTTTGAATTGGATTACGATACCTGTGTTGCTGAAAAGGTCAAATTTGAAGACGCCTCGATGAGTGAGACTGGCGTTATATTGACCTGGGACTGGGAGTTTGATGGAGGAGATGGAAGTAATATTCAGGATCCCGATTATTTTTATGAGACTCCTGGTACGAAAACCGTTCGATTGACGACTTCCGATTTAAATGGTTGCTCGAATATGATCGAAAAAGAATTTGATTATTATCCGGCACCTCCGGTCGTTGTTGTCGAACCGAATACGTTTGCTGGTTGTTCTCCCGCCAATATTATTTTTAATAATCTTTCTACTCCAATAGATGATAGCTACGATATACTATGGGATTTCGGAGACGGTACCTTTGGAACAAATCTCAATGAAGTGCATGATTACAAGGAAGTGGGTGTTTATTCAGTAGGAATTGAGATAACCAGCCCATTGGATTGTTATGTAAGCCGAGAATATCCTTTTTGGATTGAAGTATTGCCTGCGCCGATTGCTGATTTTTCATTTACCCCTGAAAATCCGGAAGGAAATGATGTTGTGATTCAATTCAGAAATGAATCGACGGATGCGATTAGTTGGCAGTATATATTCGATAATGAAAATACAGTTTATCAACCTAATCCAAATTATGTTTTTGATACTATCGGACTTCATACGATTGAACTGATTGCGCTTCACCCAAGTGGTTGTCCCGACACAATCATGAAGACATTATTGATACGCCCTACTTCAAGCTTTTTTATTCCGAATGCTTTCTCTCCGAATGGGGATGGAATCAATGATCTATTCAAAGGTAAAGGAAATATAGATTTGATCGAAGACTTTTACATGGAGGTCTATGCGCGATCGGGGGAACGCGTGTTCCAATCGGATGACATCGCCTTAGGATGGAATGGCCGAATTAATAATCAAGGTCGTGAATTACCTTCGGACATTTATGTGTACAAATACAGCTATCTCGATGCGGATCAGCAATTGATTGAAGAAAAAGGTGTCATCACGCTCATACGTTAATCAAGAGGTACTTAACCCCTTATAATATTGAGCTCTCCATTTTTATCGAAAGTAGCGATAATAGACGGTTCTTTAGGCTCTCTATCTTCTCGACGGTGATCGACAATGTAATCCACCTCTGTTTTAATGGATTGTGATATTTCGTCGTAAAATTTTGGCGATCCTTCATTACTTTTATTCGCCGAAGTTGAGATAATGGGCTTGCCAAAAGTCGATATCAATCGTTGACAAAAGGGATCAATGGCAATTCGAATTCCTACGGACTTATCTTTAGATTGACTGATGTCAGGAAGATTTATAGCTTCTTTATAAATTAATGTCAGTGGTCTTTTATGATAAACAAGTAAGGTTTCAACTCGAGGATGAATCTTTTTTACATAGTTTTTAAGCATTTCTATACTATCTACTAATAAGATGAAAGCCTTTTCTGGTGATCGTTCTTTAATTTCAAAGATTTTTTTCACTGCGTCCGCATTCGTGGCGTCACATCCTAGTCCCCAAATAGTGTCGGTTGGATACAATATAGTCTTTCCTTCATGTAGAATCGCAGCGGTTTCATTAATTAAAGAGTCATTAATCATAGAATGGTTTCTCGAGTTTTAGATACAGGAATGTTCGTTCACATTTGATATAGTCCGTTGATTATTTCAAATGTTCGTACAAGAAACGCCAATGAAATGAGGAAAAGTATTGAAATTCTAAAATTTATTAGGAAAAAATTAACTTTTTATCATCCTGTGCAAGACGGTTTATTTGAATTAAATATATTCCGTTTGACAATTTAAACTTTGTTGCTGATTTATTAGTTGTTAACTTTGGTTCAGAGCAATAAAATTCGAGTTTTAGAGTTCTTTATTAATAGTAAAATGCACAAGTCATGAAAGGACAGAAAATTTATTTTATGCAGAGAAATATTTACATGCTGGCCTTTGTTTTTCTTTCAGTCCTATTTACACAAAGATTGGAAGCGAAACATATCATTGGTGGAGAAGTGTATTATGAATGTCTCGGCATTGATAGTTCTTCTGCGACCCCTATAGCTACCTTTCAGATCACCTTCAATATGTATCGAGATTGTTTCGGTGGTGGAGCCCAATTCGATGAACCCGCAGAATTTGGTCTGTATGCCGGTAGCGGTGACAACTGGGTTTATCAACAAACCTTTACTTCAAATTTAACAGAACAGGTTTCTATTCCAATCAATGATGATCCTTGTATCGAAGAACCAACAAATGTTTGTGTTGAACGAGGAACTTATATTTTCAATATCAACGTACCGGTTATCAATGATTCATATCTGTTGACTTATCAACGTTGTTGCCGAAATAACACCATTGTTAATATTGTAAATCCACAGAGTACAGGAGCGGTATTTCAAGTTGAAATTAGTCCGTTGGCTCAACAGATATGTAATAATTCGCCGACCTTCGATAATTTCCCTCCGATTGTGGTCTGTGCCAATACGCCTCTATTTTTTGATCACAAAGCATCGGATGATGAAGGCCATCAATTAATATATGAATTTTGTAATCCTATTACTTCAGGAGGTACACTCGGTACGAATGAGAATCCGGGTGATCCTACCGATTGTTTAGGAGTAACTCCAAGTCCAGCAAACTGTATTCCACCATATGACGAGGTCATTTTTAAAGGACCCGATTTTATGGTCGATAATCCCTTAGGCCCTGGGAGTGGGATTAATCTGAATACCTTTACTGGATTGCTTACGGCAAATCCGAAATTAACAGGCCAATTTGTTATTGGAGTCTGTGTGAAGGAATATCTAAATGGCGAGCTATTGAGCGAGGTTAGAAGAGATTTTCAATTTAACGTAACGGCTTGTCAAATTTTAGTATATGCGGATGTGGCGAATGATGCTGTGATTAAAGAGCAAGAATTTTTAATTCGCTCTTGCGGCGAAAATGAAATCACTTTCGAAAATTTAAGTCAAGACAAAAACTTCATCGAAGAATATCTATGGGAGTTTGATATTTTAGGAGAGACGGTCACTTCCAATGAAGAGAATCCGACCATCGAATTTCCTGAAATCGGCGAATATTTTGGTCAATTGATCATTAATCCGAATTCAGATGAATGCCGAGATACAGCCTTGTTGTTCATCGAAGTCTTTCCTCCGATCGAGGCAGATTACACCTATGATTATGACACTTGTCAGCCTGGGCCGATCACGTTTGAAGATTTCAGTGAATCTGGATCTGGTATTATTTTAGATTGGGAATGGGATCTCAATGGAGAAGATACGGTCAAAATAGCCGATCATGACTATGAATTTACAACAGCGGATAATAAAATCGTCAAACTGACGGTAACCGATATCAATGATTGTAAAGATTCGATGATCATTGATATTCCGTATTATCCAGCTCCAGCTAATATTATAGTGGAGCCGAGTACTTTTGAAGGTTGTCTTCCAGCGAATATTAAGTTTAATAATTTATCCCAACCGATCAGCGATGCCTATGACATTCTCTGGAGTTTTGGAGACGGGAAAACAGATACAACCATTAGTCCGTTGCATATCTATGAAGAAACCGGAATTTTCTCTGTTGATTTGGAAATTACATCACCTATTGGTTGCTATTCCAGCGCTTCCTACCCGTTTTGGATTCAAGTAAAGGAGAGCCCGATTGCTGATTTTGATTATACCCCAGATCGAGTGACAAGTAACGATAATGTGGTCAGTTTCGTAGATAATTCCATTGATGCTATTTCTTGGCAGTATATATTTAATGATGATGCATCGGTATTTCAGCCGAATACAACCTTTACCTTCCAAGATACGGGTTTGCAAAAAATTGATTTGATCGTATTGCATCCGAGCGGTTGCCCAGATACATTAACCCGATTCATAGATGTTATTCCTGTGGCGAGTATATTCTTACCGAATGCCTTTTCTCCTAATGGAGATGGTATCAATGATTTATTTAAAGGAAAAGGAAATTACTTTGGTGTCAAAGATTATGAGATGCAGATTTATAATCGATGGGGGGAATTGGTCTTTAGAACGGAAGATCCAGACGAAGGATGGAATGGCCGAGTCAATAATGTCGGTAGAGAAACACCCTCAGATGTTTATGTATATAAATTAATTTATACGGGACCTCGAGGTGAACCTGTCACAGAAGATGGATTTGCAACCTTAGTTCGATAAAAAATATCTTAATTTTAAGCGTTTAATTCATAATTAATACTATCTTTGCGCTTCCAAACAGAAAATGCTGGAAAGATTTACTGTTGGAACTAATCATTAAGAAAGAAAAATTTTCAAATGGACGCTATCAAATTTGTTGAAGAGCAACTATCGCAGAAAAACGATTTACCTGCTTTCCGAGCTGGTGATAACGTAGCTGTCAGTTATAGAATTGTCGAGGGAGAAAAGTCGAGAATTCAGATTTTCCGAGGAGATGTTATTCAGATCAATGGATCGGGAAATACAAAAACCTTTACTGTAAGAAAGATGAGTAATGGTGTAGGAGTAGAAAGAATTTTTCCATTCGGATCTCCAAACATTGCAGGAGTCGAAGTGTTGAAAAGAGGTAAAGTGAGAAGAGCTAAATTATATTACTTACGAGGTCTTGTTGGTAAGAAAGCAAGAATCAAAGAGCGTAAATTCTCAAAGTAAGATAGAAAAATATCAATTAGAAAAAGCCAATGGAGTTTCCCATTGGCTTTTTTTATGCCTATACCCTCAGCTTTTCCTACATTTGTGGGAGTTTCAGCTGTATATTTATATCATGTACAGAGGACAGTTCGTTCTTTTGTAACGAAAAACAATCTGTATTGTCAGAATGGCGTGATTCGAATTACACAATATTTATAAAATTTGAATAGTGAATAAATTTCTAATTTTTGTTCTACTTATTGTAAGCCTACCAGTAGCATGTAAAAGTGATCAATCAATAGTGGATATGACCGAATTAAATGGGCGATGGAGTTTACACAAGGCAGAAAGAAATGGTAATGAGACCTCAACTTTGGATAAGGCCTTTTTTGAAATCTCAAACGATAAATTTAGTCATAACTTGGAAGGTGATAGTTTGTCCTACTCGTATACGCGAGAGGGTGAATTGTTGAAGTTGGACGGAGGTATGCTTCGAGATCTACAAATAGAAGCATTACATAACGATACCTTGGTCGCAACTTCCGAAATTGCCAACTTTAATTTTAAATTTACAATGACCAAGCATGCAGATAACTAAGCGTCTATTCATTCTTCTTTTCTTCATATTCAGTCTTTCAATATCATCACAAGCGGCTATTGATGCCGATGTGGATATCGCCACGTATTATCAAGAGGGAACACCTTTCATAGATGTACGGTTGCACATTGTTGGATCTACTTTGAAGGAAAAGGAAATAGGGGATAACTTAGTCGAAACCCGTGTCAAGGTGCTCATGACCGTGTTACAAGGAGATAATATTATTGATTTCCGAAAATATGGTTTGGTATCTCCATCCGCTGAATTGCCCTCAGATTTTATTGATTTACGCAGATTCGTTTTAGCACCAGGTACCTATACCGTGAAAGTAGAATTGGTCGATCAGCTCAATGCTAAGAATATGTACCAACAAGAACTAGCAGTACAAATTAAAGAGCAATCTGAGGAATTATCCGTATCAAAAATTTTATTACTAGCTAGTGTCAAGCCTTCCCAAGATACAGAGAACCCATTTTATAAATATGGAAATGTGGTAGAACCGGCTGCCTTTGGTTTCTTTCACGAATCGATGGACAAACTTTTGGTGTTTAGTGAAATTTATAAATCCAATGCTGTCTTTGATCAGGATTATGCCGTAAAGCTGACGCTTTTGAATAACGATGAAGGCGAATCTAAAGAAGTTCTGACGAAGTATAAGCGATTCAAACCAAGCGAAAAAGAAGTGCTTATAGATGGATTTCTGATTGCAGATGTTCCAAGTGGAAATTATAGTTTGAAGTTAGATTTGGTCAATGCCCAACAAGAAAGCAAGTACTCTCAAATTGTTTCCTTTCAACGAAGTAATCCTTCAAAAGATCGGGACATCTTATTGAGTAGTAATGTAGACCTAGAGGGAAGTTTTATCAATAAGTTGACCCCGGAAGAACTGGAATACAATCTAAAAGCCTTGGCACCACGATTGAATCAAATGGAAATCACCACCATCAATATTTTATTGGAAGAAGAAAATGTCAAAGGACAACGATTCTATTTATACAATTACTGGTCAGCCTTTGATCCTATAACCACCGAAGAAACATTTAATACCTACAACAAGATTGCGAAAGCAGTAGATCGTATGTTTTACAATACTGTCGGTCGAGGGTTTGAAACAGATCGCGGCTATATATTCTTGAAGTATGGAAAACCGCAAAACGTGATTTCCGTTGAAAACGAGCCATCCGCACCGCCTTACGAAATTTGGTTTTATGACCAACTGGATCTTACCGGAGAAGTGAATGTTCGATTTCTATTTTACAATCCTAGTTTAGGAGGAAATGATTTCAGCTTGTTGCATTCTACGAGTCGGTATGAAAAACGAAATCCGCGTTGGGAAGTCGAGTTATATTCGGATGCTCCAAACGAAATCGAAGGGAATCGTGTCGATGCTACGACCGTCGTGGATAATTTCAATCGCCGAGCTCGAGAATATTTCGAAGATAATAATTGATTTCATTAGACAATTCAAAAAGAGTACCAAATCGGACATTTAGAATGCTATAGAACAACGATGTCTGCTATTTATTTTAACTACATTTGCTGCATAATAACACAATTAAGTATGAATTTATCTAGACACATTTGTCTACTACTTATCTGCACTTTACTTGGCTTGAACGCATTCGGTCAAGGATCTATTCGAGGAAATGTTTTCGATAAAGAGACTGGAGATCCCGTTTCTTTTGCCAACGTATTTTTAGAAGGAACACAAATTGGTGTCAATACTGATTTGAACGGTTTCTACACCATCCCGCGCATTGATGCAGGAGAATACGTCTTGATGGCTACTTTTATAGGTTATGATACAGCACGAGTAGAAGTATTTGTGGGTGAAGGTCAAGTTCTTACGCAGCAGTTATTCATTTCGGATTCAGGATTGAAAATTGAAGAAGTAAGCATTTCTGCTGAACGTGAAATTGCTAGAAATGAGGTAAAGATTTCAAAATTATCCGTAACACCAAGACAAATTCAGCTTATGCCATCGACAGGTGGAGAGCCAGATATCGTACAATATTTGCAAGTGCTTCCGGGAGTCGTCTCTACAGGAGATGCAGGTGGTCAGATATTTATTCGAGGAGGTTCACCTGTACAGAATAAAATCCTATTGGATGGACTTCCGATTTTCAACCCGTTTCACAGTATAGGTTTTTTCTCCACCTTTGAAACGGATGCCATTCGAAATGTAGATGTTTTAACAGGAGGATTTAATGCCGAACATGGAGGTAGAATTTCTGCGGTTGTAGATATCAACACGAAAGATGGAAACAAAAAAGATTTTGGCGGTTCACTATCCATTAGTCCATTCTTAGCGAAGGCCTTTGTAGAAGGCCCATTGATCAAACAAACCGAAAACGGTGGAAGTACATCCTTTATGTTTTCTCAGAAAAATAGTTTAATCAATCGGACAGGTGCTGTTTTATATCCATATGCCGCCGTTAGTGATTCGATTGGATTGCCATATTCTTTGAATGATACCTATGGTAAACTGAGTTTCATCAATCAAAATGGATCATACTTAAATCTATTCGGATTCAACTACGATGATGTATTCAATGATCCTGCCGTAGCGAAAATAGATTGGAAAAACCTTGGTGGTGGAGCTAATTTCAAGCTCTTACTGGATAATAGTGATTTAGTATTAAACGGACTAGTTGGTTACTCTAGTTATCGAATTGGTTTTGACGAAGAAGCTGGCAGTGATAAAAGAGAGAGTAGTGTAGGAAACTTTGTTGGTCGTTTTGATTTTGATTATTACCTCAAAAATGGAACAGTGAATTACGGTGTCGAAATCAATGTAAATAGCACCGTTTTTGAATTTATCAATCCATTCGGAATTAAAATTGATGAAAAACAAAGTTCGCCAGATATCGCAGGATTCGTGAAGTTGCGTTATAAATTTGGGAACCTGATCGTGGAACCTGGTTTGAGGGCGATATACTATGCGGCATTAACCGAGTTTTCTCCAGAACCGCGATTTGGTATGAAATACAACCTGACGGATGATATTCGTATCAAATTTGCCAGCGGATTATATTCACAAAACTTGTTATCTACCTCGAACGAACGAGATGTGGTAGCCTTATTTACTGGATTCTTAACATCGCCAGAATCAAGTATTTCTAGACTGGGAACCGAAGAAATAGCTGGTTCTAATCTTCAGAAAGCAACACACGCTGTAGGTGGTGTAGAAATCGATCTGATTAAAAATCTAACCATTAATATAGAAGGCTACTGGAAGCGATTTGACCAATTGATTGTGGTAAATCGAACCAAACTAAATGTTTCTGATGCCAATTATGCCACTGAAGAAGGTGTTGCCTATGGTGGAGATATATCGGCGAAATATCAATTACCAAATCTTTATTTCTGGGGTACTTATGCTTTGGGGTATGTTAATCGAAATGATGGGGAACAGGTGTTTCCGACCATTTTTGATAGAAGACATAACGTAAACATTTTGGCTAATTATCAATTTGGTGCCGACCGCTCATGGGAATTTGGGGTACGTTGGAATTATGGTTCTGGCTTCCCGTTTACTCAGACACAAGCATTTTATAACTTTTTACCGATTACAGATGGTCCGAATGCGAATATCGTGACGTCAAATCCTGATAACGTAGGTATTCTTTTCAGCTCTCGTCGTAATGGAGGAAGACTACCAGATTATCATAGACTCGATCTATCCATCATTAAGAAGATTAAATTCGGTCGATTCGGTGGTTTAGACATCAATTTCTCGGTAACGAATGCCTACAATCGGGCAAATATTTTCTATTTTGATCGTATAAAATATGATCGTGTTAATCAGTTGCCTATTTTACCTAGTTTAAGCCTAAAATATTCATTTTAAAAAATAAAGAAATATGACAACCAGTAAATTCTATATAACATTATGTTGTTTTTTTAGTCTTCAAATCTGGTTGCAAGCGCAAGCACCGCTTCCAAAATTTATGACGGAAGCGGAAGTCCAATTGGTGGAAAAAGGATTATATACACCACCGTCCAATAATGCTACTTTAGCGCCTCCTCCTGGTCCAGTTCGGGTCCCTGCGGAATGGGAAGAAATGGATGCGGTCATCATTGTTTGGGAAGGATTTAGTTCGATCTTGGCACAAATTACAGCCGCTCTGAAAGATGAGGTTGAAGTGATTATCGTAAGCCCGAATATCAACAGTACCAAGAATTATCTGGATAATCAGGGTATTGATTATTCCGAAAATGTCAGTTTTTACGATTTGCCAAGTAATAGTATCTGGGTACGAGATTACGGTCCGAATTCAGCTTATCTGATTGAAAATAACGAATTGGTCTGGATCGATTGGATATATAATCGTCCGCGCTATCAAGACGATCAGATCCCACAATTATTAGGTGCTGAACGAGGTGTTGCCGTGTATGAAACTGCTACCGCGCCGGAAGATTTGGTGAACACCGGTGGAAATTTTATGGCGGACGGACTCGGAAAAGGATTCTCTTCGGATCTAGTGCTCGATGAAAATGGTGCCAATAATCAATTTGGAGAAAGTAATCACGATGAAGAGGCCGTAGATGCAATCATGCAGACCTATATGGGGATAGAACAATATATCAAAATGGAAGCACTGCCCTATGATTTGATCCATCACATCGATATGCACATGAAAATTGTGGATGAAGAAACGATCTTAGTAGGGGAGTATCCAGAAGGTGTGGCCGATGGACCACAGATTGAAGCCAATATTCAATATATATTGGATCAGTTTACGACCAGCTATGGACGTCCATTCAATATTAAGCGCATTCCGATGCCTCCAGGTCCATCCAATAACTATCCAAATTTTGGTGACGATTATAGGACCTATGCCAATGCTTTATTTGCCAATAAAACCATCATAGTGCCTACTTATGAAGAAAAATACGATACCACCGCTTTGAGAATTTGGGAGGAGGTCATGCCAGGATATAATGTGGTGGGTATTGATTGTAACGATATCATTCCGCTATCCGGAGCATTGCATTGTATCACCAAGGAGGTGGCTGCAGAAAATCCTGTGACCATCAATATGATGACACATCCAGAATGGTGTATGAATGAGAGTATCCAATTACAAGCGAGTGTGACTGCTTTTGAAGCGATTAGCTCGGTGGATCTTCATTATAAAACGAGTCAAATGTCCGATTGGGAGGTTCAATCCATGACGCTCAATGCTGAAAATCTTTACGAAGCCAATCTTGATGCCCTTGAATTAGATGATGTGCTACAATACTTCATTCGGGTGGAGACGGAAGGTGGTAAGATTATGAATCGACCATTACCTGGAGAGGCCGGACCTCGAAGTACGAACATTGTAAACTGTGCGCCCGTTTCCACATACGAGTTGGATTTTTCTGCGTTAGAGATTTTTCCGAATCCGGCTTCAGCGATTACCTGTGTAGCTCCCCATATTATGTCGACTCAAGCTGTTTCGATAGAATTACTGGACATTCGAGGTGCTAAAGTCCTGGATATTTATCAAGGAAAGATTGCTTCTACGGACAAGAAATTTTTCTTTGATGCGTCATTATTAGATGCAGGAAATTATGTACTTAAAATACAGACGGCGGATCAAACGGTGACAGAACAGGTCGTAGTGGTTCATTAATATCTTGATGGCGATGCCTAACGGCCCCGGCTATTCGCAATTTCATCCTTCCCTTCGGTCAGGAAGCAGCCTCGCTGCTTTGCTACTATCCGTATCGCAGAAGAATGACCGCTAAATGATAATTTTGTTATAGTTGCAACTTGTTACTGTAGAAAATTAAGTAGACCCTATTATATTTTATCTAGCAGCTATGCGATATCGAAAGCCTAGGTACAATTCTCTACCTCTGGTCGGTCCCCATACAGAAGATGTATCAAAGTATGGAGAAAAAGGGTCTTGCCAACTAATAATCGGACGATTTTGTCTAAAATTAAATATGTTTTCACAGCCGATGTATAATTCAAACTTCTTATAGTTGTAAGTAAACTGAGCGTTTACCAATGTATAAGGCCTAGAAAAATCTGGACGTTGAAATTCAATTGGATTCGATTTCGTATTAGGTAAACGTTGTTTATCATGCCAATGTACATTCATATCAAAGTGATATTGGTTGTTTATTGGCTTATAGCTAAAAGTGGAAATGACTTTGTGTTTTGAATTGAAAGGTAAAATTTGTTTGACTTCTCCATTCATGCGATAAACATCCAGATAATTATACCCTGTTTTAAATTCTAATCTTTGCCAAATACTTAGTTGTAATTCTAGTTGGAATCCGTTACTTACACTGGTGCCCTTAAAATTATTTACAAAAGCTTTAGTTGGATCGGAATCATAGTCCGGAAAAATTTGATTTTGAAAATCAGTACGATAAAAGTCTGCGCTTAAATATCCTGAAAATAGATCATTATTGGATTCAAACTTGTGCGTAAAGTTCAATCCATAATTAATAGCCTTTTCAGGTTCAAGCTGATCCAAGAAAACAATATCTCTTGAACTTACTAATAGGCCAATATTTTCACTAAATAAATTTACCGTTCTCCAGCCTGTCCCAAAGTTTGCTCGGATAGTAGTTTTGGGCGAGAAGTCATATTTTAAAAGTGTTCTAGGTGTAAAATTAAATCCAAATTGTTGGTGATGGTCAGCTCGTAATCCAATGATCCAAGTCCAGTTATTATCGAACGATCTCCATGTGTTTTCCGCAAAAAAACCAGTAATGCTCTCCAATCGATTATATGCACCAGCGAACGTTCTTGAAAGTAAATTTTCTGTAAATGAAATATGCTCATTCAAATTTAAATGACGGTGACTAATTCCCGTTTTTAATTGATGCTTTTTATAATCGACCTCATATTGTATGTTACCATAAAAGTTGACTTGATTTGCCTGATATTGAACGGTGCCAAAAAAACTGTTTTGTCTATGTAGAAAAGAAGAAGCAAATATTTGTATGACATGATCATCATTGAAGACATAAGATGTCTTTGTCCAGATTTCTGGTTGAGTCAAATGAACTGATTGCCCATAGACCTTTGAACTTCCTTCATCCTTGTTTTCATTAAAGTTAATCTGTCCACCAATTCTTTTTTCACGAAGAAGACGTATTCCAATTCGGCTATTCCATCCCCAATCATTTCCGCTACCGTATTTCCATTTATTAGAAATGGAATATCTCGTTAGTAAAGGTATGTCTAAAAAGTGGTCTTCGTCTCGATCAATTTTGTTAGCAGATTGTACGGAGTGCATGGTAGTTAAATTGCTCCACTTCCCTTTTTTAATGCTATAATTGGCATTAAAATGTTTTTCGAGAAAATTATTGAGATAAATATTCAGTAGTAATCGATCGGTATTATCCGGTTCTTTAGTTTCTACATTAATTTGCCCGCTGATACTTTCAAAGCCCTGAACCACGCTATTGGCACCTTTAGAAATATAGATATTCTCAACCAAAGTTCCTGGAATACTACTAATGCCATATGTATAAGATAAACCTTGAATCATAGGTAACCCATCCAACAAAACTTGATTATATACTCCAGATAAACCCAAAATTCGGAGCTCTTTAGAATTTGTTAGGACATTAGTGGTTTGAGGTTGAACAGAGCTTTGAGTTTCGAAACATCCTGCTAAATCACAACAGGCCGCTTTCTTTAATTCAGTTTGAGTAATTTGTTCGGTTTTTACGGGACTCAAATTCGATATGATGACGCCTTCCTGCTTACCTTGGACGACTACTTCAAGTAATGTCTTCGAATCTGATAAAATGAACTGTATCGTGAATTGATTCCCGATTTCTATGGTATCAGCTTCGTATCCTGTGTAGCTTGCAATCAGTTTCTGATTAGAATGTGCATTGTACGGAATCTGAAATTCTCCAAACTCATTGGTAATGACCCCGATGTTGGAATCTAGCCAGTGAACACTCGCTCCAATCAAGGCTTCTCCCACTTGGTTAGATACAGAGCCGTTAATTTGCTGTGTTAATCCAAATAACGGGAATAGCAAACCAACAACGAATATGTATTTTTTCATCGTTATAATATTTGTATTTCCTGGCTTAGTTGGATTTTTTGACCTTGTAGGGTCTTTCATTTGGATCTTCACAACTTCCAGTGCTCTCAATTGCTAGATGAATATCACTTTCTTTGACCAAACTTGGATTAAACTGTACTTTAAATTTTGAGGTGGCTCCCTTTTTGAGCACTTCACAGCTGATTATACCTTGTAGCTTTTCTATTTGAGTTGATATCATACTCAAATCTTTAGCACAAGTAACCCCTTTTACCTTGATAATTGAAGTTTGAATAGATACATTCTCTTCCGTATTGTTGGAAGATTGAGAAAATACTAAGTTTGAAGATGTTACCACTACAATGATCGTCAACAGAATAGATTGAACGTATTTCATAATTTCTGATTTGAATTTCTTTAAAAGTAGATCTTTTGTTCATAGAAATTTTAGAACCTCGATCTTGAATAATCTCTTGGATACTTAAGAAAATTTTGGCGGTTGCCAAAAATCAGAGATATATTGGAAAGAATGGCTTGGTTCAAAGGTGAAACTTAAATGAGTCTCAAATTGAACATTAGGAGAATGACTAAGCTCAACTGTATCTTGTAGCATTAACACACAAGAATTGCAAACTTGAAAAGGATTACATTTTTTATCCTCGCAATCCTTTTTATTCTCTTGATCATCCGAACCTTCATATTGGTGGAAATCGGTGGAATATGAAAGGCAACATTTGATTTTTAGGCATAAATTTTTAGAAAAAAGAATATCTGTTCCTGGTTTGAT
>JAHDFB010000042.1 GCA_020628475.1 Saprospiraceae bacterium | reverse complement strand
AGGAATTATCGGTTCCATTCTGTCCGTGATTTTATTATCATTATTACCCGCCAATCCCTACATCTCCTTAGCTTTGACATTTGCTACGGTCTTCATTGTTGCTTTCAACACAAAGGTCAAAGAGTATAGAATATTAACAATTATTAGTTCTGTAGTAGCTTTTGGATTAGGCATATTTATTCTGAATTTATTCAGATCATTCCTATAAATTGAAACGTATAATATGTCGGATCATATAGATGTAATCCTTGAAAAAGCTAATAATTACCAAGCCAAGATTTTAGTAGTATCCAAGAATCGGGAAAATACGCAGATTCAAGCTTTATACGATCGTGGATTTAGACATATGGGAGAAAATCGCGTCCAAGCATTGATGGAGAAAAAGGATGATTTACCGAGTGATATAAAATGGCACATCATTGGACATCTTCAAAAAAATAAGGTAAAATACATCGCACCATTTGTGGAACTGATTCATTCTGTGGATTCGATTTCGCTCTTAAAAACCATCAATAAAGAAGCGCTTAAGAACGGGCGTGTTATTCCAGTTTTACTCCAGTGCAAGGTCGCTCAAGAAGAGAGCAAATATGGAATTGCCCCAGATCAAATTCAAAACATCTTAGATGAAATTCTTGAACATGAATTTGAGAATATTGAAATACATGGAATCATGGGAATGGCCACATTTACCAATGACCTAGATCAAGTTCGGTCCGAATTTCGTCAACTTAAATCCATCTTTGATAGGATAAAAGAGAGCCATTACAGCGAGGATGAACGGTTCTCTATTTTATCAATGGGGATGTCTGGTGATTATGAAACCGCTTTAGAAGAAGGAAGTAACATGCTACGCCTAGGTTCTGTACTTTTTACTTAGCCCTCTCCCACCACACTTCTTCAAAAAATCAACGAAGTCGATAGGCAATGCTCAAGCCTATATTATCGAGCTTGTTCGATGCTCGATTGTTTTGACTTGTAAAGCTGGACGCCGCAAATATACCGGTGAGATCATACTGAAAAGCCAAACCCAAATCAATACGAGGATGTACTCGATACATTAAAGATTGATTGACAGATAGATGATATGGATTAATATTGGATTGAATACCTTGATTGACAAATGAGCCTGCAGGTTCACCATCTAGAAATTTATTCAAAGTTTCACCATTTTTCAAGCGCTGTCTAAAAAGGAAGCGATGCTGGATACCTAGTCCTACCTTAAACCGATTCATTCGATAGTGAAACTGCATTGGGATCGTTAAATAATTAACAGAGATCAATTGAGAAGCATCCGCGATCTCAATCGGTGTATTGATGACCTCTGGTGTCGTATCTTGCTCCAAGACAACGTTATCAACAGCATTTCTGTAAAGCTCAAAACTACTCAATGAGTTGTGATCCCATAAAGCACCGGTAGAAAAACTCCAAGGACTCGAAGCAGCTCCAATTTCTGCAACTAGGCCTAACTTTAACCCCAAACTATTAAAGTGCGAAATATAATTTGATTCTGCATATCCATACAGATTGACACGTCTAGATGGTTTCAAGATTTCAGGAGTCGCATTTTCAAGTATAGAAAAATCAACCAACGCTGATGGCGAGGCTACTGTCCAATTCAAGAGAGTGATGTCAGAAAATGCAAGGTGATCCGTTGCTACAGTCAAAGCTTCAAAAGTTGGTAAAGATTTCGTTGAAGCCGCCAAAGTAGTTTGATCTTCCATGGATGTCTGATCTGAATGCACAGATGCAAGAATAGGTTCTATAGAACCAGTGGGTGCGGAATGGATAGGTTTTGAATAAGCAGAAAGATTTTGGCCTTTAGTTTTCTTTGTTGAAATGGTTGTCGTTACAATAGAACTTGATTTTTCACTAGAAGCAAATTGATTTTCGGTGTTGAACAAGTTTGGTTCGCTAAGCGGCTGTACCTCCGCTGGCGCTTCCAAGGCATGGTTTTCAGAATCGCTATTTGTTGCTTGTTGTGCAATTTGAATAGTAGAAGAAGATAAGGAAGAATCTGAATCAGATGTAGTTGAGCGATCCAACCAATAGTATAGAGAGCCTCCTCCTACAAATACAAGTAGTAAGAGCAGTAATAACAATCTGGACCATGGGAAAGCCTTTTTCTCGGGCATTTCCTTATCCAGCAAGGTGAGCATATCATCCCACGCTTTGTCCTCAAATAATTTATTATCCAACATACCCATATAATTTATTACCCCTATTCTTGAGCAAATGTTTTAATTTTTTACGTGCTTCAAATAAGTGCCATTTCGATGTGCCGTCCGAAACGCCTAAAGCCTCAGCGATTTCTTTGTGTGTATATCCTTCAATCGCATACTTTTTAAACACGGCAGCGGTTGTTTCTGGTAATTCATCTACTAAATCCAATAGATCTGCATAGAAAAGATCTGCTAATGCCTCACTTTGTTGACCCGATTCAGGAACATCGAAGAAAGTATTCTTGAGATACTTATTTTCTTTTCTGAAATAATCGCTCAACGCATTGAAAACGGTTCTTCTGATCCAACCTTCAAACGATCCGGTTGCCTTGTACTGTTTGATGCCTTTGAAAACTTTCAAAAACCCATTGTTTATAATACTGATCAACCGATCTTCATCCTGCGTATATCGCAGACACATCGCTTTAATGACAGGAAGATATTTCCTATACAATGCTTCCTGACCTCTACGATCATTCTTTTTGCACCGTTCTATAATTTCTTGTTCTGTCACTATTTTAAAGTACGTTTATTACGTTCACTCTTTAAGACGAATATTTTTTCAAAAGGGTTGGTGAATCTTTCTTTTTTTCAAAAATAAAATTTTATCGGCGACTTATTACTGCTAATGAGGACTGGAACATGTTACACATAAACGAATAAACACACGGATTTATGGATTCAATTTTATATTTTTCTTAACGCCTTTGATACATTATTATAGATAGCTTTGAGAAAAAACAATGCGAAACAATCTACCATTTCTTCTGATTTTGCTTTTACCACTTTGTATGGAAGCACAAATTAAATTACCGGCTTTAAGTCCCTTACAAAAGATAGAACAAACCGTGGGTTTATCTACGATCAGTGTAGAATATTCGAGGCCATATCGCAAGGGAAGAACGATTTTTGGAGGCTTAGAAACATATGGAGAACTATGGAGGACAGGAGCCAATCGATCTACTAAAGTGACCTTCAGTGATGATGTCCTTATTAATGAGACTGTAGTGCCAGCAGGGACTTACGCGCTGATAACACGTCCTGAAAAATCAGTATGGGACATTTATTTATACGAAGAATTACAACATTGGAATGTGCCGGATGATTTCAGCATGGAAAAGGTCAAAGCTAGTATGCGTGTTCCAAGTAGTACCCTATCGGAAACCATTGAAATGTTGACGATTAGTGTAGAGAACATTACGCCTTTTTCGGCTGATCTAGTGATAAAATGGGAAAATACGCAGGTTGCTTTGCCGATTCAGATGACAACCTCTAGCCTGATAGATGCCCAGATTGAAGATCGTTTGGCAGGACCGGATATGGGCGATTATTATTTAGCTGCGAAGTTCAAATTATTGGAAGGTAAGGATTTGAACCAGGCTACCGAGTGGATCAAAAAGAGCATTGCTTTATCCATGGATGAACCTGTTTTTTGGACCTATCAATTACTGGCAGAAATCGAATTGGCTCGTGGAAACAAGCATGATGCCCTAGAATCTGCTCAACGGGCTTTGGAAATAGCAGAATCTGGAGAAAACAATGCATTTTGGTTAGCACAAATTCAAGAGCTCATGAAAAATATTGAGCGTCTGCCATAGTGTATTTTGTATGATTTGGGTGGACTATGTCATCGACTACATCGCTGACATAGCCAGGCTATCCACAGTGTCGCTAGCTCATCCTTAGCATAGCTAAGGAGCGGCGGCCTAAAAAGGCCTTGCCTGTTACTATCCTTTCCACGGATACGACAGACCGCTTCCTTACACAGAACTTTATTAAGGCTATTGGGTTTTTAAGATAAAGTATAATTTTGAAGCTATGGATATCTTGGAATTAAGAAATGAGAATACAGGGGGAATACTGAAACTCATCAGTAATAAGCCTGATTTTAAAGGACAATTTGAGGATGATTCTGATACAGAATTGACCTTGGCTTGGAATCGTGGAGAACGACAATGTGTTACCATTGATGGAGAAAAATTCAATTGTCCACCCAATACAATTGTTAGTTTCATGACAAATCAAGCATTTAGCTTTGAGAAGCCTGAAGACATTGTAGCTTGGCAATTTAATCGCTTGTTTTATTGTATCGTTGATCACGATAAAGAAGTATCCTGTTCCGGATTATTGTTTTATGGATCTTCTGATCATCCCTTTATTGACTTGGATGAAGAAGAAGCTAAGAAAATCAATTTGTTGTATCAAGTTTTCTTAGAAGAATTTGAAGACCGAGATAATCTACAAGAAGATATGTTGCGGATGTTATTGAAGCGATTGATTATTAAGACGACAAGACTGTATAAGAAACAAAGACAATTGTTCGATGTAGCCTCTTCCGAATTAGATATCGTTCGAGAATACAATCTCATGGTAGAATATCATTACCACGAGTGGCATCAAGTGCAAGATTACGCTAATAAGATGAATAAGTCTCCGAAGACCTTATCAAATTTATTTGCGAAGTACAATTCTAAATCTCCCCTGAAAATATTGCACGAACGCATCGTGTTGGAAGCAAAACGAATGCTCATCTATACACAAAAATCCATCAAGGAAATCGCCTATGATCTTGGCTTTGAAGAGGTGCCCAGTTTTAATAGACTCTTCAAAAAAATTGTAGATACGACTCCTTCAGATTTTAGAAAAACCATAAATGCCTCTTAATCAGCTTGTGTATGATTAAATAACATGCTTTTACATTTATTTACAGTACTAAATGACAGTCTTTTGTAGATTTAGGATAAAAAAAGTAGATGCATAATTTTTTCGTTTCCAATAAACTTCCATGGTTCAGCTCAATCGGCCAGATGCAGATAGCATTTTGTTTGGTATTATGTATAGCTATATCATGTACTTCTCCAATACCAGAGAAAACCAAAGCAACTCAAAAAGCGGCCATGATTACCTTACCAGATGCTTTTTATCAGAAAAAGAATCACGAATATGGTGGCTGGTATTGTCCAGATAATATTTTTGGATTTCCGGCAGTGGATCTCAATGATTTATCGAGTGTTCCTGTTGTGGAAGGACGTTTACCAACGGAAGAAGAAACAAGAAATGGTACTTCGTTGATGTATTTTGATCCACAAAAACATCCGGATGCGGTCTCAGTGGATATGAATTTACCTCGATTTGCACGCTATTATTCTAGAAGCACAGAAAAAGATGAAATTGTCATTGTCATTCAGGTCGTTGCTAATGGACAGGATTCGGTAGCTGGTTTTCGATATCTCAACGGCGGAAACGGATCATCTTGGTTAGCAGAATTGGAGTTTATGACAGAAAAAGACCTAGATGAGCTAACAGAAGATCGATTTGTTACCAAGGTCTTCTCAATGGACGCACCGATTCATCAGGTGTGGCAATCTATGACGGATGCTGATAAGACGAACATATGGCAAGGTATTTTTCAGGGAGAGTCTTCTAGAGCATCAAATTGGTTGAGGAATTCTGATCTAAATATACAAGATGATCAAGGGAAAACATTGTATTCGGGTCAAGTAACCGCTTCTTGGGAAAATTTATATTTACAGATCGATTATAAGGAACCCCATCATTTGGTCGAGAAGATTTTTCTCAAAAAGGATCCCGAGACACAGGTATTAATGCTTCATTTAATAGCAGGCCCATATGGCAAAGATTATGACCAGAAAGAAAAGGCTTGGGAAGCTTGGGGCGAAAGAGTTCGAGTCAGCAGTGCTGCCGAATAAGTCGGTGTTTTAACTGCTATACTGGATAGAATATGATGCAATGGCACATTATTATAGGTCGTTTTTAATTTGTCAGCCTATTTAGAATGTTTTCAATGGTTGATTTGGATACTTCGTTCAAGGCAACTTGTTCATAGGCATCTTTGTATTTAAATATGATGTCGTTTTTATCAAATTTATAGTGAATATCATTTGCGATTTCAAATGTTGGTGCACCATAGCTAAATGAGTCAAATAATTTATATTCTCTCAAGATGGTATCAATTTCTGTTATTGTTTTGTTATCACGATTAGTCCTAGAATATAAAGTTTCAGGTACAGTTTTGTCTAATTTTTTGTATTTGTTAAAACTGATTAAAGCTGGTGCGTCTATTCGCACCATTTTACCAATAGTCATGCAAATATTTTTATCAATTTCTATACAAATTAACTCATATGCTAATTCTTCTTCGGAAACGCAGAAACACGAATTGACTTTATCTGATTTACAAGAAATCATGACCCAAAAAAAACAATATATTATGATACTTAACCAATTCATTTATATTGTAGCTTAGTACAACGCCACATCATACACAATAGTAGAGTTATTGAGATACTGCAAACATTCGCTTAATACTTTCGAATTTTCCTGTTAACTCCAAAATATAAATGCCATCTTGTAAATTGGATATATTCACTTGAAGGTTGGTAGATATAATTTGACCTTCTTGTACTATGCTTCCTTGAGTATCTAGAATTCTATATGTATCAAATGTAGGAATCTCATCTACATGAATGATTCTATTTGCTGGATTTGGATAAATTTTAATAGAATGTATCTCCTGTTTCTTATTGGTTATTGAAGAGGTTAATTCGGCTTCACAGATTACATGAAGTTCATCATCTGATAATGCTCTGTTATAGAATTTCACTTCATCTATTTTTCCACTCCAATAATCAGGATTATGAGCAGCTCGACCAATCATCGCCGATTGATTTCCATTACTTAATGCCCCACCTGTTCCGCTATAATCGCCATCTTGAGTAATTGAATTGTATTGAATAATCATATCATTTGGTCCATATACTACTACGGCTATACAAATCCATTCATTTAGTGGAATTTTGGTCTTAGCTAGTTTAGTTCTTCGTGAAGTAAAGCCAAGAACTTCTCCATCGGTATACGATATTTGAACAAATCCTTCTGGGTTGACGCTTAGATATACACCATGGTACGCATCCGTTTGAGAGGAGGAACTAAATATATGTTCATGTTTTCCAAATTCACTCTTTAAAATCCATGCTGATATGGAAAAAGGAAGCGTTAGCTCTTCATAGGATGAAGGAATTTCAATAAAACTCGTTTGTCCATTATATTCATATGCCTCCTCAAGATTACCTATATTATCAGAAGCTAGTAGACAATCATTGTTGATACCATGATTTTCTAGAGCACTCTCATCATTCATGTTTCCATGGAATGGCCAATATCCAATAAGTAGTGAATCTAAATTAACCTGGCTATAACTTTGTATACACCAAAAACTGATGAAGAAGAATAAAATATATTTTTTCATAGAACTGTATGTATTGAGAATTTTATAAATCTATTCGATTGAGTTGATGATCTATAAACTTTGTTGAGCCTTACAGATTAGATTTGTAAATGCCTTGGCTTCGGTTTCACTCATGTCCATCTTCATCTTATTGACAAAAAGTTGTATAGGACAGGTTGTTTCTTTCAGGAATTGAATGCCTTTTTTTGTGATAGAAATGTCCAATTTGCTGCGATTCTCTTTGTTGGGACTGGTTTTCAGATATCCTTTTAATCGAAGTTTTTCCACCAATCGAGAGGCATTGGAGGTTTGATTGATCAGTTTGTTTTGAAGTTCCTTTAGACTGAAATATTCCTGCGGGGTATTTTCAACAATGCGAAGCAGATTATATTGTTGATAAGATATTCCGACTAGTTTTAATAAGGTATTGGAATATTTTTCTAGTCGTTGTCCGAAATGCATGAGATGCAAGATACTTTTTAAATGAGGATCTTCTAAGTGGTCGAAATGCGTTTTAATTTGGTTCATCTATTAAAGATAATAAATGGTCTTGAGTATTCAATGCTTCTGAGTCTGTTTAATATGATAGGTTTATTAGTTGTCACTTAGTAGCTGGTTATCAGTGTATAACGTCAATAAAATATAACGAATGAGTTGTTTTATTTACCGAGGATTAATACAGATCTATACGATGACTGTTCGATCTTACTGTGGTAAGGATCGTAAGGGGCCAATGATGGCGCTTGGAGCCATCATGCAGCTCCTGATCAAGGAAGTGCGTTTGCGCACATGTTTGATCAGGATGACCCTAGGGAAACCCTGAAGAGCCTGGGCCGAAGGCACCACCCAAACCATAAAAAAAGCCCTTCCTATCAGGAAGAGCCTTTTTTTTACTTTACAGGACCGATATTTATGACTTTACATATTGGTCATTTTCTGTATTGAGATCTGCCATTTTCTTAGAGGCATTTATTTCGATTTTTTCGATATTTCTCATCTTTGTTTTGATTTCAAAACTGTAATTCGGATTTACCCAATCCCAATCTTCCAATACGGTAAAAGAGGCATTTTTATACAATGCGGGATCGCCTTTTTTGGCTCCGCGCATGATATCCAAGGGGATATGATATACAGTCGTTGTTCCATCATCCATAGTAACGAGCACATCTATCGGCATTGGCATCTGCCCGATCCGTTCTATGTTGATCTTCGTCTTACCACCCATGAGGCCAGCTTTTTCTACCTTGCCGATTCCGTAATCTATTTGTTTCGTCGTATTGACAAAATATTCTTGATACCAATCGAGTACCATTCCGGAGTTTTTCTCCATCACACGGATAAAATCATAAGGCGTAGGATGTTTAAATTTCCAAGTTTCGAAATAATCCAACAAGGCCTCAGCAAATACTTCTTCGCCCAGTATATATTCCATTTGATTAAGAAATACGTTTCCTTTTGAATATGAACCTATACCGTAGGCCGCATTGGTGATATAATGATCCGAGTGGGTCGACAGTGCTTCATCCTGATTTGCTTTGGCCAAATTACCATATCCCAAATAGGATCGCGCATGCTCATGATCGGATACTTCTCCAGGAATTAGCTTCTTGGATCGTAAATAATTCATCGTTTCATTGGTCCCAAAAGTGGTAAATCCTTCATCCATCCAAGGGTAAAGCGCCTCATTCGTCGCTAACATGAATTGATACCAGCTGTGCATCCATTCATGTACACTGACTCCTACAAGGCTACCGAGTGAACGTTCTCCTGTGATCAACGTAGCCATAGGATATTCCATACCACCGTCTCCTCCTTGAATAAAGGAATACTGAGGATATGGATACTTTCCATAACGTTTGTTCATAAAGCGTAACGCTTCATCCATAATCTGTGGAAGTTTTGTCCAATTCTCCGTGGTACGGTCACCTGGTTGATATACAAAATACATCCGCGTTCCATCATGCGCTCGCTTTTGAATTACTTTGAAGTCCGGATCGGCTGCCCAAACGAAGTCGATCACATTATCAGCTTTATATTTCCAAGTGATGGTTTTTCCTTTTGGTTCCGCTACTTGAAGGTCCACTGGTTGATATCCCTTCCCTACTTCATTGTAGTTTTGAAGGACTCCAGTAGCTCCTAAAACATACGATTTGTCTATCGTGATATTGACCGTAAAGTTGCCCCAAGGACTGTGAAATTCTCGTCCTATATAGGGATTGGGATGCCATCCCATGTAATCGTATTCACATATCTTGGGATACCATTGAGACATGCTGTATCGAACGCCTTCTGCATTATCACGACCAGAACGGCGGATTTGTAAAGGCACTTGGGATTCAAATTCCATATCCAGTGTTACAGTTTCTCCCGGCTCGATCGAACGTGGTAGTATAACTTCCAGAATGGTTCCATTTTCAAAATATTCGGTATCTTTTCCATCCATTTTGAGTGATTTTATTTTGGTATATCCCATCTCTTTTTTGTTGAGACCGGAAATACGATTTCGCACCCGACTATCGGAATCAGTCAATACTTTGTTTCGTTCATCCATGACGGATCCCGGTTGGAAGGCATTGAAATATAAATGATAAAACACTCGATCCAATTGATCCGGTGAATTATTGGTATATTTTAATAGCTGCTTTCCATCAAAGCGATTGTTTTTGACATTAAAATCGATGTCCATGGTGTAATCTACGGCTTGTTGCCAATATCCATATTGGGCCTGCAACTGCACAAAAAAAAGAGCGCAAAGGCTCCAGCAAAATAAGACTTTCTTCATATTCATATTTATTGAGAAATAAAGATAACTAAGATTTAGAATATAGATGATTTTCGAATATCATATTCATGGATTTTCGATAATATGTGTAGTTTTGTAGCAAAGAATGACAAAAAATGAAGATTAATAAGTACGCATTGGGTTTGGGCTTGATTTTGGCAGCTATCTTGTATCGCTTTATTCCTCATGCTCCGAATTTTTCGCCCTTAAATGCGATTTTCTTGTTTGCTGGTGCTACGCTTGTTCGTAAATATGCTTCGCTACTTGTAATTTTAGTCTTGGTATATTTCAGTGATTTTATTCTGAACAATACTCTTTTACGCGGATTTTTTACTGAGCAGACGGGTATTGTCTGGTATAGTAATTATATGTTAGCTAACCTTATTGCCTTTGTAGCCATTTTTGGAATTGGACAGTGGGTTACTGGCCAGCGCAAATGGTTGAAAATCATCGGTGGCTCTTTGCTAGCTTCTGTTATATTTTTTTTATTGACCAATGGAAGTGCTTGGTACTTTGATACCTTGAACCTGTACGCTGATAATTTTTCAGGTCTAATAGCAGCTATAGCCGCTGGAATTCCTTTCTTTCAGCACACGGTCATCAGTGATTTATTGTTTTCGGGTGTTTTGTTTGGTTCATACTACTTGGCCAATCAATTCTTAACATCTAATCTCACATCTCAGAAGGCTTAGTCAAGTTACGATTTGATTAAGATTTGAGGGTTGGATGCGCCTTCCACCTTCAATATATACATGCCTTTTAATAGCTGTTCGGTATTAATTATATTGTTGCTACCCGATAAGGTCCGCTTACCAACTGAATCAAACAGGTCCCAAGACTTATCCTGTTCAAGAGGTATATGTATTTCATCTTGAAATGGATTGGGATACGCCCATAGATTCTGGATGGTATTATCTACTTGGATGATTTCAGACAGTGAAAACCGTCCATCAAAATCTACTTGTTTGATTCTATAATAATTGATAGTTGCCTGCGGGCGTTCATGTAAATAGGAATAATAGGAGGTTTTATTAGTATTACCAGCGCTCTGGACTAGATCTAGAGCATGAAAGGTTTTACCGTTTTCGGAATGTTCTACAATAAAGTTTTCATTGTTTTTTTCCATGTAAGTACTCCATTCTATCAAATTGTAATTTTGATGTTTATTTACGGATAGATCATTCCAAATAATAGGTAAGACAATACCACCTGTAGAGCCTGAACAATCATTTCCATTGCCAGGAGCGTCGTAAAAAACATCAATATTTACAGTGGACTCGCATATGACAGTAATCGGAAACGATATCGTGGTAGGGTTACAAATACAATTGGGTTCAACATGTACATCGACTCCATCTATACTAAATGTGGCCGTACCGCTAGCGCCATTACCAGAATTGACTATTAAAGAGACTTGATAGGTACAAGTGCCATCGCCATTATCGCTGTTCTGAGTCCAGCTATCTAAAGTAACGCAAACTTGACCATTTAATGTAAAAGAGAAAGTGAGTAGGAAAAAGAGAATTATCCTCATAAAAATTGTGATTTAACTTAAGTCTTTCAAACTATTTATAACAAATGTTTAGCCCCTTCTCTACCTAAAGATAAAATAAATTGTCTTTAGGGATTATTCAAGTTTATGACTTTAACATCATTCTTAGTTGTTAAAGTATGATGTTCATCGAATCTTACTCTCCAATCAATACCTTGACATATGGACTAATTTGATAACGATTTTCATTTTTGGAAAGTTCATTATAAACGATAATGAAATATGGATTGGTTCCATCTGTTTGTAATTCCCTTACAATTGAAATGATCAAATTTCGTTCTTTAAGAAGATCAAAATAACTAGCATATTGGGAGTTCATAAGTATGTAATCCTGTGTATTTCCCGCAAAATCTGATCGAATGATACCCGTATATGGAATGAAAGCGATGAGTTCATCTTCGTCGCGTTCTTTGACTTGTTGAAAGGGAAATTCTTGTTCACTTTTTGTAAGCGTTTCATCATCAATATTATATTCTTCGTAGAAATGATAATTTATTCCATCCACGGTTTCGGTATAATAACTTCGAAGGCTATTTCTCGTTTGCAGATAGACCAATTCTTCGCAATATCCTTCCAGTTCTACTAGTTCTTGAATAACGGAACCGTCTTCAGGGTTAAGATGATATATCTTATTATCGGAGTAGGCATATAATTGTCCTCCTGGAGTGGTCACTAATTGGGAGTATTTGGCCAGGGGAAAAAATCGTTCTTCTTTCGTTTCTGTATGTATGGTAAATAATTGAATATCTGTGGGTTGACTCAAATGCTGAATACTTGCGATTAATTCATGGGTACTTGGAGCATAGACCATGTCGATGACTTTGTAATCATCAAATTCTTTCAGCAGCCCAATATCTCTACCCTGTCCTATTGAAAATTCTCGAATTTCCTTCCGAGTATTATTGGATAAGTATAATCGCTTAATTTCGATATCTGCGATGGTGAATTCACGATTTTTATCGATGATTCTAAGTGGACCACTTTCAGCATTGTCTGGAACGATGACTTCTATAGCACCATCATTGATGTATCTGATTTCAGCAGCTCGACCATTGATTCGGGCTAGATAATCCCGATCAGGTTGAATATCCATACCTTCTACTAAAATGGCGTCATCTACAAAACTGACGATATCTTGCCCCGTATTAAAGGTGGCTTTGTTTTGACAAGATATAGTTAGAATACAAATGAAGGATAGAAGTGAAAAAAATCGTTTCATAGGGCTGCTTTCTAGTAAAAATAAGAATAATATGTTGATCTTCTTGAAGACGCCTGTCAATTGGACTACTCAAAAAGCGTTCTTAGTCTTTTTCTTTTTCTATTTGTTGATCAATGTCGCGCATTACGGCCTGTAGACCTAAGGCTCTAGTTAATTCTTCGATTTCAAACGTTTCGGTATAGGGATTTTCAAAGGACATGAAATGTCCAAATTCCACATCATGCATTCTTCCAAGAAAAAATGCTAGACTTTTAAAATCTCCTCTCCTATGCGATTCGTAGAGCATAGGAAAGTATTTCTTGCGATATTCATTCCCTGATGTATGGTGTATAACGATATAGGGCGCATGAATGGCTTTATTCGTAAAGGCAGGTTGACGAGGATAGCCAAATCGATCTAAGTACGCAGAAATCAATTGAATATTTTTGAGATCCTCCTCCATCATTATTTTGTAACTTTCACGAACTTCAGGACTGAGGTAACCATGGGCATTTTCTTGTTGAATTCGATTTTTTCGGATATTCTGATCTACATCATAGATGTCTTCTAAAAATTGATTGCGCTTCTCTGAGGTATCCAGTTCATTCATGATGCGATTAAGATGATCTGTAGAAGTTGATTTACATTGAAAGAGCAAGAAGCTCCAAAAAATGCAATTGATTAGCGTGTATTTCATTATTCAAATTGTATAAGTATTCCAGGGTCATTTAAGAATAGTTTTCTCAGGGCAGATACTTCTTCGGGTATCTGGAGTAACATGTTACTACTCTTAACGATCTTCGGCACTACATTGCTGGCTTTCCTCTCTGCCAGAATCCGATACGGGGCTTCTTTTTCAACGGCAATATAGTGATTTTCTTTGTGGCGTTCGCGGAGTTCAAATAGATAATAATCCCAATCAGTAGCATCTTTTATTTCGACAATATTCTTGAGTATCGGTAAAAAGCTATCATAAAAAGGCAGCCAGGAATTGAGTTGATCCAGGGAAAAAAGAAGTTGTTGTTGCTGTCCAGCTTCATCTAATGTTTGACATTGAATCATTCGATTTTTTCCGAGGTAATATTCTTTTTTAAGGCTATCTTCGATGAAAAATGAAACGAGCTCATTCTTATGTTTTGCACCAACAAAGTGGAGTGGTTCACCGTTACTGCATTGAAGTATGATTTTTTCAATGCGATCGGTAAAGCTCAAAAATTGAGCCGACACAAATGTATGCTGATCGATCTGGATCTGATTATTAAAATCAATGTTCAGGATAGGGTTTTCAGAATAGAGCGAAGGATTTGATTGTTCTGTATAACTCTTTAAATCTTTCGGTAAGGTAAAAATGCTTAGATCGGCATCGTTGAGATCAATGTATCTGGTTTCATGTCCTCCCAAGGTAGCAATTTCTGCACGTTGTAATATTTTGCTACCTAATGCCTGTGCCTCTCCAAGAACAGATAATATACTTTTTGCTTGGCTTTTGGCAAGTTGCAATTGATGCAGCCCGGCACGCGCATCTAAAACAATGTTTTCTCCTAATTCATTTTGAGCATTTAATAATTTTTGATGAGGCAGTGTTATTATATCCCTGATATTCATGTTCCCTACCTGTAAAATATCCTCTGTTGTCTTATTGTATATGTATTTTTGATCTTTCAAGAACACTTGGCAGAAATGTTGTTCGAAACCTTCTAGTTTTTTGAAACTACATTCAAATCCTTCTGTACTTTTGGATTGATAGAAAATTTGCTTATCGGGGTTAAAGACTAGTTGTCTTAGGTCCGTTTGTAAATTGTACCATTTTTGACCATTTATTTCCACAAATTCAGGATCTATATGTTGAATGGTTTCATGCTTTAGACTTTCTAATTGGAAGCTTGCTAAATGGTCAAGATCGACGTAAAAAGTGGAATCACTTCCTGGGTATGCAAAAGCTTGGATCAGCCTAAAAGACCCTAGTTGGATCATCGAGGGTGATTTAATGCGCACGATTTGATCATCTAGATTTAATACATTTTTACTACTTCCTACTACGGCATATAGAGATTGCCCGTCGGAGAAGATTTCTAGTTTATTTTCTCGAAGAGCGATGCTAGCAATGTGTTGCTTCATCGTCTTATTGTTTATCAAGAATGCCTTTTTCGTCGATAGATGTATGAAGGCCTTGGTTTCCCTACCCAATATGACTTCTTGAAGAGCATCATCCTCTGAAAATTCGATCGTTTTATGCCCAATAGCCGTTATTTTTCTACCTTGAAAAAGTAAAGGTTCTAGTAATTCGTCAAACACGATTTTGCCTACTTGAACGAGTTTGTTCTGCTTGTTCGAATAAATTTTTTGATTCTTGAAGGCAATAGATTCTTTATATACCTTACCATTGAGCGAAATTAAAAATTGATCCTTTAAGATAAAAGGACTTGATATGCGCATACCCTCGTGATCATACCAGATCCCAAGCTCATCTTTTCTGTAAAACAAGTCTAATCTTGGTATATGAAAAGTATCTTTCCATCGCTTAGATTCCTTTTGTAAGGTTTTAATTTTATCTGGTTTATCCGCCATGTAGTTTTTTCATTTTTAATTTCCAACGAAAGTCTTTTCGTTGATTTTTGTATGTTTCTGTAAGTATTTTAACGAAGTGATGAACTCCGTCTTCAAAAGAATCTGTTTCTACACAATGATCCGCACCGAAAATTTCTGAAATAAAATCTGGAGAATCGGCATTTTCCTTGATATAAATACCTTTGATACTGATATTGGTCTCTAGTCTTTTTTCTTGAATATATATATTCAGTTTTTCTAGATCGGTTATGCCCATCGAAGGCCTACCATCACTAATGACGAAGAGCGATAAAACCACATTTTTGTGAACGTAATGTTGTCTAAATACTTGTTCAAAATCCAGTACACGTTTGATACATTTAGAAATTCCCGAACTCATATTTGTTCCATCCAGACCTTCATATTTTACTTCGCCGAATTGAATTTTGGCTATTTTTTTGAGGATGGGGAATAATAATTTGGAGGATGTATATTCTTCTGTAAAATTGAGTCCTTCGATGAAACGATTGCTGAAAAAGTGAAAGGCATCATATGATTTTCGATCTTCTAAGGCAAGAATTATAAGATATAACACCTTGAATAAATTTCTCATTTTTTCATGATACATCGAACCGGATAAGTCCAGACAAAAACAGTTAATTTGTTCAATTTCCTGAAGCGCTGTTTCCTGGCGCATAGCTTTCATGACTTCAGCTCGGAGCCATTTTTCGTGGTCAAAAACAGAGAGTGGATCAAATTCGATGCCTTCTTGAATCGTGCGATTGGAGTCATAGACGATTCTTTTTCGTATGGGCAATGCGGATTTGAATGCTTCTTTGACAAAGGGAATATAACTACTGATTTCTTGTTCCACCTGCAGCATTTCGTTTAACCAAAGATTATTCCTTTTGGTGTAGTCCTCTTCTTGATCAGAAATTATGCCGAGTTCTTTCATTTTATAGAGTCGAAAGCGTTTTTGTACTTTAATAAACTGCTCCGTCTCCTGTATTAAATAATTCCATTTACTTTGAATATCCTGAAATGAAAAAGATCCTTTTCTCTGAAAATATCGTGTCAGTTCTTTGCTCGTATAAAATTGTCGTACTTTTTTTCTTCTGGCGTCCAGGTCTGTTTGTTCAGATTGGTATTTTTCATGTAATGCTTGCAATTGATGAGCTTTCGCACCTATGTTTCTTTCTTTAAATACATTCCATTTAGGAACATACTTCATCCCATTCTTTTTCCAAGAAAATAAAGGATTACATAGTGCATTTAGGCTCTCCAGAGGACCATGTATCTCCAGGTGTGACGTTTCTTCTGGACTATTTTCGATTCTACTTTTTTGATTCGATTGGAATCGAAATACTCGCTGAATAAAGGAAGTACCTTGATCCGATTTTTGCTTGTTGGTTCGGTCTTTGGAAAGAAAACTTTTGGACAGTTCAAGAATGATCTTTCTTGGTGGCATCTTAGATTCGGGCTCCTGAATACTTTCTGTTAAAGATTTTTCATGTTGTTTGAAAAAATCGATAATAGATGGTTCGACAAGTTGTAAATTTCTGTTAAATGAGCGAAGATCAAATCGTTGATGGATTGCTTCGGCTTTTTGAAATAAAAGAATAAATAACTGAGCAAATGGATCACAATTTTCTAGAGGTAGGTTTAAAACCTCTCCAAACCATGTTAGTGGAAAAGTATGATTTTTTAATAGTAAACAATAGCCTTTCCAATAAGACAATAACAAATGTGCTGGATTTAAAATATCTTTGGAAGCGATACTTTCTAAGAATATTCTTACTGGATATTCTCTGAATAAAAGTAGTACCTGGTAAATGTATTGTAGCTTTTTGTTTTCATGCTGAATCAATTCTTTTGGTATAACGAATCCGACCGATTTCTTTTTTAAATTCGTATAGATGTTGTAGTTTTCTTGTAATTGAGGGATATTGGAATCTATTAAATTCTTAAAATTACTATTGTCAAGATCAAAATGATTCCAAACTTGATTACTAAGGGCATACAAATAAAAGGAGTCATATTGCTGTTCTGTCAGAAAACACAACTGCCCTTGATGATAGCATTCTAGTTGGAAACTATTCCAAGCTAACTGGTTAAGCTGATTTGAACCTTCATTGATAAATGGTGCATGATGTGATTCCATTCGAAAAGAATAATTGCAATTCAATCTGAAATATACAAAGCATTTATGGAAGCATTAGAAGATATGAAAGTATATTTAGGCAGAAAATAGATGCAACATGCCTACAATACAAGAACAATTCGAATACAAACGTATTCCTCAATACTTTGAACAAGATACGCATACTGAAATTCAAGACTTGGAAATCGATTCCATTCGTATTTTATACGGAGAATCGAGCAAACAAGACATTATAGTGATCAGCTATAAAGACAGTCCCAATTTAAGTTTCTATTCCAGTACGGGGCAGCTGATTGATGTGGATCATTATTTACCCAGTAACTATCGAGAGGAAGATCTTAAAAGCTCTCAGGAAATTCTGAAAACAGTTAAAAATCTTGATCCTAAAGCAGATCAATTAGGACGTTTCAAGGATTTGTTATCCGATTTAGTCAAAGATGATGGAGCCTTGCATCATCAGTTGAATAAAAAACATGGTTTGGCGGCCAACATGAATACGGATCAACAATTCTATGAAAGCATATCACATGATCCTCAGGACAATGATTTTTCATCTCGTATTCGTACGACATTTCGAAGTTATTCCGCATTTCTTGAGGCTTATATTGTAGTAATGCAAAAAGAGACCTCAGGGTATGTTCATTTTACACCCAATGATAATATCATCATAAGTAGTCTAAATAAGAGTAGCGGATTATCAGTAATTATTGAAACTCAGGATGTCCAGGGGAAGTTGCTTCCACCAAATAAATGGATTATAACGCGCACCATAAATAAAGAAAACTTAGATCAAGCACTTGTATTTCGTACGGAAGATGTGAAACATTTTTTTAAATCTGATGGTAAGACCTTTACTTTTGATACGGAGCGCTATAAGTTATATCATGAATACGGAGAATTATCTATTGACAGTTATTTGGATAATACCGATAACTTATTGAAGTTACCTTTGATTCATGAATGCTTTCAAATATTAGCAGTAGATCATGATATTTTGATTGCTCTAACTGGTACGCGAGAGATTACTGTTGTTAACACCCATAAATCAGTTGTCCCACAGAAATGGCCTAAAAAGATTGTTTTACCGAAGGAAAGCATTTTTGTGCGGGTCGATGAAAATGTAAGCATAGCATTTACACAACAAGAGTCCGGTGAGATTTTTGCCGTCGACATCAGTGGAGATCATAGTGAGATCATATGTTCATTAGGGAATTATGAACCTTATTTTGAAATTGACCAAAACGGTCATTTGGTTGCCTTAACTAAGGAGGGCGAACTCGTTAAGATTCAAACGAATAGTAATAATTTGGTATTGGATGCTAATGAACAGAGTTTTACAAAAATCTTTAAAGATATATCTTATTTATTTCAGGGAGAGGAGCTCTTTGCAAGAACCGTGTATGCACAACCTGTTGAAGAAATAACTGAAAGTGATGAAATATTTACCGATTTGGATACGGCTAGGTATGACTTTGAGGCCAATCTGGAGCGGCAATTGGTGGCCTGTGGTAATGATTATGAAGCTTTATTAGCGTTACGAGAAAAATTAGTAATCGCTAGACAGAACATTGCAGATGAAATTATAAAGGCTTCAGAATTTGCCGGAGTATTTTTGGTTGGTCAACGTTTACAATCCACCGTCAATCAAATTGTACGACCTAGTCAACAACGATTGCAGTCTTTGATTGAATATGCTCGAGCAGATTGGATTATGACTCGATGTCAATCGTTTATGGAAGAAATTGAATCCTTAGAATCTCCTTCGATATTCCATCGTATGCTGAATGAACTACGTCAATTTGATTCTGAGATTAAAATGATGTCCGAAGAGAATCGAGAAAGAATTATCAATGAATTCAAATCCTATCAACAGAAGGTTGGGGTATTATTTTCAAACCAAATGTCTAGGGATGGAGCAAGTTTGAACGATTTTATTAGTTCGGAGATTGAGCAAATTGAAGCACGAATACAAGAAACACATGATGGTAGACAGCTGGAGATTTTGTTATCGACAGAACCTGCGGCTATTGAATTGTTCGCTTTATTGAAACAACCTTATATCCTACAGCATATCAATGAATACAAGAGTTTTTCTCCTGCTGAAATTCAAACAAGGTTATTTAAATCTATCCAGAACAGAAAAATACAGTTAGCTGCGGAGATTGCCAAAAAGGAAAAGGAGGAACAAAAGGCGAAGTTGCAATTGGCGAGTATGATTGAAAAAAGCATTTTGTTTTTTGTGCAAAACCATTCAAAAGGGTTTTCGGATGTGGAGTTGGCTGAAAATGCGAATTATCAATCCATATTATCTGATATATTGTCATTAGAGCGAAATTTTAGAGATGTTCGAATGTCGATGGATCTACGAAGGAAACTGGAAAAACGTATTATTGAACGCAATCGAGAAGATTTAGAGAAAATGGTTGCTTACGAAGGTAAGTATGCTTACATAAATAATGATCCCGATTTATATGTAGATTTAGATTCAACTGTGATAGAGTACCCAACATGGTCGATTGATTTAACAGAACGAAGGGGGAAAGATGGTATTTATGCTGTTAGTTTTATAAGAAATGTAGATAAAGCGGTATATCGTCCTTCAACCATGGAGAATTTGGAATCGAAACGAGCATTTGAAATAGAAGAAAAGGATTATTCCGAATTTTCAAAGAGTTTTGAAGAATATTCGAAGCCAGCGTATCATTATGAACTCTTGCGTGCGGCCTGGCAAATACAAATAGGAAAACAAAATTTTCAAGCATTTCCTCAATTTTCTTTGACAGAGTTGCAAGATTCCTTAGCCAATTCTAAGGCCGAAGAAAAGGCATTGCGTTGTGCATTGGAAAAAAAAGAGCGTGAATTTCAAGAAAAGAATAGACGTCGAAATGTCCCTCAAATACCCGTAGATTTTATTGATGATACTCCTTATTTTCAGTCTAAATTGCAGGAGTTTTTGATTAAAGCAAAATTGCAATTAATGAGTGGATCTGGCATTATTTTATTGTCTGGCCCACCTAGTACTGGGAAATCTGCATTTTTACGATTTGCTAGTGCGTTAATGAATCGAGAATACTTTGAGCATGCTTCTGATAAATGGCAAACGAAGAATAGCCTTGTAACGGCCATTAAATTTGGAGAATATGGACCCTACTCTATTCCAGCAGGATTTACGAAAGCCATTACGACGCCTCATGCTCTGATTAATATTGAAGAAATTAAGGAGTGGCCGGAGGCACTTCGAAAATCATTGAATCCTTTTTTTGCGGGAAGCCCTTATTTTATTGGTCCGGATGGAACATCTTATAAAATCGGTGAAAATATCCTTCTATGTGCTGCAGCCAATTTGGGTTCCATGTATAGACAAGATGACGAGCCTTTTACAGCGGATTTCTGGTCTCGAGTGGAAGTGATCGAATATAATTATGCGCCTTTGGAGGTCAATCAGGACTATTTAGATGCCATGACTCGTCCTCAGAAGAATCGATATTTAACCATAGCTGATTTGACGAAGGACTTTTTTAATTCTAGAGGACTACCTAGAAAATTAGATAGTCGCGCTAAAATGATCGCTCAGGAGTTTTTGGAGTTTATTTTATTACCAAAGGCCGACGAAAAAATCAAAAAAGAGCGCTTACAAAATGAAATTAGACAATTCTTCAAGCATGCTAAAACAGGTGATTCCAATAGCTTATATAGTCCCGAAGAAAGTGCTAAAATCGCTTTGAAGAGATGTACGATACTACAGGGGTATACTTTACATGAATATTACTCATTATACAATCATTTTATAAACGACAAGAACCTTGAGGGGAAGAAACTTGCCAATATACAAGTATCTGCTCTGGACAAATACAATCATTTACGATTTGTTTTCTTGAGTATTTTCTATATAGAATCTTGTTTACGATTGCTTCGAGAAAATTTTTACAAAACGGCGGGACAATCAGAAATTGAAGGAACAAATAGAGAATTTATTCAATGTGTTTATTTGTTAAATTTGATTGGAATGGCTAAGTAAATGTCTGTTAGCTAACGAGTTATTCATATATTAGATGATAAATAATAGATGGAGATGGAAAAAAAAGATCTTTGAGGCAACCCTTTTGTGATTAGATCAGTATAGGGGGTGTAACTAAGAATTTAATATTCGAACCTATTGATGGAAGATAAGCTAGAAGATATAATAAAAGCTTGCATAAAAAGAGATCGAAAAAGTCAAAATGCACTTTATCGACTGTTTTACTCCTATGGAATGAGTATTGCTATACGATATATTCATGATGAACGTTTGGCGATAGAAATTGTCAACGATGCATTCATGAAAGTTTTTAAACATCTCAAAAAATTTGATAGAAATAATGATTTTAAACCTTGGTTTAGAAGAATAGTGGTGAATGCTTCCATCGATAAAATAAAAGAACAAAAAAGGCTTCAAATGAATACAGATATAAGAGAGGCTGAGAATCTTTCAGCCAAAGATGAGATTCTAAGTAAGATTGGATATAAGGAGCTTTTGACTTTAGTGGAACAATTATCAACAGCATACAAAACCGTATTCAATATGTATGTGATAGATGGGTTTAAGCATGAAGAAATTGCAGAAACATTGGGAATAAGTGTTGGAACGTCTAAATCAAATCTATCAAAAGCAAGAGCTGCACTAAAAAAATTAGTTTCAGAACAATTAAACACTAGGTATGCCTGATTTAACGAACAGAGAACTCGACGATCTGTTCCGTGAAGGGGCAGATTTACAAGAATTTAGCTATAATGAGGCGGCTTGGGCAGATGTCAATAGCCGGTTGAATCGAGAAGATCGAAGACGAAAATGGTTTATACTATTCTTTTCTTTATTGTCTCTATCCATCGTAGCGACTGGAATCGGTTTTTTTCTGTACTCAGATAACGAATCGGATAGTACTCAAGAAACCGCTGTCATCGAGAAGAAAGATAATTCTTCGACTTCAGATGACCTAATACAAGAATCAATAGATCATCAAATATCTTCTGTACAGGAACCGGCATCCTTAGAAGGCAGGAAGTCTTTAACAATAACAAGAGCGGATGTAAAGGAAAAGATACAAAAACATCAAGTCCCTGTCTCCAACTCCATTGTAGAGAAGACGGTCCAGGGTCAAGAATCTTCGACGATTATATCGGAAGACGATACTCAAACCGCAACTGCAAAAATTGCTGAAGGAGTATCCACATTGAAGCAAGAAGTAGATTTTGCAGAGCTTCTAGCAGTAAGACATGTTTGGCAAGATGCTCGTCTCAGTGAAAATAGAATAAGTCTATTAAATCATGATTATGCGTATACACTTTTAGAATTACCCGGGAAACCTCTGAAAGCGCGTTCGACACATGGTCTTATTGTTACTCTTGCGGGAAGTGCGGAATGGTCTTCCGTAGATATGGAACCATTTGGAAAGATTGGTCATAAATGGGAAGCCAAAATCGGTTATCAATTTGCAAAGCGATTTGAACTTTCAACTGGAGTGGCTTACGCCAAAAAAATGTTTCAGACGACTGGTGCAACCTTCCAAGCTGATGAAAACATCTGGACGGATGATATTGTTCCTGAAACAGTATATGGAGAAGATGATGTTATTGAAATTCCTATCGATTTTACATATTATCATGCAGGATATAGTAACGCTGGTCTATTTGCCAATATAGGTCTTCGTAGTTATATGATGCATGAAGAGACCTTTAATTTTGTGTATAGTCCGTTAGATCCTAGGCCGGATCTTATTCAAAATTATAGAATGGTCGATGAGCATGAGCATTGGTTTGGTATATTGCGTTTCAGCGCTGGATATCAATATAGATTGGGCGATTATCAATCTATTCAAATAGCTCCTTTTGTACAAGTCCCAATTACTGATATTGGACATGGAAATCAGCGCATCTATAGCGCTGGCATTCAGATCGCATCTAGATTCAACATGCGATAAGTAACTTTTTTTATTAAACCTAATCGACTTTGCTTCTCCTTGTCAAGCATTGAATGGGCGACTTATGCCCAGATCTGAAGAAAGTATGATTATGACTTTTAAATTGAAATTAAAATGAAAAAAATCTCCTATCAAATGGAGTATTCATGGCGTTTATTAACGCTTATAGGATTCTTCATATTAAATCAGACTAATATAAATGCCCAATGTGAGGTTCAAGGCGGGCAATTAACCGGTGGCCCTTTTGAATTCTGTGTTGATGGACAGGCCGATCTAGTCTCTGGTGTAGACATACAGGGTCAAGTCGGAACAAATAGTGCTTGGGTCATCACAGATGCCGAAGGGCAAATTCTTGGATTACCTCCAATGCCAGGTGTGGTTGATTTTGATGCAGCGGGTACTGGTGTATGTTTTATTTATCACTTAAGTTATGACGATGTTGAAGGTTTAGAAATGGGTAATACGCTAACGGATCTTTCTGGATGTTATGCCCTTTCGAATTCATTATCTGTCGTACGTAGTAGTTCTAGTGCACAATGTGACCCTCAGAATTGTGATATCACTGCAGGTGTACTTACAGGTGGACCTTTTGATTTTTGTGTTGATGGTAGCTCAGATTTTGTATCGGACATAACATTAGAGGGAAGTTCTGGAGAGAATCACGCTTATGTGATTACAGATGGAGCAGGAATTATCTTAGGCCTACCTCCGATGCCTAGCGTTGTTGATTTTGATGGGGCCGGTGTCGGTACTTGTTTGATATGGAATATTAGTTACAATGGCTCCATTGATGCATTAAATCTTGGATCGAACATATTTACCGATTTGACAGGTTGCCATTCGATCTCAAATGCTATTATAGTTAATAGAAATGAACAACCTGAAGGTGGAACTTTAGAAGGTGGACCGTTCGAATTTTGTGTTGATGGTATTGCCGATATGGTTTCAGGAATAACTTTAACCGGTAACTCAGGAACACAAAATAGTTGGCTAATCACAGACGAAGATGGAAACATTCTTGGCTTGCCACCGATGCCTGGGGTTGTTGATTTTGATGGTGCGGGACCTGGAGTGTGTCTTATTTGGAACATCAGTTATAACGGTGTTTTGGAAGGATTAGAAATGAATAATAACGTATCTGATTTGATGGGATGTTATGGCTTATCCAATGCAGTAACCGTGGTTAGAAATCAGCCGATGGGTGGAATTTTAGAGGGTGGCCCATTTGAGTTTTGTGTGGATGGAATACCTGATTTTGTTTCCGGCATCGAATTGACAGATAATACCGGTGGAAACAATCAATGGTTGATCACAGATGAAGCAGGGAATATACTCGGATTGCCACCAATGCCTGGAGTCGTTGATTTTGATGCAGCAGGTGGTGGAATTTGTTTGATTTGGAATATCAGTTATGACGGTGATCTAGTAGGTCTAGAAGTGAATAATAATGTCGCAGACTTAGAAGGATGTTATGGAATCTCAAATTCTATTACGGTTACACGTAACGCTGAAATCGGTGGAGTACTTGCCGGAGGTCCATTTGAATTTTGTGTGGATGGAACGCCCGATATGGTCTCGAATATAAATTTGAGCGGACAGAGTGGGCAAAATATGGCTTGGATTATTACCGATGCTGCTGGTAAAATTCTTGGATTACCACCGATGCCAGAAGTCGTTGATTTTGATGGAACTGGAGCAGGAATTTGCCAGATTTGGCACATCAGTTATAGCGATGGTCTTGAAGGCTTAGTCATGGATAATTATTTGACGGACCTGACTGGATGTTATGATTTATCTAATGAAATATCGGTCATTCGAACGGACGGAGGTGCAGCTTGTGATGCCTCTTGTGATAATGTGGGAGGAATCTTAACTGGAGGCCCTTTTGAATTTTGTGTAGATGGTGTAGCTGATATGGTTTCTGGAATTGATCTAGAAGGGAATTCTGGCACCAATAATCAATGGGTAATTACAGATGAAGCTGGTAATATTCTTGGATTACCTCCAATGCCTGGAGTGGTCGATTTTGATGAAGCAGGGGCTGGAATTTGTTTGATTTGGAATGTTAGTTATGAAGATGGTTTACTTGGACTGGCAGGAGACTCGAATCTATTTACGGACTTAGAAGGTTGTTACAGCATTTCAAATCCAGTTACGGTAATTCGACAAACAGCAGATGGTGGAATGGTGAGTTTAGCGGATGGTTCCACAGAATATTCGAACTGTGCAGGAGATATTATCTTTGATGTGATGCACGAAACGAGTGCCACGAGTTTGAGTTACTGGTATATCATAACCGATGCTGATGATAATATTTTAGATTGGCATAACAGTGCCAATGGATCAACATTAAATCTTAGTGGTGCGCCAGCAGGAGAATGTCATGTTTGGGGATGGAGCTATCAAGGCCTTGGAGATCCAGTCGTAGGTGAGCATATTTCCACATTAGCCGATGATGCTTGTGAGGCAATTTCCGATAATTGGATTACTATTTATCGTGAAACACCAGATGGCGGAATGGTCAGTCTGGCAGATGGTACAACGAGTTATTCCAATTGTGCTGGAGATATTGTTTTTGATATGATGCATGAAACGATGGCACCGAATTTAAGTTACTGGTACATCATTACGGATGCAGATGATACTATTTTAGCATGGCATAATTCTGTGGATGGTCCGACTATTGATATTAGCGGAGCACCAGCAGGAGAATGTCATATTTGGGGGTGGAACTATAAGGGTTTGGATGATCCCATTGTTGGAGAGCATATCTCCTCATTAAACGACGATTTTTGCGAATCAATTTCAGATAACTGGGTCACGATATTTAGAGAAACACCAGATGGTGGAATGGTCAGTTTAGCAGATGGTACAACGAGTTATTCTAATTGTGCAGGAGATATTATATTCGATATGATGCATGAGACCATGGCGCCGAATTTGAGTTACTGGTACATCATCACGGATGCGGATGATACTATTTTAGCATGGCATAATGCGGCAGATGGTCCGACTATTGATATTAGCGGAGCGCCAGCAGGAGAATGTCATATTTGGGGTTGGAATTATAAAGGATTGGATGATCCTATAATGGGTGAACATATTTCTACCTTAGCCGAT
This sequence comes from Saprospiraceae bacterium, assembly GCA_020628475.1. Taxonomy (GTDB): domain Bacteria; phylum Bacteroidota; class Bacteroidia; order Chitinophagales; family Saprospiraceae; genus JAHDFB01. Next base: position 2,112 of record JAHDFB010000042.1, on the reverse strand, counting down.
GATTTTTGCGAAGACATATCTGATAATTGGGTAAGCATATTTCGTGAGGAACCCGATGGCGGTTCGATTAGTTTAGCTGATGGAAGTATGAGTTATTCAAATTGTGCTGGTGATATTGTGTTTGACGTAATGCATGAGACCATGGCGCCAAATTTGAGTTATTGGTATATCATTACCGATGCGGACGATAACATATTGGCATGGCATAATTCTGCGGATGGTCCTACCATTGATATTAGCGCAGCACCAGCAGGAGAATGTCATATTTGGGGTTGGAACTATAAGGGCTTGGATGATCCAATTATTGGAGAACACATCTCCACCTTGGACGATGATTTTTGTGAATCAATTTCAGAAGCTTGGATTACCATATTTAGAGAAGAGCCAGATGGTGGTATGATACAGTTAGTTGGTGGAGCCACTACTTATGAAGGGATAGCTGGAGATATTGTCATAGATGTTGAGCATGAAACAACTGCTCCAAATCTAAGTTATTGGTATATCATTACTGATGACAATGATAATATAATTACTTGGCAGAATTCAACCAATGGAGGAACATTGGATCTAAGTGGTGCCCCAGTAGGTGTTTGTCACATTTGGGGTTGGAATTATAAGGGGTTGGATGACCCAATTGTAGGGGATAATATAGCGACGTTGGCGGACGATTTTTGTGAAGATATATCCGATAATTGGATTACAGTAACTCGAAGTGCATGTGAAGCACAAGGAGGAACATTGGAAGGCGGTCCATTTGTTTTTTGTGTCGATGAAGAGGCAGACTTTGTTTCTGGAATTAGTCTTACCGAAAATGAAGGATCGAATAATCAATGGGTGATCACAGACGAAAGTGGCATTATCTTAGGATTACCACCAATGCCTGGTGTCGTCGATTTTAATGAGGCAGGACCCGGTGTTTGTCTGATATGGAATGTTGCCTATGAAGACGGTATCGAAGGTCTAGAAATGGGATTAGCAATAGACTCTTTATTCGGTTGTTATGCTGTTTCTAATGCCATTGTGGTAACTAGAAATCAAGTAGACGGAGGCCAATTGGTGGGAGGTCCGTATGAATTTTGTGTGGATAATGAAGCTGATTTTGTAACAGATCTAGCATTAAACGATGCAATAGGTGCGAATACTCAATGGGTTGTAACCGATGAAGATGGAATGATCCTAGGCTTACCAGCCAATATCGAGGATGTAGATTTCAACGAAGCCGGTGCAGGGGTTTGTTTGATATGGAATGTAAGTTTTGCAGACGGTTTAGAAGGTGCAGAAGTCGGAATGAATGCCAATGATTTGGTAGGATGTTTCTCGCTGTCTAATCCTATCACCGTGAATAGAGTGACAGAAGGATCAGTTTGTACGACGGCAACGGAAGAAGAAGCATTCTTTTCATTTGTTCAAGTATATCCAAATCCTGCGATCCATCAACTTCAGATCAGTTATGAAATGCAACAAACATTAGGGCAAGGCCAAGTATCATTGATCAATGCTCAGGGACAAACTGTACTTTCGAAACCTTTAAATCAAAGAACAGATACCTTGGAGATAAATCTTGAGACGATAGCGAGTGGAACATATTTTGTTCGATTCACTTTCGATCAAGAATCGATATACAAGCGTGTTATTGTCCTAAAATAATCAAGATAATAAGTTAGGTTTCGATTACGATAGTCCATGGCCAAGTTGGTCATGGGCTACTTTTATTTATGGAATCCACTTGATTTCCTCTACGTTTTCATGGAGTGCGATGTAGCGGGCTAGAACAAAGAAATAATCGGAGAGTCTGTTCAAATAAATCAAAATGATATCATCGGTCTGTTCTTCCAAACCTAATGCTACGACAGAACGTTCCGCACGTCTTGTGACTGTTCTACAAACATGAGCATACGATACCGCTTTACTACCGCCTGGTAAGACGAAATGTTTCAATGTAGGAAGTTTTTCATTCATGGAATCAATGGCTTCTTCCAAGGCAGTGATAAAAGATTCTTGAATCTCAGGTAATTTAAAATCATGGTCATTACCAGCGGCCAAATGCGAGCCAATGACAAAAAGTTGTTGTTGAATATTTTCGAGGAGTTGATATTGATCCAGTGAAGGAAT
>JAHDFB010000002.1:85582-115660 GCA_020628475.1 Saprospiraceae bacterium | reverse complement strand
GTACATGTTTTCTCCAAAGAGTTCTACATCCTTTAATTCATTTTTTATTAAGTTCCATCGTTCAATGAGCGGTTTATCCCACGGATGTTGACTAGGAGCTGTGTGCGATCTAGCAAAAACGCCATATTTATTGAAGCAATTGTTCTGACCATCTAGTTTTTCTGTTACTATTAGTTTATCTAAATTAGAAAAATAGGAAAGGTATCCAGCGGGCATTAATCGATCATCAGAGCTTGTACCCAAGCTAATTCGTGCGTGTAGGCTACGGCTATATTTCATGGTCTGGTTCATATTTGACTGTGAATGCTATAATTAGAATAAAAGTTCCAGAAGCTTGGAGATTAATTTGATTTGGGCCAGCGATTGTGTAGACTGTGCTGTATGGAATGGTGTCAGAAATTTCATGGGATAGAGATAGAAAGGGCAGTGCGTAGCACTGGTGCGAAGTACGGAGCTTAGCGAACCCCTGCATAGCTCGGTGACAAGTCGATGAAGTCGAGTTGTCAATCCCCCTAAAAAACAAAAAACCCTCCTTCCAAATGGAAAGAGGGTTTCTTACAATTTTTAATCAGTGTCTCTTATTTCTGAGAACCTGATTCTGTTTTCTTTGCTTTTGAAGCACAACATTTTTTGCCACTTTTAGCACATGCTTTTTTCGTTGTTTTAGCATCTGCATCCATCGTTGCATTTGATGTACTTCCATCTTCCATATTCACAACTTTGATTAAAGTACCTTGCTCTGCGTTTTCAACAGCTGTAGGAGAAGTGTTTACGAACGTTTTCGTTTTTTCGTCGAACTTCACTTCATCGTAAGAAACTTTACCGCTTTCAGAACAAACGTTTTTCTTGTAAAATCCTACTGCACCAGTATCAGCACATTTTCTTGTAGTGATTGTTTCGTCCTTATCTGCTATTGACTTAGCTAAACTAAGTACTTTAGGGTTTAAGTCATTTGAAACTGCTGCTGTAGAAGCTTTTTTCTTTGCGCAACAAGCTGATTTTTCTTTAGAACATTTTGCTTTATCGGTAGATTGTGCCATCAAACCAGCAGCTCCAAAGAAAATAACCATTAGGGTAAAAACTAATTTTTTCATTATAATCTTTTTAAAATATACGTATAAGTAACGGAAATCAGAGGCTAAAAAGTATAGACCTACTAATATCCTTGCAAGTAAAATTACATCAAAATTTATGGATGCACAACTGTGACTGCGTATTCTACCACTGTTTAACGATTCGATAACAGCTTTGAACGTCGATTTTAACAGCTTGGTTGTATAACGGACAAGTTTATCGCAAGTCCTCCTTCGGCGGTCTCTTTGTATTTATTATTCATGTCCTGAGCGGTTTCCCACATCGTTTTTATCACATCATCCAGGCTGACTATAGCTCGATTGGCATCACTTGAAAGGGCCAAAGTGCTGGCCGTAATGGCTTTCATAGCTCCCATGGCATTTCGTTCTATGCAAGGAATTTGAACCAGGCCACCGATCGGGTCACAGGTTAATCCCAAGTGGTGTTCCATGGCAATTTCCGCCGCCATGAGCACTTGTTGAGGATTTCCACCTAAAATTTCTGTCAATCCTGCTGCTGCCATGGAAGAAGAAACCCCTATTTCTGCTTGGCACCCTCCGACTGCTGCCGAAATGGTAGCTCCTTTTTTAAATAAGGAACCGATTTCTCCAGAGGTAAGTATGAATTTTTTAATATCGGATTCTTGTGCGTTGTCGCAAAAGCATAGGTAATACAACAGTACCGCGGGTATTACCCCAGCTGCGCCATTAGTTGGTGAAGTGACCACGCGCCCAAAGGCAGCATTTTCTTCGTTGACAGCTAAGGCAAAGCAACTTACCCACTTGTTAATAGTATTAAAGGCATGTTTTTGATTCTTGATGTTATGCAGCCATTCTTCCGGGTTATTTGTGGACTTGGTTAATTCCATTAATTGAGAAGACAATGTGTATGCCCTTCTTGTGACTGACAGACCTCCTGGCAAAATACCTTCTGTGTGGCAGCCTCGGTACACACATTGGAGCATGGTATCATAAATGGATGCAATCTGAGTATTGATGGCATCTTCTGGTCTGAAGGCTTTTTCATTTTCATATACTACATCTGAAATTGCACATTTATTTTGAATGGTATAGTTCAATAATTCCGATGCTCGATCAATCGGGAAAGGTAGTTCGATACTATGTGCATTTCCTTTTGATTGGTTTTGTTTTTCGATAAATCCGCCTCCGACAGAATAATATTGTTCTCTCCGATGCGTATTGTCATTGAATCGAATCAATATTTCGAGGGTGTTGGGGTGATATTCCTTTTCAAAAGGTTCGAAATGAATATGCGTATTGGGGGCGAAATAAACCGGTTTATCATGGATTGAGATGGATTCTTCATTGTAGACCTCCTGAACAAAATCATTGATTTTCGCGGTGTTAACGGTCACTGGATCGTGGCCCAACAAGCCCATAATGACGGCGATGTCTGTTCCGTGGCCTTTCCCGGTTTTTGATAAAGAACCATATAGAAAAACTTCTAAGGTGTGGACTTTTGACCATTCTTCTGGACCAATGCTGTTTCTAAAATCCAAGGCTGCTTTCCAAGGCCCCAAGGTATGAGAACTGGAAGGGCCAACCCCAATTTTGAAAATATCAAATACGCTGAGTCTTTCCATTAATAACAGATTGATTTTGTTCGATACTCAAATGTAATTTTTCGATTTATAATTTTATCAAGATTTGGTCATTAATTCGTTCTAAATCCAAATCTACCTTTATTAAATGATTGATTTATAAACTTTTAAGTCTTGTGTCTGTTGTAAAGGTTAAGAATAATTTTTCAAGTATATATATGATTACTTTAGTTGGCAAAAAAGATTCTCCCGATTTTATGGAATGGCAAGAACAATTGGAATCAATGCGGGTTTCCTTCCGGATGCAATATGGCGCCAATTCTAGCTATATTGAAGATGGTCAGATTGTCATCAAAGGGCGCGAAAATATTCAGCGGTATTTGAGCGATTTGGAACAGGACCTCGAGCACTGGTATTATTGCATCTAAGTTTGTTTTTTAGCAATAGATATCATTCAGAATTTTAGCCAGCCGAATTCCTCCTTTTTGTAACTGTTTACGAAGTGTCTCAAAATGATCGTACATGTATCGATAGGATAATTTTTCTCCTATTTCCGCTGAAGCATATACCTTCGTTGCCAATTGTTGGGATTCATGTACCCAGTCTAATATATTTCCCGCTTGTATTTTTTTTATGTCTTCTGGTAGGAGAACTTCCGTATTGGATGCTAATTCTGTATATGACATACCGTAATGATCCAACATATCTGAATCCCAAACGCGATGTAAATTTGTTCCTTTGTCAAACCATCTGACTTGAAGGTCATTGCCACCTTTATCTTCTTTGTGACCGACATGTAGCGGCATATGTAAGTCTCCAATAAAGTGTATTAATAGTTTGAGGTGAAAATTTTGCTCTTCAAAAGTGCTGTTTTTGTCTTTTAATACCTTGATGCAATGATCAATGCCGGTAACTAAATCTCCATATGGATTGGGTTCATCGTCCCCATACTTTTTGTGCTCGTCGATGTTGACATAATGCCAAGCATTGTATTTTCTATATTGTTTATCCGATTTGATCTCGTCAGCGAAGGTGGAAGCCAATGCCAATGATTGTCCTTGTAATATTTTGGAAATTTTCTTTCTAGCTTTTTTCTTGATGTACTTTTCCGCTATTTCACCGGTTGCTCGATGTCCCGTTGCTCCCCAATCCTCGGAATATGTCAAAAAGCTCATCAAAAAGAGAGCGGTTACCAATGCGAATATTTTCATGTTTTTTTGTTCAAAAATACAAATCCTTTTTAGTATTCATTCGTATGCGTTATGTCATGCTACTATTTATTCTCGCTTCGTGTCTTTTTAACACAAATATGGCATGATGTAAATTTTACAAAATAATAAGACGTATTCTTGACATTATCAAAAACAATATTTTATATTGGAGTTCAAATTGCATATATATCGTGTAGTCGATAATTCTAGGAAACCCTCATCTATTTTACGGAGAAAAAGCTTTTTTCTAACCAGAAGTTGTACGCTTCTATTAAACTATTGATATGAAAAAATGTCTATTATTTTTCATGCTTTGTCTTCCTATGCTTGTTTTTACACAATCTACCGTTTATGAGGATATTCAAAGCGAAATTGCTCTTGACAAGAACTTTGATTATTTCAATCCTTTTATGGAAAGCTCTATGGGGCTGTTTGATTTAGGGATTGATCGAGAAGCCTTGGAAGAGGCTACGATTGCCACATTGGATATGTCCGTCGTACGGACGATTTGGGCAGAAAAGCCTGATCATATGTTATTGGATATTCCGACTTCTGATGGTGTGGTTTCTGTTTTATTGATGCGCCATCAAATTTTTACAGACCATTTTATGCTAAGAGAAAGCGCTACCAAGCAATCTGTGGATTATCATCCAGGGATTCATTATAAAGGAGTGATCGATAATGCTTCGAATACGGTAGCGGCATTCAGTTTTTTCCCAGAAGAAATTATGGGTTTGATTAGCTCCGATGCTGGTAATGTTGTTATCGCTAAAAGTGAAAAGGCGAGAACGACAGAACATTTGATTTATAATGATGTGCACTTTAAGGTGAAAAACCCTTTTGAATGTGGTACTCCTGATGATGATTATATCTACACCAAAGAAGAGATCAGTTATGATGGACCTGGCAAGGCACAAGGAGACTGTATTCGATTGTACGTCGAAATTGATAATGATATCGTTAATGATAAAGGTGGCGTAACGCAAGCAACGGATTATGTTACAGGATTATTTAATCAGTCCATTGTACTATATAATAATGACCAAATTGATATGACCATCAATGAGATTTTTGCGTGGAATACGACTTCACCATATTCTAGCTCTAGTTCGTCTGGTATGCTTTCTGATTTTCAAAATAATATTAGTAGTATCAATGGTGATCTAGGTCACTTGGTGTCATATCAAGCAAGTGGTGGAATTGCAGCTGGATTTTCTGGTGTATGTGCTTCCAATGTTGACAATAGTCTTTGTTTCTCTAGTATAGCATCAACCTATCAGAATGTACCTACTTATTCATGGTCTGTAATGGTTGTGACGCATGAAATGGGGCATTTAATTGGTTCGCGTCATACACATGCATGTGTATGGAATGGAAATGGAACAGCTATTGATGGTTGTGCAGGTGGTACCGAGGGATCTTGTTCTCTTCCTGGAAACCCTGCGAATGGTGGTACCATTATGAGTTATTGTCACCTACAGAGTGTTGGTATTAATTTAGCACTCGGATTTGGCCCTCAGCCAGGAAATGTAGTTCGAGGCACAGTAAATAATGCTACTTGTTTATCTCCTTGTGGCGGACCGACTTGTAATGATGGTATTCAAAATGGTGATGAAACGGGTGTAGATTGTGGAGGTTCTGTTTGTCCTGCTTGTCCAACTTGTAATGATGGTGTTCAAAATGGTGATGAAACAGGAGTTGACTGTGGAGGGTCTAGTTGTCCTCCATGTCCAGCAAGCTATTGTGGAAGTGCTGGTAGCAATACAACCTACGAATGGATTCAAAGCATTACTGTAGCTGATTTAACAAATACTTCTGGTAATAATGGTGGATATGCTGATTTTACTAGTCAGAATGCCAATGCTAATGCAGGTTCTACTTATGCTGTATCTTTAACTCCAGGTTTTGGTAGTTCAAGTTATAACGAATATTGGAGTATATGGATTGATTTAAATGGAGATGTTGATTTTGATGATCCAGGGGAATTGGTATTTCAAGGAAACGGAAATGGAGTTGTATCGGGTAATGTAAGTATTCCTTCGACAGCAGCGATTGGAACAACTAGAATGCGTATATCCATGCAATGGAATGCTTATAGCTCTGCTTGCCAAAACTTTACTTATGGTGAAGTAGAAGATTATTCCATTACAATCGGTGGCGGACCTACTTGTAGCGATGGTATTCAAAATGGTGACGAAACGGGTGTAGATTGTGGAGGTTCTGTTTGTCCTGCCTGTCCTGTTGAATATTGTGAAAGTACTGGAAATAATACCAACTATGAATGGATTCAAAGTATTACGGTAGCGAATTTGAGCAATACTTCTGGTGATAATAACGGATATGCGGATTATACTAGTTTGACCGCAAATGTCAGCGCTAATTCTTCCGCTAGCATTAGTTTGACTCCTGGATTTGCAGGTTCCACGTACAATGAGTACTGGTCTGTTTGGGTTGATTTTAATGTGGATGGAGATTTCACAGATGCGGGAGAATTGGTTTTCCAAGGAAATGGAAATGGTGTGGTTTCTGGTTCAATAAATATTCCTTCTAATGCAACACAAGGAACTACGCGTATGCGTATATCGATGCAATGGAATGCCTACTCAAGTTCTTGTCAAACCTTTACCTATGGTGAAGTGGAAGATTACTCGATCAATATTTCGTCTTCTGGAACATCGAATGGTGGAGGTAATTCCAGCTTGACTGGTGGAAATAGTAGCTTGAATCAAGCACATAATCAAGGTCAAAAATCTTCTTTTGAATTGCGCAACTCAGCTCATTTGAAGCTATTCCCTGTTCCTGCTAAGGACGAAATTAATATCTCTTTCAATAGTGTCGCTTCGGCTCGTACAGAAATCGAATTAGTGGATATGTATGGCAAACAACATGTTTTAAAAACGATTGAATCTGTCGAAGGTAAACAGATCATTAATTTCAATTTGGAAGCTTATCAGAATGGGGTTTATTTCATCTTGGTAAGGCAAAATGATATGATCTTGACAAAACGATTTGTGATCAACAGATAAGCTTATCTATTCATAATAAAAGTAAACACGGAGGATTATTTTCCTTCGTGTTTATTTACAAATAGCGCTTTTTTCTTTTTAAAAATCAATCAATTTCAAGATTGTTGATTGTCAATTTGTTGAATAGCCAAATAAAAGTCTATATTCGTTGCCGTTGTACATAATAAGTCGCCACACTTACTGGCAAACTACCCTTTCATATTACGCGAATAAAGAATATTTTCTAACGGAAGTATGATGCTTCTATTAAACTATTGATATGAAAAAATTTTTACTTTTTTTAATTACATGCTTACCACTCTTTCTTTCTGCACAACATAAAATATATGATGATGTGCAAGCTAAAATTGGCGAGGGGGCTCCATTCGAGTTTCTAGAGCCTTTTACATCGAGTTCAGTTAGTTTAGAGGACTTGAATATAGATCGAGCCGTAATTGATGATGCGCACATTGTCTCTTTGGATATGGAAGTCATCAGAAATATTTGGGCCAACAAACCTGATCATGTTCTTATGGACGTACCAACATCAGAAGGTGTTGTGTCTGTCCTACTGGTACGACATCATATATTTTCAGAAGGGTTTACTATTAAAGAAAGTGCCACCAATAAGGCCTTTGAGTACCGAGGAGGTGTTCATTACAAAGGAATCGTGGACAATATTTCTGGTTCTGTGGCTGCTTTTAGTTTTTTCCCAGAAGAAGTGATGGGTTTAATCAGCTCAGAAAGCGGAAATTTAGTGATTGCAAAGACAGAAAAGTCAAGAAATCATGAACACATTGTTTACAATGATTTTAATTTAAAAATTAAGAACCCATTTGAATGTGGGACCCCAGATGATGACTACGTCTATACAAAAGATGAAATTAATTTTGATGGCCCAATCAAGGCGCAGGGAGATTGTATTCGATTGTATGTAGAGATTGATAACGATATTGTCAACGATAAGGGAGGAGCAACTCAAGCGACTGATTATGTTACTGGACTCTTCAACCAATCGATTATATTATATGCTAATGATCAGATTGAAATGGTCATAAATGAAATTTTTGCTTGGACAACCACTTCGCCTTATTCTAGTTCAAGTTCGTCCGGGATGTTATCTGACTTTCAAAATAATATAAGCAGCATTAATGGTGATTTAGGTCATTTAGTTTCTTATCAAGCAAGTGGTGGTATCGCTGCTGGATTCTCTGGAATTTGTGCTTCCAATGTAGATAATAGTTTATGTTTTTCTAGCATCGCTTCTACCTATCAAAATGTACCTACGTATTCTTGGTCTGTGATGGTTGTTACACATGAAATGGGACATTTAATTGGATCTCGACATACTCATGCATGTGTTTGGAATGGAAATGCCACCGCAATAGATGGCTGTTCTGGTTCTACCGAGGGATCTTGTCCATTGCCTGGAAATCCTTCGAATGGAGGTACGATTATGAGTTATTGTCACTTACAGAGTGTTGGAATCAACTTAGCGCTTGGATTTGGACCTCAACCGGGTAACGTAGTTCGAGGAACCGTAAATAATGCGACTTGTTTATCTCCATGTGGACCTGGTTGTAATGACGGAATTCAAAATGGCGAAGAGACTGGTGTAGATTGTGGTGGACCGGTATGTCCAGCATGTCCAACCTGTGATGATGGAATTCAGAATGGAGATGAAACTGGTATTGATTGTGGTGGAACGAATTGTCCTCCATGTCCAGCTGTTTATTGTGGAAGTGCAGGAAGTAATACGACCTATGAATGGATCGAGAGTATTTCTGTTGCAGACTTAAATAATACCTCCGGAAACGATGGAGGATATGGTGATTATACTAGTTTAACCGGAAATATGGATGTTGGTTCGAGTTATGCGGTTAGTTTGACTCCTGGATTTGCAAGTACTGTTTATAATGAGTTTTGGAGTATATGGATAGATCTAAATGGAGATGTTGATTTTGATGATCCGGGGGAATTGGTATTCCAAGGAAATGGAAACAGTGTTGTTTCAGGAAATCTTTCTATCCCTTCAGGTGCAACGGTAGGAACCACGCGCATGCGTATATCTATGCAATGGAATGCTTATAGTACGCAATGTCAAAACTTTACATATGGTGAAGTAGAAGATTACACGGTAGCCATTGGTGCTGGTGGAGGGCCTACTTGTGACGATGGAATCCAGAATGGTGATGAGACAGGCGTTGACTGTGGTGGATCTGTTTGCCCGGCATGTCCTACCTGTGATGATGGTATTCAAAATGGCGATGAAACAGGTGTAGATTGTGGCGGTTCGACTTGTCCAGCATGTCCGACTTGTGATGATGGAATCCAAAATGGCGATGAGACCGGTGTTGACTGTGGTGGATCTGTTTGTCCGGCATGTCCTACAGGAGGCTGTACAGATGTAGTGATCGATAATAATGGTTTCGAAAATGGATGGGGAATTTGGAATGATGGCGGAAGCGATTGTCGACGCTCAGCCAATGATCAGACCTATGCAAATACAGGCACTTATTGTGTACGTCTGCGAGATAATACATCTACATCGACCATGACTACAGATGATTTGAGTTTGGCCAATGCGGAAGAAGTTACGGTTGACTTTAGTTATATAGCAAGAAGTATGGACAATAGTAATGAAGATTTCTGGTTACAAGTGTCTACGAATGGTGGTGGATCTTATCAAACAGTAGAGGAATGGAATCGTGGAGATGAATTTGAAAATTTAGTTCGAGAAAATGATTCTGTGGTGATACCTGGACCATTTACCAACAACACAAGATTACGATTTAGATGTGATGCTTCTGGAAATAATGATTGGGTGTATATAGATGATGTGGTGATCACGGCTTGTCAGAATTCTAGCGCTGTAGAAGAAGAGGAGGAATTAGCCTTGGATGGTCCTGTAGTAATGGAAGAGGAAAGTTCTACTCCAATGCGAAATATGTCGGCGCTTCACTTATATCCTGTACCTGCACAAGATCAGATACAAGTAGAATTTAATAATTTGAAAGCAGTATCAACGTCACTTTATGTGTATGATATGTACGGGCAGTTACATCAGATTAATCAATTGATTCCAACGGAAGGAAAGCATATTGAGACGGTTTCGTTAGTTGATCTAAAGGATGGTGTTTACTTCATCGTATTACATCAGAATGGTGAGCGATTATCAAAACGTTTTGTGATTTCTAAATAAGGAATAATAAGCATTGAATATAAGCAGCCCTTGATTCTTCAAGGGCTGCTTTGTTTTGTAGAGAAAGGATATCTTTGATGGAACCAAATGTTTTAACGACAACAATCATGCATAGCTTATCTATAAATACAAGGACGGATTTCGAAACTACTATGAAGAATTACCCGAGTTCTGTACAGCCAAAAATGAGCTTCTTGCGTTCATTGGTGCTAGAGACCGCTCGAGAATCTGCTGAAATTGATCAAATCGAAGAATGTCTGAAGTGGGGCGAGCCTAGTTTTGTTACGAAACATGGCAGTACATTGCGGATGGATTGGAAGGTAAAAACTCCCAATCAATATGCCTTTTACTTTCAATGCACGAGTCGTTTGGTTGAGACTTTTAATTTGGTATATGGGTCTCGTTTTAAATATGAAGGGAAACGGGCCATTGTGTTTGATCTGGAAGAAAAGATTCCTGTAGAGGATTTGAAAAAATGCGTAGAGGCAACCTTAATGTATCATAAGCGCAAACATCATGTTACATTGGGTTTGTAGATGCATTGCTCGCCGCACGAATACAAGGCACTACCGCTTGCGGTGAACAACCATTTAAACCGGCTCCCCAGGTTGAATTAAATTCGACAATAAACCATCCATCCATCTCATTAAAACCTAGATCTAACACGAAAGTATTCGGGAATTTTAGGATGTTTTTAGAAAGGAACTCAAGAACAAAAGCCGTTGGCTCTTCCAAGCTGCCAGATCCTTCATAATAGGAAATGGCCATAATTTCCTGATGAAGAATGAAACAACGAACCTCTTTGGATACTTGTATTATTTCCGAACAGATTAGAAGATTGTCCTCTTGTAGGTTTTGAATAGAATCTTTAAATGCCGGGAGATCTTTGAATATTTCAGCTTTGAATAGTTTAGGAATGACCGGTTTTACGAAAAGAGGAAAGGACGACGAATTTATTTCTTTTATGGAGCTTATTTGAATATTTCGTTTCAAATATGGGTAAGGCAGAGCAGCAATCCAATCATCTTGAACCATCGATAACGTAAGCTTAAGGATTTGAGCCAGCACCAGACAAAAACTATCAAATCCATATAAGGAAACTGTAAATCCTTGGGTTTTTGGTTTAATCCAGAATTTTCCGATTCGTTGCACGGTTCCACCTGCGTCCATCCAAGCTTTTGCGATTGAATCTCGTTCAATATCCGGTTTATCAGGGATAATTAATAATTCAGTTGACATGATCTGAATTATTTAACCAATAAGCTATCTACAAAATAACCCTTCGAATCTTGAAACATATGTTGAACACGGAATTGACTTTTAATGGCAAGGTGTTCTATTTCTTGTAAGGTATATTTTCTCGACAATTCTGTGTAAATAAGTTCATCTTTTAAAAACTGGAAGGACATGTTGAGATGATCAATCGTTACTTCTTGTTCTTTCAGTGAAATTATATAGCTACGAACCTCTCCATTAATAGGGTTGTAACTTGCATAGAAATCCCAGTAATCGAGGTCAAAATTCGCTCCTAATTCTCGATTAATACGCCGCAGTAAATTTAGGTTGAAGGCGCGAGTAATTCCTTGAGCATCGTTATATGCATTTCGAATTATATTCGGATTTTTTTGAAGATCCAATCCCAATAAAAAGTGATCGCCAGATTTAAGATGTTCTTGGAGTTTAGCAATAAAAGAATAGGCATCTTGTAGATGAAAATTGCCCAAATTAGAACCGAGAAATAATAGTAAGGTTGGTTCTTTACGAGCCTGAAGGGTCCCTAACATATCGAAGTAATCACCCACCATTGCTTCGACAGAAATCTCCGGATTAATCGCATTAATATTATCTTTTAACATATCAATTGCTTCCTGAGATATGTCGATGGGAATGTACTGAAATGAAATGGATGCTTTTTGAAAATGATCCAATAAACGGATGGTCTTTTTACCATCTCCGGCACCCAATTCCACAATATTAAAAGGACCATCGAAATCCAGCTTCTCCAGAATATCTGCTGCTTGATTATCCAAGATATCATATTCTGCATCTGTCAAATAATATTCTGGCATATGCATGATTTTTTGGAACAGCCTACTGCCTTCATCATCATAGAAATATCGGGATGACAAGTGTTTTGTTTTGGACGAAAGTCCTTCTTTCACAGATTGCATAAATCCGTTGAGAATAGTATTCTTGATTTCTTTGTTCATACAACGAAACTTTGATTATTTAGCTAGGCGAATTCCGGTATATTGCCATCTGTAATGGGGGTGAAAAAAATTGCGATAGGTCGCTCGGCCATGATCGGGCGATGTTGCTGCGGAACCTCCGCGTAATACCATCTGATTAATCATAAATTTACCATTATATTCTCCGATGGCGCCTCCAGCTTTTTTAAATCCTGGATAGGGTAAATAGGCACTGTTGGTCCACTCCCAACGCTGTCCCCAATCCAAGGAGTCAGCAGCGACTTCCCACTCAAATTCGGTAGCTAATCGCATGCCTTTCCACTCGGCAAATGCCCAAGCTTCGTAAAAGGAAATGTGCGAAAGAATCGATTCTTTAGAAACATCGATTAAACCACCTAGTGTGTATTGTTTCCAAACACCATCCAATTGTGTCCAATACAACGGAGCTTGAATACCTTCCTTTTGGACGAAAGTCCATCCTTCGTCATGCCAAAGAGAAGCCGTTTCATAGCCTTTATCTTCGATAAACTCCATGTAAGAACCGTTGTCCACAAGAAAATTCGCGATGCTATATTCATGTAAGAATACTTGATGTTGACCATGTTCATTATCATATGAAAAGCCTGTACCATCATGTCCGATTGTGTAAATCCCCTCTTGGATATCTACAAAGTTTTGATGTTTATTCTTGGATTCGGTAAGAGCGCCATTTTCTTTATAAACAGGAAATATTGGATTATGCCCAAAGGTGTGCTTGAGGTCAGTGAGGAGTAATTCTTGATGCTGCTGTTCATGATTGAGACCAAGGAGTAGAATATCCTGAATTTCTGGATTACATACCTCATTCGATAAATAATCGATCATATGTTGGTCCACATACTTTCGATACGCGTATACATGCTCTACCGTTGGACGTGTGATGCTCCCTCGATTTTCGCGCATGATACGATTTCCAAGAGCATTGTAATAGCTATTAAATAAGAAAGAAAAGTGAGCATCAAATTCCTGATAATGCTGGCTATAGATTTTAAGAAACAGTTCTTCAAAGAACCAACTTGTATGCGCTAAATGCCATTTTGGTGGACTGGCAAAGTGCACGGGTTGTGGAATATAATCTTCCGTGTTCAATGGTGCACACAGGGATTCTGTATAGGCACGTATACGAACGTATTGTTCGATGAGTTGTTTATTGTTAGTAGTTGAAAGACTCATTGATCGTAGCTTAATTGTCACCCAGTATCATAAAGGATTAATTCCAAAAATAGTTTAAAGAATCTTATAAACATCCTCTGTGAATCATGTATTTTAGGGTGTTAACCAAAAAATGTGTAATGCGAAAAGGCTTTTTATTATTTTTCATTGCTACGATTCTCATCTTAGGAGCGTTGATTTATTATGTGAGTCCATGGTGGTGGATAGCAGCCGCGCTCTTGAGTCCTTTACTATTGATTGGCATGTATGATTATTTCCAAAAGAAGCATGCGATTGCCAGAAATTTCCCAATCCTTGGGCGATCAAGATATGTCGCGGAATGGTTGAGACCTAAAATCTACCAGTACTTTATCGAACCTGATTATGAAGGGCGTCCGATCAATCGCTTATTTCGTAATATTATCTACCAACGAGCAAAGAAGGTGACTGATACGACGCCGTTCGGTACACAGATGGATGTATATGCAGAGGGATACGAGTGGATGAATCACTCCATAGCACCTATTGATCCCCATCAGTTGGATCATGATCCAAGAGTCCTGATCGGTGGTCCGGATTGCAAGCAGCCGTATAACGCCTCATTATTCAACGTAGCAGCGATGAGTTTTGGTTCCTTATCTAAGAATGCTGTCATGGCATTGAATGGTGGCGCAGCCATAGGAGGATTTGCACATAATACGGGAGAAGGAGGGATTAGCCCTTATCATGATAAATTTGGCGGAGATCTTATTTATCAAATAGGTACAGGATATTTTGGTTGTCGAAGTAAAGATGGAAATTTTGATGAAGACCTGTATAAGCAACGTGTAGCGGCAGACAATGTCAAAATGATTGAGCTAAAATTATCGCAGGGGGCGAAGCCTGGACATGGAGGAATCTTGCCAGCTAAAAAAGCAACACCCGAAATTGCCAAAATTCGAAATATAGAACCCTATAAAGATGTTAATTCGCCACCCTATCATAGGGCCTTCAATACACCGATAGGATTGATGAAATTTATCAAGAAGATGAGAGACCTTTCCGGTGGAAAACCTGTTGGTTTTAAATTATGTATCGGTCACAAAGCAGAATTCTTATCGATTTGTAAGGCAATGGTGGAAACGGGCATTAAACCAGACTTTATATCCATTGATGGTGGAGAGGGAGGAACCGGGGCCGCTCCGATCGAGTTTTCAAATAGTGTGGGAATGCCATTTCGAGATGGAATTAGTTTCGCCTATAATGCATTAGAAGGATTTGGTATCAAAGAAGATATTAAACTAATTACCTCGGGTAAAATAGTGACGGGATTTCATATGTTCCGAGCAATGGCTCTAGGGGCTGATCTTTGTTATAGCGCACGGGCGATGATGATGGCCGTGGGTTGTATTCAAGCCTTAGAATGCAATCACAACACCTGTCCAACGGGCGTAGCCACCCAAAAAGAGCATTTGGTCAAAGGCCTAGTTGTCGAAGATAAAAAGCACCGCGTTGCGCATTATCATAAAGAGACAGTGAAGAGTTTTGTGCATCTCATGGGAGCGTCAGGATTGGATGATCCAGATATGATTAATCGATCCCATATCTACCGACGAATTGTGATGAATAAGAACATGCGTTATGACGAAATATATCCTTATATTGAACCGAAATGTTTGTTGAATCCAGATACCTATCCAGAGGATTGGAAGTTTGATATGAGCATTAGTAGTGCGGAGAAGTTTTTGTTGGCACAACCATTGCAGAAATATCATTTATAGGCTGTTTTTCGTTTAGGGGGATGTCTCGTACTGCTGAGGAACAGCCGTTCGAGACCCGGGCTATGCCAGGAGTTCGCCAAGCTCCGTGTTCTTATCTTCCTGTGATCTATGCTAACAGTTCTGTTAGAAGTATGTCCATGATATCTTAGTAGAAAGTGAGTGTTTATTAGATAAGAACACCAGGCTTTCAGCCTGTCCTTCGTATCCCTATCCCGGAAATTTCAGACGCTATTACTCGAGTATAATTCAATCTATTTTTGGCAAGAATTTTCTCCAGCAACCTTTAAATTGATTAAATTTTTGAAAAAATCTTCAAGCTGTATGTCCTTATTTTACTAGGGTTTTGAAAATAATTAAAAAAAAGATGCAAAAAAAGGGAACGGAATCCACCCTTCGTTACACTAATAGAAGAAGGCTGGAAAATTCCAATAGCGCTTAGTGAAAAAGTCCAGTCAAACAATATTTTATTAATCGCCTGATTTGGCATAAAAAAATCAAGTTATGACTGTAAGTAATTCAGTAACACTCATTGGAAATCTAGGAAATGATTTCGAAGTAAAAAATTTCGGTAACGGGCGAACTCTTGCAAAATCGAGTCTCGCTACAAGTGAACGATTCAAAACCAAAGATGGAGAGTCCGTTCAACGAACCGAGTGGCATGCGTTGGAAGTTTGGGGCAAAAAAGCAGAAATTTTGGCTAAGTATACCCAAAAAGGATCCAAGATTGCCGTTCATGGAAAAATTGCCTACAATGTGTATGAAGATGATCAAGGAATTCGAAGAAAATCAACCAACATTGTAGTGGATGAATTCAAGTTTTTGGATAAGAAACAGGAGCCTGTAGCGGCATTTTAATCGATTATATGTCCAGAATGATTTCGGCAGCATGGATTTTTGAGATATGAAAGATGGCTGTTGTCAAGAATTCTGGGCATATTTTTTCTGCTCGAATGATTTTCCTTAAAGTAAATAACACACTACCCATTAGTACACACATACGCAACATTCCTTTCCTTTTAATGCTAGATGGAGACGATTTCAAAGCGGAATTTGGAAAGATTAATATTGATCATAGGAAAGGCCCATGCACACTTGGAATATTATTTACTAGAATAGAATCGGAAGGCAGTATGGTATTGGTTATTTCAAGGTTTGAATGGCCAATACTTTTATTAAGAATGCAATTGCAACAAAATATGGTATTTCTTTATTATGAATAGTGATTTTTATTCCAATAAACTATACATTATATTTATACTTATATTAATTTCGCAATTCTATTATAATTAACCGTTTTGGCAAATTTTACTACGTGGCCAAAAATCAGAACCATATAAGATGGCAGATAAGAAACAAGAAAAATTGAAAGCACTCAAGCTTGCAGTAGATAAGCTTGACAAAACATATGGTAAAGGAACCATCATGAAATTAGGAGATCAACAAGTTGTTGAAGCCGACGTCATTCCGACAGGATCATTAGGGCTTGATATTGCCTTGGGGATTGGAGGATTTCCGAAAGGAAGAGTTGTCGAAATTTACGGACCGGAATCTTCGGGAAAGACGACTTTAGCCATTCATGCAATAGCAGAGTGTCAAAAAGCCGGAGGAATTGCTGCATTTATTGATGCGGAGCATGCCTTTGATCGATACTATGCCGAACACCTAGGGGTGGATACCGAGAATTTACTGATTTCTCAACCAGATAATGGAGAGCAAGCATTGGAAATCGCGGAAAACTTAATCCGATCGGGAGCGATCGATATTATCGTTATTGACTCTGTCGCTGCATTGGTACCTAGATCCGAGATTGAAGGAGAAATGGGAGATAGTAAGATGGGACTTCAAGCGAGATTAATGTCTCAGGCTTTGAGAAAATTGACGGGTACGATCGGAAAGACGGGATGTTGTTGTATTTTCATCAACCAGTTAAGAGAAAAAATTGGTGTGATGTTCGGTAACCCTGAAACGACCACAGGTGGTAATGCATTGAAATTTTACGCTTCTATGCGTTTGGATATTCGTCGTTCAGGATCAGCTATTAAAGATAAAGAAGGCAATGTCATCGGAAATCCAACGAAAGTGAAGGTGGTCAAAAATAAATTGGCGCCGCCATTCCGATTAGCACATTTTGACATCATGTTTGGAGAAGGTGTTTCTAAAAGAGGAGAAATTGTGGATTTAGGAGTTGAAGCAGGAATCTTAGAGAAAAGTGGAGCATGGTATGGATATGCCGGAACTAAAATTGCGCAAGGTCGTGAAGCGGCAAAACGATTTTTAGCAGATAATCCAGAGGTGGCATTGGAGATCGAAGCGAAGGTGAAAGCGAAGTATGATATTACAATGAAAGAAGGTGCTGAGGCATAACGAACTCAATACCTAGGGATAAAAAAAGAGCCGTTCCAAGGAACGGCTCTTTTCATTTAAATTTGTTTGTCTACTAATAACTGTAGATTATCACATTTTGTCAGAATGTATTGTCTTAGTGTAGTAACAATTCTTTATTACCAACCATTTTTCTCATATTGATTAATGCATATCGCATTCTACCTAAAGCGGTATTTATACTCACGCGTGTTAATTGAGATATTTCTTTGAAGCTCATATCCGCATAATGTCTTAGGATTACAACCTCTCTTTGCTCTTCTGGTAATTGATCTACTAAGTATCGCAACTTCTCATGCATTTGAGATTTCATAATGGTGGTCTCCATATTATCATCGCCCGATTCTAAAACATCGAAAATATCGAATGTTTCTGTAGCAGATACTTTGGTTCTTCTCTTTGATCGTCTGAAATTATCTACACACATGTTGTACGATATACGCATAGCCCACTGAAGAAATTTACCTTCGTGATTATATTTTCCTTTTCTTAAGGTATCAATAATCTTAATGAAAACATCTTGAAAAATATCTTCTGCTTTGCTTCTATCCTTTACGAATAAATAAATGGAAGTATAAATTTTCTCTTTGTGACGATTCAAAAGAATCTCAAATGACTTATCATTACCTTCTAGGTATTCGTTAATAAGTTCTCTGTCTAATTTCTGTGACACGCTCATATCTACACTTTTAATTCGGTGAGTAATAATCTATAATTATTTTACAGTGTAGATTTTTATTCTATAAGCGTTATTGATTTGATTTTTAAAAAATGCTAAAAGGCCATATAAAATTCGCCTTGTGGTTGTAAATATAGAATCAATATTCCAAACTATCAAGCAGGCTTTCTACTATTTAACAGCATTTTAACCTTCTAAAGTCAATAAATACAAACGATTCGCCTTGATAAAAAAAATTATATTTTTTTATTTAAATATGTAATTCATTACATTTCTAGTCGATATAATAACCGACAGTAATCATCGACTCCCATCTCGTTCTTGGAGTATCATTCGCAAATAAAATAGCATTTTCTGACAAGGATTGTAGTCTTCTTGTTTCTGCTCTTAAATAGCTGTTATTGGTCGGTTTATATTCAACACCAAGGGTGGTGCCTTGAAGTTGTAATCCTTCTGGTATCATATCAATGGTAGCTACAGGACCCGATATAAAACCCGCTTCGTCTTGGAAAATTTCTTGTCTCAAGGTCGTTGATAATTTTTCGGTCCACTTAAATCGAATGGTGGCGACACCACCAAACATAGTAGCAGTTTCGGTATTCGAGATGGTGTTGGTTTGCCATCCATAATCTACTCCAAGCGTCAATAGGATCATATTTTTAATACTGCTATTGAAGTATAGATTATGATACGATCTGAACTTTTTGACTTCGTCATCAATGGCCTGTTCATTACCACTTAAGTTGGTATAAGTAATGGAGCTATTTTTAGAAATATTATAGTTAAATAATAGACCGAATGATTTGTCTTTATTGACATCTTGGAAAAAATTGTATCCATTGGTAATCCAAAATTCTACATCGTATTTTTCACTTCCCTCATAGGCCAATTTGGCTCCAGCTTGATAGAAAGGTTCATTGTAAGTAAGCACAGCGGTAGAACTTAAGTAGTTGTTTTTCGGTAAGAAACTTTCTGTTCCAATATGGGTAGTAAAAAACCCAATATCGAGCCACCAATTGGGAAATAAATGAACACCGACATTGGCTTCTTGAATATTTGGAAATCGACTAGACCAAGTTGCCTTGGCAATATCTCCATAATGAACGGTAAGATTGGAGCGCACATCCTTTCCTTCATAGTGTAAACCAAACTGGGCTACATTGATGCTAAATTGTTGATCTCGAGGTGAAACAGTCGTAAAAGCCTGTAGACTGGATTGTGATAAATCATCGCTGAAACTAGCATAATAACTGTCAATGTAGAGTTTAAACTTAAGCTTAGATGTATTTTTATCCTGTGCAAAACTCCAGATGCAACTAAAAAGCAAAAGGGCTACTAGCTTGAATTTTTTCATTTTTTGATTTTTTGGTTTGGTGATGAGATCTTAACTCGACCATTCCAAAACATAGATAACTCTTTAGCAATTATCCTGCTGGATGGATTCAAGGGATCATCTTGATGCATTAAACCCGAAATATGCATTAGAAAATCTATTACGACGTCAAACTACTTCAAAATAAGACGTTTCACTTGTTTTTGCTCGATCATCAGAACGGTGCTATGCCTCTTTCGCAAAAACCACTTAATTTATTGTACTTTGACCTCTCATTACAAAGTTCCAATGCATAATTCGGGTTAAATATAATCAAAAAAAGAAGCCTAGTAAAAAATGATTTACTAAGCTTCTATATACATGGGATTAAGTATATGTCTATTCTTTAAACTTTATAATTTTCTTTTCAATATTCTTAGAACCTATTTGAAGAGAAAGTATGTAATTTCCTTCAATCAGCTCTGTCGTATTGATATTGAATCGATTATTACCGGCATCGGCATTAAATACACCTTGGCTTACAATTTTTCCAAGAATGTCTGTTAACTGATAGTCGATATTTTCTGCATCGATTAGCTCAACATCTACATAAAGTTTGTCCGATACTGGATTCGGGAAAGTACGTACATCATTTTCGTTAATTTCACAATTCACTTCAACAATGTCACTAAATTTGAAATCACCGTTGATATCGTTTAATCGCAAGCGATAAAAGTGATTGCTTTCGTTGATCAGACGTGTATCCGAATACTTATTCGAGTATATCCCATCCGTTTCTGAGCCCATATTTGAGGTCGTGTAAATACCGGTCCATTCTTTTCCATCAGTACTGTATTGCACTTCAACGGAAGCAAAGTCAGAGACATCAGCAAATGACCATTGCAATTGCTTTTCTCCGTCCTCACAGTTTCCTTTGAAGGATGCTAATTCTACAGGAACAGCTTGTCCAAGATAAAATCTAGTTTCGGCAATTCCGGCACAAGTCCCTCCATGCGTAGATTGAGCCGTCAACAAAATGTAGCGCATGGAAGCCCCATTAAAATTTGTTACATCAATTCCTTCATAGAATGCAGAGCCGTCAGAACGGGCAATATTGTATTCTCCGCCATCTACCCAAGTAGTAGCATCAAGAGAATATTGCACTTTCAATCGATCCACACCATTATCTAGAGAAGCGGGATCATTGTGATTCCACATTTTGAAAGTAGTAATTTGTTCTGTTGATTGAATATCGATCATAATCCAATGACTGAGGCCGTTGGCCGGGTCGGGATTCATCGTTTCATTACAGGATAACCAACCGTCAGATGGTGATGTAGTATGTCGATCGGGATTTAATTGGCCTTGCAAACTTGCTATTACAAATAAAGCCAAAAAACATGTTTGAATAATTCTTTTCATTTTCATAAAATTTAGGCCATTAATCCAATAGGAGTGGTCGGTGAAGTAATATCGTAAAACTCTCCGATGTTCGGGAAAATCAACGGTAATTCGGACTTAGCTACGCCAAACCATAATGCTAATTCTGCGAAGTATTCATCGGCAGATGTTTGAGGAATGTAAACACCGCCCCCTAATTCTAATGAAGAATTTAATACCAGATCAGGATACGTTCCATACACTTCCTTACCGTTAACAGCGCCTCCCATGGCAAATACATTTCCGCCCCATCCATGATCAGATCCTTGACCATTGGAGCTTAGTGTTCGACCAAACTCTGAAACCGAGAACGTAGTTACCTTGTCATTCAAATTGATTTCTTTCATAGCCGCATTGAAGGACATCAAGGCAGCATTAATAACTGTAAAAGACTGTTCTTGAGAAACAAGTACTTCATCATGTACATCAAAACCGCCCATATCCACGTAGAATATTTGTCGTTTCATGTTCGACAAGCCATTACCTGGTAGGTTGGCTGCAGCGATCGTCTTAGCGATCATTTCAAAACTTTTTTCCAGTTGCGTATCGCCAAATGTAGTAGCTAAGTTGACTTGGTCTATCGCTCCACTAAATAGAAGGTGGGTATCATTGGCATGCTTTACTTCCAACTTGTATGCGTTCTTGAAGGCATCTTGATAGTTGTGGTCCAACATATTGTTGATCGCTGCATCTCGAAGGTTGTAAAAGGTATTTCCATTACCATAATTCTGAATGCCAATACTTCCATCATACGGACTAATGACATAAGAGAAACTATCATTACCTGCTTGGAATACATTGGTTCCAGAAAGTGAAATATTGACAGATACCGTATTATTGCAAGTTGTTGTATCTAATAAATCAGCGATTTTTCCACCCCAACCAATGCCTGTACGAATCATCGGATTAGCGGTTTGCCAATGCATTTGTTGATCCGAGTGTGAATATAATCCGAGTGGAATGTTTTTAGTTCCAGAATAATACTCAGCTACATCGGCTATCGGTTGTGCCAGTGATCCAATATTAGCAACAAAAGCAAGTTCTTCATTATCGAATAAAGTTTTTAAACCACTTAGGCTATGATGCATCGCCAATGTTCTTCCTTGCGAAGTTGTAGGATCAATTTCAATAAGTTCATTTGGTGTACCATTCTGGCCATTTCCTAGAGCTAAATCTGTTCTGGTATTGGCATAATCCGTATACTCTGTTCCTGAGAATGGTGTCAACATATTGAAGGAATCGTTACCTCCGTTCATCACGAAACAAACAAGAGCTCGATAATCGTTACAGCTATCCACAAAGTTGAGAGAAGCGGCAGCACCGATCGATTTTAGGTTAAACAGGGTGCTAAATAGGGTCGTATAACCTACCGAAGCACAACTGGCTTGATATAAAAAATTTCTTCTTTTCATTATTATATATTTTGACTTCTTGAAAAAGAAGTTTGGGTCAATTGATTATCTTAAAATAGCGTACTCAGGAGATACGAGAATTAAATAAAGTGCCATTCTCGCCTGATTATACTGATTATTTGGAATACCGTTCAGCGCAGTACGTATCTCATTACGTGTGTGATCCGTCAGCGTTCCACCCGTGAATAATCGGTCTAGTTTATTGATAAACTCTTCCATATTCACGGCATCCAGCTCGTATTGCGTATAATCCGTATATACGTTTTCCGTATAATCTCCTTCCCAATCCCAGAAAAGAACGCCGTTGATAACCCAACGATGTACATAGTTAACCCAGTTGATGGATGTTCTGGTATTAAATATTTGAAATTCCGGCCCGTATAAACCACTCAACTCATTGTTAGGAATATAATCCGGTAAGAAGAAATTGAATACGGTAGGAGATTGCATTGGGTGTTGACTAACACCATTAGAAAAATCAAATCCATTGTTCCAGTAGTTGCCAGATGGATTGTCTTTATCAATTGCCGCAACGACGTGGGCAAATTTCAAAATAGGTTCTTTTAGTAAACCGTTATCAGGATCATTGATATAACTTGCCTGTCTTGCTTCTGGATCTAGGAGTATTTGAGAGACTACTGCTTTCATATCTCCCCGAACACCACTGCCATTATTGTTGAATGCACTCGCTACTCGACTGATATAATCAGGAGATGGATTGGATTTAACCAACCGTTGAATTAATCTTCTGGCAATAAAGGGTCCTACGTTGTCATGTTCAAATAGATTATCGATAGCATTATTGATGTCACCCATACCAGTACTGTTGGTTGACTCATTATTCAATAGATATTTGATGCCAGGTTCATGTTGAGGTTCGTGCATTACACATGGAACACGTTTTGAAATTCCAAATATTCCTCGACCAAATGGTACCGTACATCCTGCAGGATCATCATCATCACAAGCACCTCCTTTTAATCCAGTAAATACCTTAGCGAACTCTTTGATATCGTCTTGATCATAGGTCGGAATTTCATCACCATTTCCGTCAAGTTTGTACGTTCCGTTTGTATTCAATTCGTATAGACCAATGGTAAATAATTGCATAATTTCTCGTGCATAATTTTCATCTGGTCTGATAGGTCCTTGCGTTTTTGGATTATTTAAGGAGGTCAAATAATAAGCCATACTTGGGTTCATCGTGACATCAAAAAGAAGATCTCGATAGTTGCCAAAGGCATGCTCCAGTAAAATATCGTAATACGTAGACAATCCCTCCCCAAAAGCTGATAAATCAGAATTAGCAGAAATAACAAGAATTTCGCTTAACGCTAGGGCAACTCGATGCCTAAGTTGATCTTCTGCTTCCATGGTAGTTTGCCACCAAGCGTAATGGAAATGTTTGTCGGAAGGCCCCCAGTAATCTCCAGTTCCTCCATTGGCGTAGTAAAGGTTTTCCGCTTCTGCATATATAGCATCATGAATGGGAAGCATGTAGGTGATTGGTTTGGTAAACTGTGAGTCTATCCAAGCTGTGAAATCATTATCCTTGAGATCGGTGATGTCATCACCATCATAGGCTAAGGTTGCCTGTTGTAAAAATCGCGTAGCTTCATACTCTTTGGCTAATAGGCCACTTCCGTCAAGAATATGGTCGGCAGTACTATTTCCAGATTCATCAGAAGCGGAAATGATAACATCGGTATTGCCTGACCCAATATAATCTTGAGCAAAAAGGAAAAAGCCGGTAAAAGAGAAGAAAAGGGAAGTTAGTATTAATCTTTTCATATCGACTGATTTAATGGTTACCTACTATTGGGGTAGTGAGTAACTATGAATAAAATGGTCTATTCAAAGTGTGCTAGCCTTTTAAACGAATGTCGGGAATGGGACTTTCCCATAAATGTTAAGAGTACGTAGATTTTAAAAGCGCTGCCTATAATTAACTCATAGATAATTATTTAGTGCTCACAACTTCAATTTACATAAAGCTTTAAAATATATGCATAAATTCGTATTTGAGCAATTTTTTGAAAAAAATTTTAGTTCTGTGTCAAATTTTTGGCAATTGACATTAATTCTGTCTGAAATATGGTTTTTTCTCGACGGTCTAATTCTTTTCCATTCGCATCCAGAAATAAAAGGGTTGGAAGTTTATGGGCATTAAACATCAGCTTGAGGTTCGCACCATTACTCTTCTCAATGTCCACCTTATAATTGATGAAGTGTTCGTTCATAAATTGATACACCTCTCGTTTATTAAATACTTCGTCATCCATTAATTGACAGGGTAAACACCACTCTGCATAAAAGTCAATAAAGACCAGTTTGTTTTCGCTTTCTGCTTTTGCTAAAATATCTGTAAGACTTTCGTCCGTATTCATTTCAAATGAAACAGCACTGTTAACGGGTTGTACGGTTTTTTTACTTGAATGGCAAGAATATATCAACAATAGTATTAGAAAGACTAGAACAGAGAAAAATAGATTTGATGACTTCGACTTCATAGGCTAAATCTTTATGAATGGAAGCTTTGATCTATGTTGTACTACGATTTTTTCATCGCCCGGTAGTACTCATATCTCCATGCCACCATCCTCGCTTCTCTTAAAGCAAGCAAAAACCCTGCCTTTTTATCCAAAAACCCTCTTTTTAGTACGAACATTTTAAAAAATCGAAATGCAGGACCTAAATATTGTTTGAAAATGGGTACTTTTTTTTGATATTCTATCAGATGCTGAGCTCCTAGCTTTGCATAATGTCTTCCTTTTCGAATATGGTCTTCAGGACTTCGATATGAAAAGTGATGTAACTCTTCCTTCAACCTGACTACTTTTTTATCGCCGGACCAACGAAGGTTTTCGTGTACAGCGCGATCATCCCATTGCACTTCTGGAGAATAATATAAGCGTTTCTTATAGCTTGGGTACCAGCCACTATGTTTAATCCAATGCCCACAATAATTCGGTAAAATGTTGATGGCATAAATACAATCCTTATTGAGTGTGATGTTTTTTAATTCTTGAATCAGTTCAGGAGTTAGGACTTCGTCTGCATCGATAGAAAGTATCCAAGGATACCGAATGTGTTCGATGGCAGCATTCTTAGTTTTACCATAACCTTGCCATGTGATAGAAATCACTCGAGCACCCAGATCTTTTGCTATTTCAACCGTTTTGTCGGTGCTGCCCGAATCTAAAACGAGCACATCGTCTGTCAACTTCAAAAGCGCAGCAACGCTTTCCCCAATGTTTCTTTCTTCATTGAGACTAATGATGACAGCACTAATCATATACTTTGGGCTCGGGCAATGAATGGTGGACTTTGTAAGGACAATTTATTGTATCGTACGGCTTCATTGGTAGAACTGTCGATAACAACCCCTCCAGCTTCTTCCAAGATAATTTGTCCAGCGGCAATATCCCATTCCTTTGTTTTCATGTCGAATCTTGGATACACATCGATATTTCCTACAGCAATGTCCGTCATTTTGAGAATACTTCCTTTAGGGACAAAGACAGGATCCTCTAATTTTTCTATATAACTATTATTCAAAGGATTCATATGAGATCGACTCACTGCAATTCGAAGATTTTTCGACTGTAAATTGATGGCAGTGGTCTTTAATGCCTGAACTTTTCCATCAATTTGAAGAAAAGCACCCTTTCCTTCTCGAGCGTAATAGAGTTCATCTTTTACGGGCGCATAGACCAAGCCAATGACCGGTTTGTGTTGATGAATCAATGCTACACAAACGGCAAATTCTCCATTTTTACTGATAAACTCCTTTGTACCATCTAAAGGGTCGATAAGCCAAGATGTTTCTAGAGCCGCTCGATCTTCATCATTCCATTGGTCGTTTTCTTCTGAAACAATAGGGTAAGCCGTTTCTAATTCGGCCAATCCTTCGTTTATTATCTGGTTACTTGCAATATCGGCTTGTGTTAGAGGAGAATCATCTTTTTTATATTCAATGCCTCGTTCTGTTTTATGGTAGATATCCATGATTGCTTTCCCAGCATTGATGGTCACCTGTTTTAGATGTTCAAAATCGTTTTCTGTGATGTACATATTTAGTTGGTCTTTAGCATATAAATATCTTTCAAATCTCGGGCTTTCCCATTGTAGTCCATGCCGTATCCAATAACAAAAGGATCATCAATCATGAAACCAGCAAAGTCAATTTTTTGCATGATTTCTTGATTTTTATGTTTGACTAATAGACTGCAGATTTTTAGATCTTTGGGTTTATCCTTTACGATTTCATCTAAGAAAACTTGAAAGGTTCTTCCTGTATCTACGATGTCTTCTAATACGAGAACATGTTTGTTTTTAATTTCTAAATCTTCAGGCAAATCAAAATTCACTTTACCGGAGGATTGCAAACCTTCATAAGAACTGGATTTAACAAAATACATATGGAGTGGGAAATCCAATTGTCGTACGATGTCCGCCGCGAAAAGAAAGGCGCCATTCATCATTACGATAATATGAACCGGTTCGTCATATTTATCATCATAATATTCATTTATCTCATGTGATAACATACGAATCCGAGTTTGGATTTCTTCTTCTGTTAAATAGATTTCAAATAACTTGTTGTTTAGTGCGATTTCTTTCATTATAATCCATATTGGTCTATGAGATAAACGATGCTCGTCATGGCCGCGGCTCCTAATTCTAATTCTCTTTTATTGACCGCTTCAAAGGTGTCAATCGTTGTATGATGGTAGTCAAAATATCGTTGAGAGTCTGGTCTAAGGCCTATGAGTAATCCCTTTTGACTTTTCAGGGGGTTGATATCTGCACCAGCGCCGCCCTTGGTTAATAAAAGGCCATAAGGCTCGAGCAATGGTAGAAAGCTGTAAAAGTTTTTGAATTTTTCATTAAATACAGAAACATCCGCATCACAACTAAATCCCCTTGGTGAGAATCCTCCTGCATCCGATTCAATAGCTGCCAAATGAAATTCTTTATTCTTATTACTAATTTCAGCGTAAGCGGTAGCACCACCGAGCCCATTTTCTTCGTTCATAAACATGACACATCGAATGGTTCTTTTAGGTCGATAACCCAAATCATTGAGCGTTTTTAAAACTTGAAGGGATTGTACACAGCCAGAACCATCATCATGAGCTCCTTCTCCAACATCCCAAGCATCCAAATGTCCTCCCACTAGAATGATTTCATCGGGGAATTCGGATCCTTTAATTTCTCCGATAACATTATAACTCATTTTCGGACTGAGCATTTCGCTAGTATTTCGAATATATACTTGAACAGCTTCTTTTTTCAATAATCTACTCAACAACTCAGCATCGTTGGTACTGATGGCAAGAGCAGGAATTTTCTTAATTCCGTCCTTATAGACGAGGGTTCCAGTATGCGGATAATCATCCAATCGAGTAGTCATAGAGCGCACTAAAACAGCTACAGCGCCGAATTCAGCGGCTTGTGCTGCACCCCAAACACGTTGATCAACGGCACCGCCATAGGCATTGAATGTCCGAATTTGAGTGGGATCCATAGGGCGATTATAGAATACAATTTTACCTTCTACTTTGCGGCCCAGCGCTTTGACCTCATCCAGTGATTGTACTTCAACAACCTCTGCCGTTAAGCCTAAATTTCCCGTTCCGATAGAGTTACCTAAAGCAAGTGCATTCAATGTTTGGGAACCGTATTGAGAAGAGTTGACAATGCGAACCTCTTCAGGAATGCCTCTGTTCCAATGAGGCACTTCACAAGCTTGTAACCATGTTTTGGAAAGATTTAGCGTGTCCATGACTTGTTTGGTATAGGATACAGAAGCCATCGATGCCGGAGATCCAGCCAATCTTCCTCCAATTTTTGATGTGAGGTATTCCAGCCAATGATAACATTCTCCTTCTTGAAGAGTTTGATCATAAATGCTTTTTATAAATAAAGCATCTTCCTCTGTTTGAGTTTGACCGAAGATCATTTGTCCTGTCCATAATAGACTAAAAAGTAATAATGTAAGTCTGTACATTCCGTTCTTTTCTAAGATTTCATGTAAAAATACGGTTCTTGTTTTTAAATAATAGCGCTGGAAAGAATAGTATCGATATTTAACAAAAAATGATATTTAATCGGCCACAATTGAATTTATTCATTTATTCACCCTTTTTTTAGAAAATATTAATTTTTTTTGATTATTACTCGTAATTATATAGCCATTTATGAAGTTTTGGAAAACATTTTACTATTTTGCGAGACTTCTTGTTAAAATGACATGAAGTATGAGACACATTTGGTTTCATTTGGTTAGGGTTGAGGTAGTGCCGCGCATTACCTCATTTTTTATTTAATCCAAAAAAATATCTAAGATTTTGTTTTAAATAATTCAGTACTCCTTGATGTTAACACGTCTAAATATTGGATACGTTGTGGTAAATATGGATATATTTACGGCATCAAGAACAAAATTTATTAAACTAAACATGTATTTATGAATTCTATTAAACTAGTATTTCTTACAATGATTTTTCTTGGTTTGAACCTTAGCTTGTTTGCACAGGATGAGATGATGAATAAAGAAGAATTGATGGCTCAGAGAGCAGAAAAAGCTGCAGAGTTGGCTAAAGTGCAAGGAGAACTTGCCGCTATTGATGGAAAAATTGAATCAATTCCTGGATGGAGAATTGGTGGTGTAGGTGTCATTGGAGCAGATTTTAATAGTAACAACAATTGGTATGCCTTGACATCTCCTAATGCTAGTTCAACTGGGTTGGGAATCGGATTTAACGGATTTGCCAATAATATTCAAGAAAAGTTTTTCTGGAGAAACTTATTAAATGTAACGGTTCAACGCACGGTTACAAAACAAGATAAAACGGATCCTGTAGGGATCGTGGCTTTATCAGAAGGATTGGATTTATCTTCTTTATATGGATATAGAATCAATCCAAAATTAGCTATATCTGCGGAGGCGAAGTTTACGACGTCTATTGTAAATTACGATGCGGAGAGAACGGTGGGAGATCGATATAGACTATCTTTCCTGAATCCTGCAAAATTGACAGCAAGCGCAGGGGTTACTTGGACACCATTAGATGCATTGGTTGTCATCGTTCATCCTTTAGGTTATGAATTAAACTTTCCTTCTCAGGAGTTTATTTCAGCACCAGGTGCAAAGATCGGTGCTCAATACGCGGCTAAATTGTTTAAAGGTATTTCTTGGTCTTCTAACTTAAGTGCTTTTTTACCATATTCTGGTGGAGACGCTACTTACACGGACTTTAACGGAGTGGAAGTGGTTATTCCTTATACGACAGGAGGCTTAGTGAACTATACTTGGATCAATGGATTTTCGGCTAAAATTTTCAATGGAATCGGTGTTGCATTAAACATTGGATTACGTGGAGATAATCAGATTGCCGATCGTGCTATTTACTCTTTGGCGGATTCTACGACAGGAGAAGTAAATATCGGTGGATTAAAACTACAATCATACTATACTTTGGGATTGGGATATACATTCTAATTCAACCGAAGGTATAAATATCATATACAAAGGCTTGGAGGCGATTGCTTTCAAGCCTTTTTTTTATCGACTAAATATAGGATAGAATTCTTCTACCATTTTGGTCGGATGATCATCTTCTGTGTGACTGACCATGAAAGATCCACCCCAAAT